>CAYJWT010000116.1:0-1531 GCA_964373935.1 uncultured archaeon | reverse complement strand
TTGAAGAAAATATTTTGAAAAAAATCCCGGCAGAAAACAATGACGAAAAAGTAAAACTTGTCATAACAGAAAACGGGATTATTCAGTAATCAAGAATAACAGCCCTATTTCCTTCTATTTTTATTTTTCCCCCAGCAAGCAGCCTTATTGCTTCCGGGAGAATTTCCTGCTCTGCCCTCTGCACCTTTTGCTTGAGTGTTTCTGGGGTATCATTCCATGAAATTTTAACCGCTTTCTGCAGAACAATTGGCCCGGTGTCCCTGCCCTCATCAATAATGTGAACTGTGCAGCCGGTTATCTTGCAGCCTGCGTCAAGCACTGCTTTGTGCACATCCAAATCCATTCCTGGAAAGGCTGGCAACAAGGATGGATGAATATTGAGAATTTTATGCTTGTATTTTTGCACAAACCAATTGCTCAGCAATCGCATGTAACCAATACAAACAATAAAACCAATTCCCCTTTTTTCAAATTCCCATGCAACAGCCTTGTCAAATTCTTCCCTTGATGAAAAATCTTTCGGGTTCAAAAACAGAGCCTCAATTCCATGGATTTTTGCCCTTTCCAGGCAAAAAGCATCCTTTCTGTCAGAAACATGGAGAGCAATTTCTGCTTTCAAAAACCCCGCTTTTGCTGCTTCGGCAACAGCATCCAAGTCTGTTGCCCTGGTTGAAGCAAGAACCCCAATTTTTGCATTCAAAGCATTTCACCTGCCTGCATTTTGCATGCTTTTACAGTGTTTTCCATTAAGCACGCAACAGTCATTGGCCCAACCCCTCCAGGAACAGGAGTCAAAAAACTGGCAACTTCTTTCACATTTTCAAAATCAACATCCCCGGAGAATTTCCCATCAACCATTTTTGTTATGCCAACATCGATTACAATTGCCCCTTTTTTCACCATTTCTTTTTTTATTAGCCCTGGAAACCCTGCAGCAGAAACAAGAATGTCTGCCTGTTTTGTGAAATCTGAGAGGTTTTTTGTTTTTGAGTGGCAAATGCTTACGGTTGCGTTTTCCTGCAGCAAAAGCAATGCAGTTGGCTTTCCAACGACCTTGCTTCTTCCAACAACAACAGCATGCTTTCCAGCAATGGTTTCTCCTGTTGATTTAATCAAAGCAATAACCCCCCTTGGCGTGTTTGGAATGAGAATATTATTCCCATAGTATAGCTCGCCGCAATTTATTACGTGAAACCCGTCAACATCTTTTTTTGGCTTTACAGCCTGCAGGATTTTTTTCTCATCCAAACGCTCTGGCAAAGGCAGCTGCACAAGAATGCCGTGTATCCTTTTATCAGAATTAAGCTCTTCGATTTTTTCCAGTATTTTTGTTTCCCCAACATTTTCTGGAAAATTTATTTTTTCCGAAAAAATGCCAAGCTCCTCACAACTTACTTGCTTCCTGTTCACATAAACCCTTGAGGCAGGGTTCTCCCCAACTAGCACCACAGAAAGCCCAGGCACACTCCCCCTATTTTTTTTTAATCCACCACCATCTTTTTTTATCCGATCTTTCATCATGCCTGCAACA
>CAYJWT010000115.1:0-1691 GCA_964373935.1 uncultured archaeon | reverse complement strand
CTGAAAGACTGCAAGGGTTTTCAGCAAAAGGAATAGAACTAAGGAACCCAGAATGGAGCAACGAAAGAATAGAGCTGGGAAAACTCAGGGGGAACAGGTTTACAATTACAATCAGGGACATTGGGCTCTCCGAAAAGAAAACAAGGGAAAGAATCCAGGCATTCTTTGGGGAAGCACTGCAAAAAGGCATTGCAAACTATTTTGGGGAGCAGAGGTTTGGCGGCTTAAGGGCAATAACCCATGTCGTGGGAAAAGAAATAGTGAAAGGAAACATTGAGAAAGCAGTAATGCTTTACCTTACAACAACTTACACGCAGGAAAAAGAGGAAATTAAAGCAGCAAGGACAGCCCTTGCTGAAACAGGAGATTTTGCAAAAGCAATAAAGGAATTCCCGCGAGAATGCATTTTTGAAAAAGCAATAATAAACCACTTGTGCAAATACCCAAGAGACTTTATTGGAGCATTGAGGGCACTGCCAAAGCCAATGAGATACCTTTTCACCCATGCACTCCAGAGCTATTTGTTCAACTGCATAATAAGCGAAAGAATAAAACAGGAAATAGGGCTGGAAAAACAGCCGGGGGACATCCTTTCAAACAGCACTCCCACAGCGCCCCTGTTCGGGTTTGAAACAAAAATTGCCGAAAAAAAGCCGGGGGAAATAGAAAAAAAAGTGATTGAAGGGCAGGGCATTTCCCAAAAGCAATTCATAATAAAGGAAATCCCAGAGCTCTCTTCAAAAGGCACACGAAAAGAAATAGTGCTGTTTCCCCAGCAACCCGAAATAATTGAAATAACAGATGACGAGTTTTTTGAGGGAAAAAAAGCGGCAAAGATAAGGTTTGGGCTTGAAAAAGGAAACTATGCAACAACAGTCCTGAGAGAGCTGATGAAAAACTAGGCAATCTCTTCAACAAGCGCGTTCGTTTTGCCAAGAATCTCCTCTGCATTCTCAAACATTATTCTTGCTGCAACAAAAACAGTTTTTCCCAAATCGCTGAATTTTGTGGAATAAATTGTTATGGAATTGCCTGAAATCCTTACCTCCGGCTGCTGGAAAACAGAATCAGGGAACTCTATGAAAATTACAGTATCCTGCGCTGAAGCAGAAATGAATGCCAAGCATTCTTCTGCGGAAATGTTTTCCTGTGTTAGCTCATTGCCAAAGTTTGTTGCACAGTAAAGCAGCTTTTTTTCAGGGGAAAAAACCCTCACAAGCTGGACAGCATTCTTGTCATTCCCAGTCAGCACCACAAGGAAAAGGTTCATGGAATTTGCCATATAGGGGTTAATTGAATGCTTTTCAAAAAAAGCTGGAGAAACAATAAAAGTTTCCTTTCCAGACAGTTCCAGCAGTTTTTCAATCGGCCTGCTTTCCGACTTAACCACAACGTTCTCAACAACAACTCTTTCGCCTTCAGAAACCCTCAGGAAAACAAGCAATCCCGCGACAACAATCAGTACTGCAAGGAGTGCTGAAAGCATTCCGTAGTTTTTTATTTGCATAAAACATTTCCCCATGCAAAAAAAATAAAAACCAGCCCATGCCTGCTCACGCTTTCAAAACAAAAATAAAAGAAAAAAAAAAAGAAAAAAAAATTAGGCAGAACGCCTAATTTTAGCCCAACAGACCGTCAAGCTGCGCAACAAGGTCTCTTGCTGCCTGGACAGTGTCATCAGCCGTGTAACC
>CAYJWT010000114.1:0-1760 GCA_964373935.1 uncultured archaeon | reverse complement strand
ATAATAGTGCAGTCGGGCCCTGTTTCCAACACAATTTCCGCAATTTACAGGGCCTGCCCTGGTATTGTTATTGGGAATCCTGCTGATTTTGCTCTGGACGGAAGGGAGATGGCCTTGCGCATAAAGAACGATACAAACTTCAGGATTGCAGTAAGGATGTCAGGCAATGGCTTGACAATAAACCCGCATGCGATTTCAGTGCCAAGCTATTCTGATGTCACGGAAATAATTGATATTCACAGCACCCTTCAGGAAACATGGCTTTTGTTCAATGTGGAAAGCCCTGTCTGTAATGGAACAGAAAGAACCAGGGTAATAAATCAGTTAGAGTTTGCTGAGGATAAAATTGAGGAAAAGCCTCTTTCAGAAAAGGCTGCAATAGCCATTGAAACAAGTAAGAATGATGCAAACTTTTCCGCAATTGTTTCCATTGAGAACAAAAGCAGCGAGCAGGTTTTTGGGGCAGTTGATTTCAGGCTGCCTGAAGGGTGGAGGTTTGCTGGCAATACTGCTTTCTCTCTCAGCCCAAGAGAAAGGGAAACAGGGGCATTCACAATAATCCCAAAGCAGCCTTTTACTCAGGAAGCAAAGGGCACAGTTGTTTTCATGGCACAGGGCCAGGAAACAGGCAAAGCATTCACTGTTTCCCCGCTGCCTGTTGAGCAGGTAACAATCGGGAATGTTTCTGGCTTTGCAGTGCTTTTCCAGAACACTGGCTTGCTGGCGGTTATTATTGTTGCAATTGCTGTAATTCTCTGGCTTTTTTTGCAGGGAAGGAAGAGAATACAGCTTGACAGGCAGCACAAGCTGCTTTTTGTCAGGCAGTGACGCCTGCAGGATTTCTTATAACGATTGAAAAAGGGGTGAAGAAAAACATGGCAAAGAAAACAAGAAAAATAAAGACAAAAGCAAGAAAATCAAAAACAAACAAAGTTTTCGCAATTCTCTTGCAGCCAGTTTATATGGCAAAAACTGGCTTGAACAAAGTAGCAAACTACTTTAAATAAACAGGAAACAAAGAGGCAGCCGGTTTTCTTTGGGCTGCCCTGTTTCTTTCTTTTTCTGATTTTAATAATTTATATCGTTAACTGCCGGAACAAATGGCAATATTTTAAATTTTTGCAAACTTTTTTTATCCATTGTCTTGTGAAAGTGGCAATCCATTATTGCTTTTCCAGCAACAGTTTGCGTGAAAATAATAAACCCGGATTTTTTTGGCGGCTTTTTTGGTTCAAAAATTGTCCTTCTTAAATAGCGCCCCCAACTGTCCCCTCCAATGGACCTCTTGTAAGCATGCGTTTCCTTTCTCTTTCTTGTCATGCAGGGATAACGAAAAATGGCTTTTTAAAGCTTTGCCGCCCATATTTTTATATATCTTTTTGATATCAATTTTATTGGTGATTTTTATGGCTGAAACTCTTCTGAGACTGAAACCAGCGCAAGAATTTATTCTGGAAAAACTAATTGAAGTGGGAATTTTCAAGACAAGAAGCGAAGCAATACGTGCTGGAATTTTAGAGCTTGGAAAAGAATACGGTGTATTCAAGAGTGTCAGGGAACTGGAAGATGCACTTGTTGTCAGAAAAATGCAGAAAATAAGCCAGGAAATTCAAGAAGGAAAAATAAAATTGTTCAGTAAAGAGGAAGTAAGGAAAAAATATGGTTTCTAGTGTTTGTTTTTGTTCAAGCTTGTTTTTTGAGAGTGTTGGGAGACGTATTATTCAAAGCTTAATAAATGCGAAAAGGTAAAGATTTGGAAG
>CAYJWT010000113.1:0-1864 GCA_964373935.1 uncultured archaeon | reverse complement strand
CTCCCTGGCTTTTCCCTGAACATTTTCACTTTCCACGCTCTTTCAGAAGTTTTTATTCCTGTTTCAATATAGCCATAGGCTGTTGAAGGGTGTGTTGGGGTAATGCCAATTGTCACGATTTCATCAGAGTTTTTTGCAATTGCCAGTGCCTTCTTCAGTGTCCTCTTGTATGCCTCAATGTCATTGATGAGGGGGTCGCTTGCAACAGATGCAATCACTGCATTCTCGTCTTTCTGCATTATGCTTATTGTGCTTAACCCTATTGCTGCTGCCGTGTCCTTTGGAAATGGCTCTAGAATAATGCTTTCTTTTTTTATTTGCAATTGCCCTGAAACCATTTTTTGTTGCAGGGGGTTTGTGCAGACAAAAACATTTTCTTTCCCGAATACAGCAGCATTCCTTTCAAAAGCGCTCTGGATGAGGGTTTTTTTGCCAAACATGCTAAGGTACTGCTTTGGGGTGTTGTTTCTTGAAACAGGCCAGAACCTTGTTCCACTGCCCCCTGACATTATTACCCCGAATTCTTTCATAAAAAAACCGCTTTTGCCAATAACTTTTCTTTTTTTATTCAATTTAATTGTATTGGTGCGTTCTTAAGATTCCAAGAGTTTTTTCAATGTTTTCAAGCTTGGCATAATCTGTTTCATTTATTTCGAGGGTTGCGCTCACGCTTTTTTTTCCAACGGCTTTTTCATACTGCTCCAATATCCCAATCATTTCTTTCTCGCTCCTATGCCCTTCTCCCGGAACAGCTCCGTGCTGTGCTTTTCTCAGGTTGTTTCCGAACTTGCTCAGGTCGCTGTAATGCAAATGCCTTATCCTGTTTCCCAGTTCCATGTATGGTTTGTCTCCTTTTTTTGCCACTTCTTTTATTTCCTTCAGGTCTTCCTCGTAGAATCCTGGTGTTTGCTTTTCTTCAAGGAATTGCCTGCAGGCCTCTATTGTTATGCCGGTGTGGCAGGTGTCTATTGTTATTCCCAACTTTCTGTTTTTTTTGGTGAAATATTCCATTTCGCTTGGCAGGCAGGCAATAAACCCAAGATAATCCCCAACTGATTCCTCTTCAACAATTGGGATTGTTTCAATGCAGATTGCATTGTTTTTGTCAGTGAATTCGGCAAGGTTTTGCACTGCAGTTTCCCTTGCCTGTTCCCTTTGCCCTGCTGTTGAATAGGATTTTTCCCACTCGCTTGTTTTTATGGAAGTGTCAATGTGAATGTTTATTACATCAACAATGTCTTGGCAGAATCCTGCAAAATCCATGATTGCTTTAGCCCCAATGTTTCCTCTTGCAATGCTTGTTTCTTCGTATGGCAGCCATGGCGCATGAACGCTTATTCTTGTCTCATCAAACTCTTTTTCCAGAAACCTTTTCCAGTCCCTTGCTTTTTTTTCCGCTTTTTCCAGCATTTTGGGGGTTGCTTCTTTTGTTTCTATGAAAAGGAATTCCGCGCCAAATCCCCTGAAGCCCATTTTTTTTGCTTTTTCCGCAATTTTTTTTTCTTGCTTTTTCCTGCTCTGGCCTTGAAAGCCGGACATCTTGTGAGAAAATCATTCACAATGCACTTTTCCAGTGTTCAACAACATTCCTTATTGTCTGTTCCACGGGTATTTCCTGCTTCCATTTTGTTTCTTTTTTCAGCAATGCGTTTGAGCCATAGGTTTTTTTTATGTCTGTTTTCCTCACTTTCCCTGCATCCACAGAATAACCAATTTTTTTTCCTGAATATTTTATGAATTTTTGGAGTATTTGTTTCAGTTTCACAGCCTTTCCGGAGCACACATTGAAAATTTTTTTCTCGCTTCTTGTTTCAGCAATCGCCCACAATGCTTTCACTGCATCCCTGGCATCAAGGAAATCCCT
>CAYJWT010000112.1:0-1889 GCA_964373935.1 uncultured archaeon | reverse complement strand
TTTTGTGGGTCTTTTGGAGTTTGATGGTTTGTTTTTGGGTGTTTCTTTTAACGGGTGTTTTAACTTTCTTTCCCTTCTTCCGCCCATTCTTTTTTTTCGTTTTCGTACCCCGGTTCATTCTTTTTCTGGGTTTTTTTGCCGAATATAGCATACTCTATTGGCCCAAAAGAAAAATAAAAAGAAAAAAAAAGAAACAGAAAAAAGGCATTAGGCCTTTTTTTACTTTTTCCAGCCCATGTAGAGCAGTATTACTGCCACGAGCAGGAACACCCTTGAAACAAGGTGTGAGAATGGCAGTGTTAACATTCCCAAATGTGTCAGCAAGTGGATTAATCCTGTTAAACCATACAGGACAAATGCCAAAGCTGCTTTTCCGTTACCCATGCTGTTAGCTTTGTTGGCAACATAAAGTCCAAGCACTAGCTCGACCACATGCACCAGCATATAGAACTCGTTCGGAAACAAGTTGTATATTTCTTGCCCAAAAGCCATTGCATAACCTCCTTTTTCCCCAAAAAAATGGGTTTATCTAGGCATTATAGTGTGCAATACCTTTATAAATAATTTTCTAGAATATTCTACTTAGTAAAGAGCCATATTTTTTGGCTTTTTGCCGAAAAAACGCTTTTGTAGGATAACCAAAAAAAAAAGTGTTTTTTTTACCAGCTGTTTGCTGGGAGGCATTCTGATGAACACTGAATCAGTAATTGAAGCATTTGGCAAAATGCGGCAGGCCAGCAAGCAGAGGAAATTCCACCAGTCAATTGAAATGATGGTTAACTTCAAGTTCCTTGACTACATGAAGCCTGAGAACCAGGTTGACATCAGGGTAAAGCTTCCTTATTCCACAAAAAAAAGCTCTGCAAGAGCCCTTGTTTTTGCGAAAACACAGGAGTTCGCCACGCAAATCAAGGGCAAGGTGGAGAAAATAATAATGGATGCAGACATCCCGAAACTCTCGAAAAAGGATGTTGCTGAAATAATTAACGACTATGATTTGCTTTTGGCAGAGGGACAGGCCATGCTGACTGTGGGAAAGTATCTTGGCCAGCAGCTTGCCCCAAAAGGCAGGATGCCAAAGCCAGTGCAGGCAAGTGTTGCCTCTGTAGAGGAATCTCTCAGGGAACTGGGGGGTGCAATAAGGATAACAAACAAGAAGGGCAAGCCAATGCCTTTGGTGCAGATTATGATTGGGGACGAGAAAATGAATGATTCCCAGCTTGCCGAGAATGCTCTTGTTGTTTTCAGGGAAGTGAGCAATGCTCTTCCCAACAAAACACAGAATATCAAATCGGTTTTTGTCAAGGAAACCATGGGGCCCGCAATCAGAGTGGGGGGTAATTGATGTTTTTTAGGAAGTTTCTTTTGGTCAAGCTTTTCTTTTTCAAAGAAAAGGTTGGGTGGCCCGCAATCAGAGTGGGGGGTAAGCAATGACTCGGCATGTGAGGAAATGGAAGGAAAAAGAGCTTTCAGAGCTAAGGAAACTTGCTTCCTCTTATCCAGTTATAGCGATTGCTGACCCGGAAAGGTTTCCCGCAGCATTGTTCCAGCAGCTCAGGAAAAAGCTCAGGGGAAAGGCAATCGTGAAGGTCTCAAAAACAAAGGTAGCAAAGAGGGCGTTTGAAGAAGCTGGCATAAAGTCAGAGAAGCTTCTCCAGCACATGGAAAAGTCAATTGCTTTGATGTTCACTGAAACAAACCCTTTCGAATTGTATGCTTTCCTGAAAAGGAATTCTGGAAAAGTTTTCGCAAAGCCGGGAATGATTGCGCCAGAGGACATTGTTGTTCCGGCTGGCGATACTGGTTTGCCTCCTGGTCCAGCACTCAGTGACCTCAAGGGCGCAGGGTTGAATGTCAGGGTGCAGGGAAGCACTATTGTTGTTGTTCAA
>CAYJWT010000111.1:0-1897 GCA_964373935.1 uncultured archaeon | reverse complement strand
AATAAGGCAGGGAAACATTCTGATGGAGTAAATAAAAGCAAAACTCTCTGAAAAGAAAAAAATCTACAACGACATAATAGAATGGGGCAATACACTTACAAAAATCGACCACATCGCAAAACTAAACAAAGCAGACAAAATCGTACTGCAGAAACAGGAAAACAAGTTCTTCAAAGACCTGGTGAGAGAACTCAAGAAACAGGGAACTGAAACAGAAATAATATGAACCGCAAAAAACTTTAAATAAGAGAAAACATATTAATTACGTGAGAATAAAATGGCAAGACGCTTGATTCCTGTTAAAAGAATAAAAGAAAGATTAATTTCAGAAATTCATAGTGGATTCAGTAAAAGAGGGAAAAAATACAAGTCAACAGGGGTTCTCGAAAACAATCGAACAAGAAGTTTTGTTTATTTAGTTGAAAGAGAAGGCCTTGGAAAACAGTTGGCAGATTTTTTAAAAAACAACAATGCTGCTTATAAATTAGCCCAATTATTGGCTGTAAAAAGGATAACAAAAGATGTTTTGGATTGCTTAAGAATTGCTGGCGGTGTTAGATTCAGTGAAACGGTAGAGCTTACCTCGCCAAAAGAACTTGCCGAAGCATTGAGAATTGGGACGGGGGTCACAATTGGGGAAATCATAAAACGAGACCGCAAGGCAGTTACTGAAGCAATAAGACTTGCTGGCGGGAGAGAATTCGGGAAAGCACTAGAAAGAACAGGGAGCAAATCTATGATTAAAGCATTCAGTAAATATGGGGGGACAAATATAGGTTGGAATTTAAAAAACAAGTTTGATGAAACAGTTAGATCAATAAAATTCCTACAATAGTAAAAACTCAGTATTCAATTTCCCATTCCCACATTTTTTTTGCAAGTTTGCCGGAGTACATGAATTTCTTCAGCTGTTTTTTTGCCTTGTTTTTTTTCTTGTTGTGCTCTTTCAGATAATTATTTATTCTTTCAGCAAGAATTTGTTTTATTTCGCTTGTAAGCATTTTCCCCGATTCATAATCGTTTTTTATTTGCTCAGGCTTTTTGTTGCTGGGTTCAAAGAAAATGCCCAGCCACTGGCATGCAATATCAACATCCGTTCTCCCGCCAAGCTTTCTGTGCTCTTCAACAGTTGCCTGGCCGCCGGAAAACGCATATTTTGATATTTTTTCTTTCACTTTCTCGGGGTTATCGTTCAAATAAATCGCAGAGAGCTCTTCGCTTGCAGACATCTTTCCCTCAACCCCGGAAAGCGGGGGCAAAAACTTGCTGTGGATTGCCGCTGTCTTGTAATACCCCAGACTTTCTGCAACATCCCTCTGGATTCTCCAGAAAGGGTCCTGGTCAATGGCGCTTGGGATAAGGCAGCGCTTTTTCTCAAAAAACGTTGGAACGCACTGCATTGCCGGGTAAAAGGAAAAGCCAATGTTTGTTGAATTGTCAAAACCAAAAACCGCTTTTGCTGTTGAAAAGGTTGTTTTCCTTGCAACAAGCACTGCTGCTTCATACATTCTCCCGGCAAACTCCCTGTCCCTGAAAATGAATGTCTTGTTTGCATCAAAGCCCATTGCGGCAATGTGCAGCATATCATCTGCTGCAACAGAATCAATTTCTTTCAGGGAAGAAACTTTGCCTGCAAGGAACTTTTCTTCATCAGGAATCTGGATATAGAGATTAACCCCGAATGTTTCCTGGAGCCATTTTGTTATCTCGAATGGCAGGACATGCCCCAAGTGCATTGGCTTGCTGGGAGCCCTGCCGGTGTAAAGAAAAAAGCCTTTCTTTTTTTCAAAGTCATCAAGCACTTTGTCAAGGTCCCTGTGCGAGAAAAACAACCCGCGCTCGAGCATCGAGTGCAGTTTTCCGTACCTGCCCAAGCGCTTCAGCAGCTCAGGGTTAA
>CAYJWT010000110.1:0-1900 GCA_964373935.1 uncultured archaeon | reverse complement strand
CACCTCCACAGTATTTTGTCCGTTCCACTATTTCAGGGTTTTCATAACATTCATGCAAAAATAATAGTAATATATTATTTATATTGCTTTTGTGAAAACCAGTTTTGTATATTAAGTCGTTCTTGTGTAAAAAGTCAATGTTTTTTTTGTAATTTTGATAATACAGATTTTACATTACCCGAAATCATAACCCAGTCTTCATTCACTGTGAACCCCTGGGAGTTATACCAATTTAAAGGAAATTTTGTTTTCTTAAAGGTGTATGCATCAAAACTTGTAACTTTATATTTTTCTAGGGCCTTCTTATAAAGCACTTTTGATAATTCGGTTCCGATTCCTTCTTTCTGATATTTGGGGTGGACAAAAATTTCTCCATCCACTAAATGGTTTCCATCCCACCATGGTTTTATCCCTACTACAAATGCGCCAACAACTTGCCCATCATATTCCGCTACTAATGCTAAATCAGGTTGTTTTTCTAACCAGTATGACAATAATCGCTTTGCGGTATTCAATGTCCAATGTTCGCCAACATCAAATTGTTTGTAAACTTCAACATAGATTTCAGCAAGCCGCGATAAATCCTCTTTTTGCATCGGCCTAATATTAATCCCCATATAAGTGGCAAGTTACGAATCCCATAAAAATCTTAACTATGCTATGTGCAAAAATTCGCTAAAATTACCTACTTTTTGCACAAGGCCGTGAAAACCAGTAAACAAAAAAAAAAGCAAAAACTGGCTGCCAATGGCTTTTTTTATTGAGGGAAAAGCACTTTTATTAAAAACCAGTTTCGCCTGGTGAGCGTTGCCTTTCTGGAATTCTCCAACCCTCTTTTTTTGCCATTGGCAACCGGCGATGGCCTTTGTTTGTATAGAAGTATGTGCCTGAACAACTGTATAGCAAATCTTCGCCTCCAGTGACACTGGATATATTTTTTTCCGGTGAGCCCAACACCACCACCAGAAATAAGTGTGCAAGAGAAATATAAAAAGTTTTCATTAACTGCGTAACATTAAGGAAAAATAAAAAAAATGCTGAGGTCAGCCAAACAGGCTGCCTAAGCCCTCAGCAGCAGACATTTCTGCTTTTGCATCTTCTTCTTCGCTTTTCTTGTCTTCCTTCTTTTTTTCTGCTTCCCCGCCTGCTTGAACTGGAACAGCTGCAGGCATTACAACTGCTTTCTGGATTGCTTCCTCAATATTTACATCCTTGAGGGAAGCAACAAGAGCTTTTGTTTTTGCACTGTCTGCCTCTATTCCGGCGGCATCAAGCACCCTGGAAACGCTTTTTTCGTTTATTTCCTTTTTTGCCTGGTGCAACAGAAGGCTAGCGTATATGTACTCCATTTTTTCACCTCGCCTCATTTTTTTGCTGACTTTCAGCACTCTCTGCAGGGACTCCAGGAGACTGGGCAACTGTTTCCCCAGCTTGCCCATTCCCTATTGTTTCCCCTTTTTTTGCCTCGGCTTCAACTGCCTTGGCATTGCGGAATGCCTTTCCAATCATTATCTCAATGCTCTCTCTTGTGAAATACTGGGCATTGACTGCAAGATTGAGAGCATTCCTGTAAGCATTCATGAAATTGCTCATAACAAGCTCTGAGTCAATGTTCAGGACATCAGAAGCATAGACCTCTCCCTTCTCATAGCATGCTTTTAATGCAAGCCCAACCTTTATTGGCTTTATGTTGAGCTTTGAAAGAGTTGAAGCAACAGCAGCGTTTATTTCCTGCCCCTTCTTTGCAACAACTTTGTCTTGAACAACAACAATAGTGCTTCCCTGCACCCTGACATTCAACCCTGCGCCCTTAAGGTCACTGAGTGCTGGACCGGGAGGCAAACCAGTATCGCCAGGCGGAACAACACGGTCCTCTGGCGCAATCATTCCCGGCTTTGCG
>CAYJWT010000109.1:0-1943 GCA_964373935.1 uncultured archaeon | reverse complement strand
AAAATTTCCTCTTCTGAACGCGAAAAAAATCTTTAGACCCGGGAAAAACTTTTTCTTGCTCCACGAAAAAAAGGCTAGAATTAAACCAATCCTTATTGAATCTTTTAATTATTTCAGAACTATTGCTCCAGTCAATAACTTCAATCCTTGAAAGCATAAAATCAATAAAACCCACTCTGTTACGGTAGAGAATAATGTTCCTTGAATGTGGGTGGGTGTGGATAAAACCGTTTGCATGCATGCTGCCGAGTGCTCTTGCTATCTTGGAAAAAACACGTGAAAGGTAGTGCTCTTGCTGCTTGTTCAGCCCCTTTCCATGTTTTTTTAACAAGCCAAGGTATTCTGCAAGTGTTTTTCCGGTTTTCTCGAAAAGCACAAGCCTGTTCTTTGTATCAATTGCTTCAATTCTTGGGACAAGAATGCCTTTTCTCTGCAGCCATAGGACAATTGATTCTATTTGTTTCGCGGTTTTATTGAATTTGTAAGCGTGCACTATAAAGCCCCTGTTCCTTTTCTGCAAAACAGCACGTCTGGTTTTATATGAAAAAATCCCCCATTTTTTTGGAATTTTTTTGCCCCTTGCCCATACCGGCCCTAATGGCATTCTTGGCACTGGATTTCTCGGCCCAAATTTTACTGGTTTTCTTGCCATGGCAGAAACAATTCCTTTACAAATATAAAAGGTTTCTTGGATGGATATTTGGGGAAGGAAATGGAGGAATTTACTGAGGAAGAAAAGCGCGTTCTCCAGCCGTTTTTCACCAACCTGGACAGGGATATTTTTGTCCTGAAAAACCTTCCAGAGGTAGTAATGGGAGCATTGTTTTCAAGGTACAGCAGGACTAGCAAGAGCATCAGAAGGCTGTTATTGGATGAATTCATCAACGACCCACAGGCAGGGTTCAGGGAAATAGCTGGGCATGCAAAAGAAACAGGAATGGGGCAGGTAATTGCAATCAAAAAAGCAGAGGAATTCTATGACAGGGTATTGGTGGGGTATGGGGATGACAGTGTTGCGGAACTGGGAGGGGCACACATTGCATGCGAGAATGTGAGCAATATTGCATCCAAGGCTCTGGAAGATGCAAGGATTGGGATAAGCCCGCTTGAAAAAAGCACAAGGTATGTTTTCTTTGACGAGAAAGTGGATGGAAAATACAAGTACTATTCCGATCCAGATGTAATGAAAAGCAGGCATGCAGAACTTTATGAAAGCACATGCAACATGCTGTTTGACACCTATTCCAGAATGGTTGAACCAATGAAAAAATTCGTTACGGAAAAATTCCCGAAAGATGCAGCAACAAGCGACAGGGCATACAATTCAACAGTGAAAGCAAAGGCATGCGATGTGCTGAGGGGTTTGCTGCCGGCAGCAGCACTCACGAATGTCGGAATGTACGGGAACGGAAGGGCATTTGAATATCTTATTACCAAAATGCATTCCCATCCATTGCAGGAAGTAAACAATATCGGGAGGGAAATGCATGGGGAGTTCATGAAATGCATTCCGAGTTTTGTGAAAAGGGCAACAGGGCAATATGGGCAGCCAACGATTGCTTTCCTGAAAGAGACAAGGGAAGCAACAAAAAAAATAGGCAATGAATTGCTTGGAAACGAAAAAATTTCTGAAGCAAAAGAAGTTGAACTGGTTGAATATGACCAGGATGCTGAAGAAAAAATTGTTTCTGCCGCACTTTATCCCCACCTTCATTTGCCTTTGAAACAGATTGGGGAAAAGGTAAAAAAAATGGGGAAAGAGGAAAGAATGAAAATATTGAAGGAATTGCTTCACCGGAGGGAAAACAGGAGGCACAAGCCAGGAAGGGCATTCGAGCATGCACACTATACCTTTGACATTCTTGCAAACTATGGGGCGTTCAGGGACTTGCACAGGCACAGGATGCTCACCCAGGAAAGGCAGGATTTGGGCACAAGGCATG
>CAYJWT010000108.1:0-1984 GCA_964373935.1 uncultured archaeon | reverse complement strand
TTTACGGATAGCATCCAAAAGAGTCGTTTTGCCCTGATCAATATGGCAACGTCTTTTGACCCTGTTACATCATAGATTGCATACACCTCTTTTCTTTTTCTCAGAAAATCTTCAACTTCCCTTAGCTTGTCCTGTTCTGTGGCAATTTCAATGAGTGCATGCTGGTCATAACCCAGTTTCCTGTGGTCGACAGAAATTGTAAACTGCTTCACAATTCCCTCTTTTTGCAGCATTTCAGCCCTCTTTATTACAGTGCTGACAGAAACCCCGACTTTTTTTGCAATATTTCTGAACGATTGTCTGCTGTCCCTAGTAAGCTCGTAAAGAATTTCGTAGTCAATTTTTTTCAGTTCAAACATTTGACCTAAAAACAGTTAACGGGAAAACGATTTTTAAACATATGTTCTTTTTTTCAGCTTTTTTTGAACAAACGTTTGGAAATAAAAAAACACGCTTTTGTAAAAACAATTGTACAATAAATCAGCATTTTTCAGTACAAATTTTTGAAAAAAATCTGGCAAACTATAAATACTACTTTGTTAGCGTTATTTTTGTGGAAAATATGACAGCTGAGAGGTGGTAATTCCATGGTTTTTCAACAGCAGCAATAAACTTGCCAGGAAACCGTTATTCTTGGAAAAAAACAGTGCACTGGGCAGGCTCAAGTCAAACGGTTTCCTGCTTTTTAATCCAATTTTTTGATTTCAGAAGCAATTGCATTCAATGAAACCCTTTTCTGTTCCCCGGTTTTCATGTCCCTCAGGGAAACACTCTTTTCTTTCAGTTCATTCTCTCCCACAATTATTGCAAGCCTGTACCCTTTTTTCCCCGCAAAATCAAGGTTTTTTGAAATGCTTCGCCCCATAAGGTCAATTTCGCATCTTATTCCAGCGTTCCTGATTGTTGCAGCAAGAACAGCTGCCTGCTTTTCTGTTTTTCCAACAGGAACAATAAACACCCCCTTGCTTTCTTTTTCCCCCGCTTTTTCAGGAACAACATCAATCAGCCTGTCAACCCCAAAGCTTATTCCCACAGCTGGAGTGGCATTACCCCCATACAAAGCAATAAGGTTGTCATACCTTCCACCGCCAGCAACAGTCATCCTCCCAGCCGAAACCTCGAAGACCGTGCCAGTATAATATTCAAGGCCCCTTGTAAGGGAAAGGTCAAGAACAGTGTTGCCAGAAATTCCTGTCTCCACAAGCAATCCAAACAATTCTGATAGCTGGGTTTTGCCGTTGCAGTCAGGCAGTTCTTCAATTTTCTTGCCTAAAAGCTGTCCAAGAATCTGTGCGCGTATTCCTTTTTCTTCCAGTTCTTTTTCCACTCCCTGCTTTCCTATTTTTTCAAGCTTGTCAAGGCATCTGAAACAATCAACTATCTGGGCTTTTTTCACCCCATTCCTTAACGCTATTTCCTCAAGAACCTGCCTGTTGTTGATTTTGATTGTTGCTTTCAATCCAAGTTCTTTCATCACCTCTGCCGCAACCCCAATTATTTCCAGCTCTGCAAGCATGCTTGCTGTCCCCACAATGTCAACATCTGCCTGGCTGAATTCACGATATCTGCCGGCCTGGGGCCTGTCATACCTGTAGGCTGTGCCAATCTGATACCTTTTGAATGGCTTTGGAATGTTGGGGTTTGAAGCAATAAACCTTGCTAGCGGAACAGTGAGGTCAAACCTTAATCCGAGTTCCCTTTCCGACTTGTCCTTGAAGTAATAGAGCTCGTTCTTTATTTCATCTCCCGCACCGCCTTTTTTTGCAAGCAATTCAAACTCCTCAACAATTGGCGTTTCAAGCGGCTGGAAAGCATACTTCCTGAAAACTTCCCTGCAAACATCGACAATCCACTCTTTCTTTGCTGCTTGCTCCGGCAGCAAGTCCCTCATCCCGCGAACAGTATTGAATTTCATTTGACTCTCCTCTTTGCAAGTTTTATGGCAACCTTGACAGCATTTTTAGGGTTTTTAAAAAGCTCGGTC
>CAYJWT010000107.1:549-2157 GCA_964373935.1 uncultured archaeon | reverse complement strand
AGGCACTGCGCTCAATCTAGGAGCGGGATTTTGATGTTTCTGAAAAAAGAGTATTTTTTTGAGAGATAGTTGCTTGTTATGATTAATGCAAACAATGTTCCAACATCGAAAATAAAGTCTATTATTATGCTTGGCTGTGACTCATAACTGTTCGAGAGCCAGTAAGCAAAATTGTGGAGCACTGCTGCTGCAGCAACAAGCCCGAGCAATTTCCAGTCATTTGTTTTTTGGAGGTCAAGCTGCCTCGCAAAAGCAAATGCGGCAACCAGTATGAGAAGATGCATTGCCTGGTGGAAAAAAAAATTTGCAAGGTACAATTCCTCGGGGAACAGGTGTTTGTTGAAATGTGTTATCTGGCCATACCCATACCAAGTATAGAACAGGAAAACCTTTGCCCAGATTATTGCCTGCAAAAGAAAATAAAAGGCAAAAACCTTCCAGTGTTTTTTTAGTTCCATAGAAACATTTAATTAATATAAAAGTATAAATACTCTGGGGTTTTCTTGCTTTTGCGGGAAGGAATTTTTTTATGGGTGATTGTTGCAGTTGGCATTGCTTTCTTTGCATTGCTGCTGCTTAACAACCCTGATTTTTCCCAAAGCGTGCTATCACAGTCTGCAATAGTGCAGGAAAAAGCCGGTTCAACCGGCTTTCTTATGCCTTTTTTCGGGCAATTCCGCGAAGCAATAAGCAATATCGGGCTTTTTACCCTCATCCCACAGGAAAAACAGGGGCCGCAGGAAGGGCAAGTTGCTCTGCCGCAGGCAGTTCATGATACTCCACAGCAGCAGGTTCCTGAACCAGCTCCTTCTTCTGGAGAATTTCCGCCTGAGCAACAGGAAACGCCTTCTGAAGAAACTCCTCCCGATACATTGCCAGGGCAGCTGGGGCGAGAGCGGGTTGGTGAAAATGGTGTTGCTGAACCGCCTATTCAAGAGCCGCCAACTGGGGGGCAGTCTGACATCAATGTTTTCCCGCCGTCAGGGGGCGGTGTTGTTCCTGTTCCAGAACAGCCCTTGCCAGAGCAGGGATTGCCTGAAAGCGTGCCAGGGCCTCCTGAACCTAATCTGCCACTGGAAAAAGAAACAGTGATTGTGAGCGCATCAAACATTGTTTCTTCAATGACCCTTTTCCGGCAAGACAATAATATTGCAGCAGGCCTGGGCGAGCAGGTTGAAGTGCGGAAAGCAGATTATAATGCAAAAATTGATTTTTTTGATTCCAGTGTTTTGACAATAGAACTGGAAGAAGCAAGAATTTTTTCTGACTTGACTATTGTTGAGATTGACGCGCAGATTGATGAAAACTCTGTTTCCCTGCCTCTTATAGAAAAACAGGAAATCACTCCAGGCAGTCTTTCTGGCCAGCAATTGCCGTTTTTTTTCCCGTTTTTTTTCCTTGGATACCGGTTCCAGCGCCCAGCTCCAATCATTTCATCGCCACATCAAAAAACCTTTTTCCCGCCTCTTGCATTTTTTCCTTTTTCACCGTTTATTCTGCTTGCTGCAGGCATAGATAATCCTGTTTTACAGCCACTGGAAACATCCACGCTTCAACAGGAAACGCCTTCTGAAGAAACTCCTCCCGATACATTGCCAGGGCAGCTGG
>CAYJWT010000107.1:0-449 GCA_964373935.1 uncultured archaeon | reverse complement strand
AAGAGCCGCCAACTGGGGGGCAGTCTGACATCAATGTTTTCCCGCCGTCAGGGGGTGGTGTTGTTCCTGTTCCAGAACAGCGCTTGCCAGGGCAGGGATTGCCTGAAAGCGTGCCAGGGCAGCCGGAACAGGGATTGCCAGAACTCCCTCCAGAGCAAGAACAGTTGTCTGAACAGGTGCCCCCGGAAACTAGTGCTCCACAGGTAGAAGAGCAAGCAACTGTGCCTGAACAACTTCCTGATGATTTACAGAAGGATTTCAACACTGAAATTGAGTGGATTGAGGTTTTTGCCGTAAAAGCAAACCTGGAATTTTCTTCCGGCAAAATAACCATCAATGTTCCGGAAAATGCGTTGTTTTTGTTCTCGTGCAGCGAATGGGTTTTTGACGAAAAAAAATGCCAGGGCAACTGGGCAAAAATTGCGGACTTCAATGGTGAAAAACAGTTT
>CAYJWT010000106.1:0-2365 GCA_964373935.1 uncultured archaeon | reverse complement strand
GCTATGGCCATTACAAAAACAGTGCTTCAGGACAAAAACCTGTTTTACTATCTTCTATTAGCCATTTCAGTCAGTGCCTTGGCCTTTTTTCTTTCTTTCAGGTATGCTGTTGGGGTTCCAGTGCTTATAGGCCTGCTGCCTGCCATTTATTTAAACCCGCATTTGGGGGTTCTGTTGCTGGTTTTTCTTGGCTATTCTCAAGCGGGTTTTGTTTATCCGTTGCAGTTTTTTTCCTCACTAAACAGGCCAGTTTTCTGGACCCTGTTATTTGCGTTAATCGCGGTTTATGTTGTCCACAAGAAAAAAGAAATCTGGTTCCCAAGGCAGTTTATTTTTCTTGCAGGTTTTCTTGCAACAGCAACAGTTTCAACCATTATAAAATCTGGCGAACAGGGTGCACTGAGCTACATTTTTTTCCAGGTAATTCTTCTGGCTGTTTTGTCATACCTTACCACAAAAAAAGAGCATGTGAAAAATATTTTTTCACTATTGTGCATTGGCGTTCTGGTCATATTTTTTTACCACCTGAGCGAGGGAAAAGGCCTTGCTGCTTTTGCTGAAACCATTCCAAAAATCAAGAACAGGAATGACCTGGCATCTGCCATAGCCTTTGCCGCACCGCTTGCGCTTGTTTTGGCAATGAGGCAAAAAATTTCCAGGGAAAAAAAGGCGTTCTTTTTTGATTTGGCAAAAAAAGGCTTTTTCACAATTATTGCTGTTTTATCCCTGTCACTTGCAATAATTTCCCTCTCCAGAGGCGTTCTCATTGGCATTGCTGCAAGCATTGCAAGCGTTTTTTCCAGATTTCCAAAAGAAAAGCTCTGGCTCTGGGTTTTGTTTTTTATGGCATTTTTTCTTTTGCTTTTTTCTCCTTTTGTCTTTACTCTGATTGAGAGGTTCAGGGACATAGAAAATATTTCTTCTGCACAGGCAGTAAAGGGGGCAGAACTTACTCTTGATACAACATCCGCGCTGAAAAGGATAATTGCAGCAGTGGGAGCACTTACTGTTTTTCTCTTGAACCCAATAATAGGCATCGGTTTGGGCAACTCCCAGTATGCACTTGGAATAGCGTTTCCGGATGAAGTATTTTATCTCTCAGTAGAAAAGAACATTGTTGATGCGCACAATATATACCTGAAGATATTGGCAGAAACCGGCTTTCTTGGTTTTATCTTCTATTTCCTGTTTCTTGCGCAAACATATTTTGATTCAACAGGGGCAAAAAAGGCGTTCAAGCAAAAAAACGATGCCGAGGGCATGCTGTTGGCTTCCGGCATTCATGCGGCTTTCATTGGCACTCTTGTAATGGGCTTGTTTTTCAACGACCCTTTTTCTTTCCAGATTGTTATTTCCTCTGCAATAATAATTTCAATGAAAAAAATGTCTGAAGAAATAAAATAAAGCCCTGGCTTGTGATTATGCAAAAGGCGGCAAATATATATATTTGATTGAACTAACTAACTGATAGCATGCAGATTATTGATTCAGACGGGAGAGTTTTTGGCAAAATAAATGTGATTGACCTTGCAATTGTGGTAATAATTATTGGTTTTGCCTTTTTTCTTCACACAGCCGTAATTGGAAAGGAGGACTCTTTATATGTTGCCCTGGTTGTTGAAGCAGTTAGCCCAGAGGTATTGCAAAACACTGCTGTTGGTGACATAGAAATAGGCTCTTTCACCCAAAGCAAGCTTGGGGAGATCGTGAGTGTGCAAATAATGCCTTCCCTTACAGTTGAAAAAAATGTTTTATTGACACTAAAGCTGTCAGCCGCGGAAAAACTTGGAAAACTATATTACAAGGAAAGCATAATCAATGTTGGCAGGGAAATGGAGTTTGAGTCTCGAAAAGCATTTTTTGCAGGAAACATTATTGGAATTGGAAGCAGCATTGAATCTCTTCCAAAAATCAAATTTGAAAAAATTATGGTAAAAGGCATTGTTGAAAATGCCCCTCTTTCCATAACAGAAAAAATTCCTCCACAAAAAATAAATAATTTCGCAGAAATTACTGATATCGAGGTTTTTCCGCTGAACAAAACCAAGGGAGACATGTTCCTAAAAATGCAGATTGAAACCGCTGAATTCGCTGGAATAAAATATTTCAACAACAAACCTCTTTACGTTGGCAGTATCATTGAAATACCACAGTTTGGCGACATAAAGATGGTTGTCATAGAATTGGGCGATATAACAACATTTTCACGAAAACTTGAAGAGGAGAGCACAAAAAAAATTGTTGTGATAGATGCTGGCGTGATAAACAGATATGTTTACAGTGATATAAAGACAGGGGATCAGGAAGTATCACAAGGTGACATAGCAATTGCCAGGGTTATCTCCAAGGAGTCTTTTTATGTTTC
>CAYJWT010000105.1:0-2465 GCA_964373935.1 uncultured archaeon | reverse complement strand
CATCAAATGCTTCGCTTGTTTCAGCAATTGCCATATGATGGTTTTCTTTCATTGCTATATAAAAGTTTCTGTTTTTTCGTTGATTCACGACTTGCTCAATGTTGGCCTTAGTTTTACGCGATAGTTTCTTTTTCCTTTCAGCTGTATGCCTGCATCGTGCCCGTTGATTATGCTGATTGTTGCTTCTGTGATCTTTACTGTTTCCTCGCTCACCTCTGTTTCGTGCTCTGTTTCAATAAGGAACCCCACCCCATAGGCTTTCAGCTGCCAGAGCGATTCCGAGATTTCCTTGACAAGGTAGTTGGTGCTCATTGCGGGAAGGATGTGGTGGGCTTTTGGGAGGAAGATTATTGCTCTCAGTGTCTTTGTTTTCCCTTTTTCCTTGAAGTGTTCCAGCATTCCTTTTACGACAGAATGTGCGACAAGAAGCATTGCCCTATCGTCTTTTCCGCTGAGGTCAATGATGGCTGCCCTTCCCAGTCCTTTTGCCCATTCCTTGGATATTTCAGGAATGTTGTTTTTTCCATTGAACAAGCCAGGATATCTAATATCAATGAGGCGCAGCACTCTAGCAACCCTTGCTTTCTGGTATTCTGGAACTTTCTGTGCAATGCTTTTTGATTCAACAGCATTAACAAGGGCTTCAATGGAATCATATTCAGCGTTCTTCATTATTTCCATAAGCGCGTCCAGTGTTTCTCCTTCCCCCAGCCCAATTGCATCAGCAAGCCCTTTGGGATTGAGCATGCTTATCTGCACTCTCACTTCATCTGGAACCTTGAATTCCTTTACCGGAAAGCCTATTGGTTCGAATTGCACCCCAAACTTCTGCAGTTCTTTTGTTTCTGTTGTTGGGTTGCTCATGCCAGAGAACAGCTTTTTCTGGTCAAGGAGAACAACTGTTGCTTTTGAAAGCAGTGCTGATTCCACTATTACCCTCACTGCGTGCATTCTTTCCTCTTCTTTGCCTCCCTCAACAATGGTTTTTTCAAACAGTGCAACTGGCTCTTTAACCGGCTTGTTGTCTTTGCCTAAACCTAGCAGTATTACCCCTGCAGTCAGAGTTTCTTCGATTTTTATTTCCTCTATTCCAGCATGTTTTTTCTGGCTTGTTTCTTTTACCGCGTACAGCGAGGCAAGGGTCAGGGGCTGGGAGAAGAATGCTTTCTGTATTTCCGGGCTGCATGAATGCAGTTCTTTCAGTTTTATGTCTGCTGCAATTGCCATTCCTTTCACTATTCTTGCGTTGTTGTTCACGCTGTCTATCAGGAAGTCAATTTCCTTTTGCATTGATTCCTCTTCATAGTTTGCATAAGTGGGGGAAGCGCTGAGCAGGAAGAAAGCATAATCCTGCCCCTGGGAGTGCTTTATTATTGTCAGGCTGTCTGTTTTTGCGTTGTCAATAAAACCCTCCAGTTCCCCTTCTGCACTGAAAACCTTGAAGCACTCAAGAATTGCGCCCGCTCTTGAATCATTTTCCTTGTCGTAAATCACCACAAGAAGCACGGATTCTGGGTTGTGCAATATTTCCATTTCGTGCTCCTGAAAAGTGCCTTGAAAAATTGCCTGCCATGGGCCCTTTCCGAGCTTGAACTCCATAAAAACACAACGATTAACGTATATAAATGGGTAATTATATAATATTCTTGCAAATAAAAAATGATTCCTTATGGTTAACAGGCAGGTTGTGCTTGACACTGTCAAAAAAATGTACCAATCAGGCATAGAAAACAGTGTGATAGAAAAAACGCTCAAGGACATTGGCTTGTCAAGAAAGGATATTGATGCTTTCATGGCTGAAGCAAAAGGCACTCTTTCTTCCACCACTGTTTCCGAATCCCCCGTTATCCAGGAAACAAATCAATCCAGTGAAGAGATTGCCCGGAAAACCGCTGCAAAAGTGAAAGAGCACTTGGACGACCAGCGAGAAGAACAGGAACTCAGGGAAATAACCATTCACTCTGCAATAGAGGGCCATGGTGAAAAATTGGGGGAACTCCATGAAAAGGTTTCAGAGCTGCATGAAAAAATAGGGGGTGTTTCAGGCAGGCTCACTGACCCAGCGCTCCTGAAGCAGATGGCAGAACTCAGCAGAACGCTCTCAGGTTTTGAATCCCAGTTGTCAGAGCTGAAAGCCCTTGCAAACGCAAACAAAACCATTCTTGAAAAAATCCTTGAAACAAACAGAAGCATCCTTGGCAAGCCTTAATTTTTTTTACCAGCATGTTTTCTGAAGTATTGTTCTATAAATACTTCAATTGGGGGTTGTTTTTGGCTCAGAAGCGAATTATAGTCCAGCTGCCCCGCGTCAAGCCAGTCAAAATAGTCAATGCATGCACGGATAGCCAGTTTTGCCTTGAAAGGGTCATCGTATTTTCTCAGGGCAAGCCTGATTGCATCAAGGACATGTGCCTGCTCTGCTGCCAGCACATTCAATTCGTTTATTGAGAGCATTATTTTTTTTG
>CAYJWT010000104.1:0-2564 GCA_964373935.1 uncultured archaeon | reverse complement strand
GAAAAAATATGGTTTCAAGGGATTGTTATTGTACAAGCTTGTTTTTAGAGAGGTTTGGGACAAGTAATATTAAAAGCTTAATAAAAGCGAAAAGGAAAAGATTTGGAAGAAAATACAGCAATTGGAATTTCTGCAAACTGCAAGACATTTGAAGCATGGCTTGCCGTTCTTTGTTGTTGAGACTGGACAATACAGGATTTGTTTTGAAGAAAAACAAGATACAAGAATAATAGTTTTTGCGGGCAACCACAAACAGTACGAGAAATGGTACAAGCAATAAGTTGCTTTTTAAACCTTTTCCGGGATTAAATTGTGTTATCGGTGAGCAATACAAAAAGCCATTTCCGGTTTTTTGGGCAAACTGTATCTGTTGCGGAATGCAATGGATATAAATGCTGAAAATTAGCTTTTTTTTTGGCTATTTCAAGCATTTTATCCCTTTTTTAGGGGTTTGAATCAATGACAAAAAGGTCAAGGCCTCGCGCTGGAAGCCTTGCTTTCTATCCGAGAAAGCGGGCAAAAAAGCATTTTCTTACCCATAAGACTTTTCCATTGGCTGAAACTGAACACACAAAGCCACTGAATTTTTTGGGCTACAAGGCGGGCATGACCCACATTATAGGGAAAGACATTCATGAAAAGGGAAAAACTTTCGGGCAAGACATTATTGTGCCCTGCACCATAGTTGAGTGCCCTGCGGCCTCTATTTTTGGGATAAGGGCGTATGCGAAAACAACCTATGGGCTGAAAGCAATCGGGGATGTGTTTGCCCAGAAAACAGAGAAAGAGCTTTCAAGAAAAATCCGCAATTTCAGGAAAAAATCAAAAAAAGAAAAAAAGAAAAAAACAGTAATAGCAGAAAAAAAAGAATTTGGCTTGACAGATTTTGAAGGCAAAATTGGGGAAATTTCAGAATTCAGGTTGCTTGCCCACGCTAACCCTGGGCAGACAGGCATTGGAAAGAAAAAGCCGGAAATTTTTGAAATAAGGCTTTCAGGCAACAGGGAAAAACAGCTTGCGTTTGCAAGGGAAAAGCTGGGAAAACAGCTTTCCATAAAAGAATGCTTTGGGGAAAAACAGTTCATTGACATAAGGGCAGTGACAAAAGGGCATGGCTTTACTGGTGTCATAAAAAGGTTTGGGGTAAGAACACATAGGCCAAAAGCAAAAAAGCAGAGGGTTGTGGGAAGCATTGGGCCATGGAACCCAAGCACAGTCATGTGGACTGTTGCAAGGCCGGGGCAGCATGGATTTCAGACGAGAACAGAATACAACAGGCGCATTCTTATTATGGGAACAAACGGGAAAGAGATAACTCCTTCTTCCGGATTCAAGAATTATGGGGTTGTGAAAGACGATTTTATTGTGCTTTCTGGGAGCGTTGCTGGGCCCGCAAAAAGGGCTGTTTCCCTGAGGTCGAGCATTAGGATTGTTCCAGAAAACAGGTTCAAGCTGGAGGGCATTGATTTTATTGCATCAAAAAGCGATTCTGGGAAAACAACAGAAGAAGAGGTAAAAGCAGTAAAGATAGAGCATGCAAAAGAGGAAAAACAGGAAAAGAAAAGCGTTGCGGAAGAAATAGCGGAGGCTGCCAGGAAATGAAGAAAGCGGTTTATGACCTGAGCGGTGCAAAAATCAGGGAAATAGAGCTCCCAAAGGTTTTTGAGACAGCCCTGCACCCAGAGCTCATAAAAAGGGCTGTGCTCAGCATCCAGAGCAAAGGAAAGCAGCCGAAAGGGCGAATGAAAGAGTCAGGCATGCAGAACACTGCTGTTTATATTGGAGTGAGATGGCTGCCTGCCCATGAAAGAAGCATCAATGTTGAAAGGGCAAGGCTGCCAAGGCTCAAGAACAGGAGAGGGCTGCTTTACGGTAGGGTTGCAAGGGTGCCGCATGCTGTTGGAGGGAGAAAAACCCATGCCCCGAAAGCGGAAAAGGTTTTTGCTGAGGAAATAAACAAAAAGGAAAAAAAGGCTGCTCTGCGTTCTGCGATTGCCTCAAGCACAAGCAAAGAACTTGTTCTCGAGAGGCACAGGGTTGAAAAGAAGCTTGATTTCCCTGTCGTTGTGGTGAATGATTTTTCAGGGATTTCAAAAACAAAAGATGTTGTAAAAGCACTCAAGGCAATAGGAGTTTTTTCTGACGTTGAAAATGCAAAGGCAAAAAGAAAAAAGAGAGCGGGGAAAGGAAAAAAAAGGGGAAGAAAGTACAAGAAGAAAAAAAGCATCCTTATCATAACAAAAGAAAACAGCTTGGTGTACAAGGCAGCGAGAAACCTTGAAGGGGTTGAAATTTGTTCTGTGAGAAACCTTAATGCAGAACTCCTTGCGCCCGGCACAGTGCCAGGCAGGCTTACCATTTGGACAGAGGACGCAATAAAAACACTAGAGGAAAGAACATGAGATTGATGCGAGCAGAGCGAGCTAGTGCCATTCCAGCAGAATGGCAGCATGACAGAAACCAGCAGTTGGCAAAGAAATGCAAAGCACGCACCACTGAAGCAAAGCGAAAGTGGTGCGCTGACGCCAACCAGCAGTTGGCATGGTGATAGTTGAATGAAAAAA
>CAYJWT010000103.1:0-2625 GCA_964373935.1 uncultured archaeon | reverse complement strand
GCCAACAGGGCTTATTTGACAGGCCTGGTTGCAAAGCAAGGCGGGCACATCAAGGTTGGCTTAGTTATGGATATAGCCCAAGCCTGTGTTAAAGCAATCCCGGCGTATTTAAAAGTTGTTAGATATTCGCCTGAAGAAGCTAAAAAAATTTTTGAATTAAAAAAAGGATATGAGGAATTGTTGGAAATGGCAAAAAAATTGCCACGAGATATTCCGCGAGAAATAAACCCCAGCTTTTTTGACTTTCCATATGAGGTCCATTCAAAAATCCTTAAGTTTGCACTCGGAAAAAAGGCAGATTTGTACATGAGAACCTCTAGCAGAGCAACTAGGGCAATGATGAGCAAAGGATACTTCAACCAGTAAAATAAAGTAAAAACTTACCCCATTTTCTTTGAAACATAGCAGCCATCATTTTCGTATCCGAAAAACCTTTTGTAGTATTCCCTTACCCCTGTCCCGGCAATTACGGCCATTTTTTTGCAGGAAAACTCTTCTTTCGCAATTTTTTCTGCTTCAAGCATTAGCTGTTTTCCAAAGCCCCTGTGCTGCACTGCACTTTCATTCCTTTGCCCCAGTTCCAGGACAGGAGAATAAACATGCAGCTCCCTGATTAAAGCAGAATCAAGAGTTATTTCTTTCCTGAAGGGAGCGAAAGGAATCCTTAGTCTGCAAAAGCCAAAAAGTGCATCATTTTCCTTGTCTTCCATTGACAAAAATATTTCTTTTCCGTTGCTTGCATTGTATTCCAGTCTTTGCAGTTCTGCTTTTTCAGGAGAAACAGGAATGTTTTTCTTGTATGATTTCAATGCCGCTTCCCTGCAGCGGATGCACTTGCACTCAGCCCCCTTTCTTTCAAGCTCTTTTTGAACAAGCTCCCTGAGGTTGCTTTTCTGCACTCCCCCGGAAATCAATTGGGCAGGAATGTCCCTTTGAATGCGCATTACCCTGACATATTTTGGAATAAATTTTTTCATTTCAGCAATAAGCTCTGCAGCCTGCCCTGAAGAAAGTGGCTCAAACTTTCCCTGTTTCCACAGGTTATATAATGGAGTGCCGGGAATAACAAGGCAGGGGTAAATCTTTAACATGTCTGGCATGAAGTCCTGGTTTTCAAACAACATTCTGAAGTTTGCAAGGTCCTTTTCAGGGCTGCTTCCAGGCAAGCCCGGCATTATGTGATAAAGAACCTTGAAGCAGGAATCCTTGAGCAGTTGAGTTGACTCAACAACATCCTGCACAGAATGCCCCCTTGCGGTTTTCCTGTAAATCTCGTTATCAGCATTCTGCACCCCCAGCTCAACCCTTGTTGCCCCGAAATTAAGCATCCTGTTGATGTCTTTTTTCTTGCACCAGTCAGGCCTTGTTTCAATTGTCAGCCCCACAATCCTTGTTTTGCTGCTCTCTGACAAAAATTTTGCTTCATTTAATGTTCCAGTTTTTTTATTGACAATGCCATCATAACACCTCTTGATAAAATATTTCTGGTGGGAATAAGGCAAAGCACAGAACGTTCCCCCCTGCAATATCAGTTCTATCTTCTGCACACTCTTGTTTATTTCAGCATACTGGCGAAGCCGGTTCTGTATTACCTTAAAAGGGTCAAAATTGTGCCTCATTGAGCGCATTGTGCTCGGCTCAAGCCCAGTATAGCTTTTTGGGGTAAGCTTTCCCGGAACAAGGGAACCGGGACAGTAAATGCATTTTGCAATGCAGCCCTTTGGCTTGGTCATTACAGCAACAACAGTAACTCCAGACATGCTCCTTGCAGGCTTTCTCGTGAGAATATGGCTGAAAAGACTTTTTTCATCATCGGTTGCAACTGCAATTATTTCAGAGTTCCTCGGCAATTTTTCCAAAGAATGCTTTTCAGCAATTTTGAGCTTTATCCTGTTGAAATCATCCATCCGAGAAATCTTTTTTTGTTTTATTTCAGAAAGAATTTCCCGCAAAACAGTTTCCTGCTGCATAGAAAAAATATTGAAAAGAAAGGATTTTATAACATGGCAAAACAACAATAGTAATTACATGGACCTGAAAAAAAGGCATGAATACCTGAACTTTGCCAGAGAAATAGAAAGAAAATACAGAGTAAGGGTTTCAGTGATAGAAAAAAAGCAAAGCACCCAAAAACTGATGCCATGGATAACAACGCCTGATAATTGTGCCATTTATGTGATTGCACCACAAACGAAACTGAAAAACATATTGGATAGAATCAGAAACGAGGAAGAAAAACAAACATTGTTTTTTGAAATACATGGGATATGGCCTGTTTCAGAAATGATTAAACTTGTGCAAAAAGACAAGACCTTTTTAAGAAAATGGCTTGGGGGAATAGGGCCATTAGTGCCTTTTTTGTTCAACAGGGAAATACACGGGAATTTTTCCAAAGAATTGGAAATAGCTCTCAAAAAGAGATTTGGCCGTGAGCTTGATGAAGCTATCAAGGACAGGATGGAAGCAATGAGAAAAACGAAGCAAATAGAAAAAAATATTGATGAAAGATACGAAAAACTGCTTGGGGCAAATGAAGAGAAAGAGTTAATTACTGCATTGGAAATAATGGCAAAAGAACGTTATCGATTTCTTTTTGGAGGTCAAATACTCCTCCAACGATTTTTA
>CAYJWT010000102.1:0-2710 GCA_964373935.1 uncultured archaeon | reverse complement strand
CGTGCAGCAGGTATCCTTTCTGTATTTCCTCAACAACAATACTGTCATCTTTTTATTTATCGTGCATGCTTTCAATGCACTCCTGCAATTCTGCATTGAAAATTTTTCCAGTGCTTTCAATATTTTGCAGCCCGTGCTTTTCAAGAATCCTGAAAAAATGTTTTCTCAGCTCTTTCACCCCGTTTACTGCCTGTTCCTTGCTTGCTGCTTCATGCTTTTCTATTTTTTCAATTGCATTGTCCAAGCTGTCAATGAAAGGCAGCAGGTCTTTCAGCAATGAAGCTTCAGCATATTTCCTGAATTCCTGCTTTTCCTTTTCTGCGCGTTTTGTGTAGTTCTCAAATTCCGCCTGCAATCGCTGCAATGTTTCTCGCAGTTCCTGAACAATTTTTTCCTGATTTTCAGATTCCCTGCCTTTTTGCTCTGTCTGCATGGTGTTGATATTGTCTTTCTGCTTTTCAATGTTTTTGCCTTTTTCCATAAAAATCACTGTCTAAACTATTTAGTTATTTTAAGTATTCCTTAATCAAAGCTTTTTTATTACTTTTGCCGGCCACAATATATTATGGCGGGTCATGTGTCCTTTAAAATTGTTGTGAAAAAGGTTGAAAGGCCTTTTTCCGGCAATGTTGATGACCAGATTGAGTGGATTTGCAAGTGTCTTGGCTTTTTTGAGGATATTGACAAGGAAAAGACTGCTGCCAATATTTTCAGGGAAATAGTGATTGCCAGCGAGAAAGGAAATTTCCTTAGCTCCACTGAAATATCCAGAAAGGTTACCATGAGCAGGGGCTCTGTGATAAACCACCTCAACCGCCTCCAGAGGGCTGGGCTTGTTGTGAGGCAGGGGCGGCTTTATTCAAGCAGGAGCAAGAGCATTTTCCGCACAATAAAGGAAATAGAAGAGGACATTGACAGGGTGTTCAGGCACATGGAGGAAACAGCCAGGCGCATTGACAAAAAATTTGGAATAGAAATAAAGGAATAGTTATTTGGTTTTTTTGAGAAAGCACAGGACAGATACTTTCTCTTGGACTGTCGAAGGTTTACACTATGCCAAAAACCTATTGTTGTGAAAAGGCAGTTTTTTATACCACATTGCAGTTATTTCTTTTTGCATGATTATTGACAGGGATGTTGTGAGGGAGAACAGAATTCCATTTTCCCTGCTTCTTATCCAGCTTGTTCTCGCAATGCTTGTTGTTTTCGAGTTGCTTGCAATAGTGGGGTTTGATTTCAATCCTGCCACAAGAACTTTTTCTTTTGGGTTAAGCACCAATCCCCTTGAATACCTTTTTTTCATGCTCTTGGTTGGAATGCTTTACATTGTTTTTTCGAAAAGCAGGAGAACGTTTGAGAGTGTTTTTGTTGCAACAAGCATGCTGCCTTTCATGCTCAAAACCAATTTTTCCTACAAGTTCTGGGTTGCAAGGCACGAACCAAAAGCTGCTGCTCTGGTGCTGATACAGTTTGCCTTCATAATGGCTGTCGTGCTAACAATATATGCTTACTTAGACCCTGAACTCCGAATAGTTGACTGGCAAAGACTGGGATTGCAAGGCCCATTAACAACCCTTCTGAACGCGGCCATTTTCCTGCTTGTAGTGCTTGCACTATACTGGATGTACAATTACACTGGACTTTACAGAAAAGCAACCGGGAAAAAATAGCTATTCTTTCCAAAGCTTGGCTATTTCCTGTGCTTCACTGGAAGTGAGCAACCTGCTCAGGTTTTTGGTTTTTTGTATTTCGGCAAGCGTCCGTGCCAGCCTAAGCGCTTTCCTTGGTTTTTTCCCCTGTTTTAGGAATCTCTCATAAATTTGCCTTATTGCTGGGCTACTTCTTGACATCTAAATTAAATATAAAAAGCATGTTGTTTTATTTCTTGCTTTAAAATTCAGGGGAAGTATGCCACAGAAAAATTTAAATAGTTGACTAGCCATGTTAACTATTGAGAGGGCTGGTTTCAGTGGAACAGTTTGAAAGGAGACTTTCAGAGTCAGATTTTGTACTTGTAAAATATGATATAAAAAAATGGGAGATAAAGTATATGCTTGTCGTTTATTATTCGATAATTGATGATAAACTGTATCAGATTTTCAGAGTTGACATGGCGCATGGTTTTTTGCATAAGGATAAATTGTTTGAGCGCAGACCTGAGAGAGTAAAAGAAGAAATTTTTGAAAAACCAACAGTTGAGCTTGTCTGGCGGATTGTCAGAGAAATTCAGGAAACCTGGCAAGAAATGAGAAAGTCCTTTATTAGAAATAAATTTGGTGATAGAAAATGAAAAAATTAATGGTTGAGGTTGTGGTAAGCAAAGATGCTGATAAATTGCTAAAAAAGAATCTCGAAAAGCCAAATTCAATTGACAACAAGCTGACTATTTACTTTGATTCAATTGAACTCTATAATAAAACTTTTTCTCCGAGAAGAAAAGAATTGTTGGTATTGGTACTGAAAAAGCCAAGCCTGAATGTTACCCAATTAGCTTCTGAATTGAAAAGACCTAAGGAAGCAATAAGCAGGGATTTGCTAAGACTTTCTTTAAATGGCTTGATTGAACTAAAAAAACAGGGCAGAAACGTTTTCGTTATTCCAAGAGCAAAAGAGATAAGGTTCAGGATAGAAGAAAAACCAATAACCAGTTACGCATAGCTTCAGGGGAAACATGGTGTGGGGAAAGCATTTTTAATCCCAGAAAAGCATT
>CAYJWT010000101.1:240-2873 GCA_964373935.1 uncultured archaeon | reverse complement strand
AGTCGTTTTTTCTTCAGCCTTTTCCTCTGCATCTGGAACATCCGGAAGTGGGGGATTTGGAGGCGGCGGAGGGGGAGGCGGAGGAGGTGGTGGTGGGGGGGCAGGCTAACCATTTTGTATGGATATCCACAAACAAAAACAGATATCTATTTATAGTTGTTTAACTGTTATTTTTTTATGGGCAGTGTTTTGCTTAAGATGGATGACCAGCACGAGAAGAAGCTCAGGCAAATGGCTAAGGAAAAGTTCGGGGGAAAGAAAGGCAGCATTACGAAGGTAGTTGAAAGCCTTTTGGACGCAGAAACCGAAAAAAAGAATAAAAAAGTCAAAGAGGCGCTAGAGCGAATTCATGAAATAGTAATGAAAAACAAGAAAAAAGCCAAGATTGGTTACAAGTTTAACAGGGACGAAATATATGCCGAGCGCCTTAGTAGACTCTAACATTCTAATATATTATGTCAATTTGGAAGACGAAAAAAAGCACTGGCGGGTCAGGGAATTTCTTGAAGAAAAAAGGCATTCTCTGTTAATATCATATCAGAACCTCAGAGAAGTGGCTGCTGTCCTGTCTCAAAAATATGCTTACCCGGAAAACGACATAATTGCTATAATAAAATTTTTTTTTGAATCATTGCCTGTAGCTTACGATAACATGGATGATTTATGCCAAGCCATAAAAATCAGCTCTGGCTTCAACATTCCATTCTGGGACGCATTGCTGATAGCAACAGCTGAAAGAAACAATATTGAGATAATCTACACGGAAAACACTGCAGATTTTGGCAGGTACAGGAAAATAAAAGCCGTAAATCCATTAATTCCCAGGGACTGATGCCAGGTGAAACCAAGAAGAAACACCAGAAAACTGTTTGCTGGAAAAAAACCAAGAGCACTATGGGGCGGTGCAACAAAAAAGTCAGGATAATTTACTTTGCTTCTTCCGTTTCTTCTTCTTTTTCTTTCTTTTTTGCTTTTCCTTTTTTGACCTTGTTTGTTTTTCTTATGAGTTCTGCCGCTACTTTTAGTCCTTTTCTCAGAAGGTTTTCCCTTTTTGCGCCTGCAACAATCATTTTGCCGTTCTTGAAAAGAAGCAGAGTTATCTTGGGATCTGCAATCCTGAGTATTGCGCCAGGGAACTGTTCTGGCTCGTATTCAACATTGTCAAGCTTTAATGCTGTCTGGAACAGGTCAAGGGTCTGGTTGAGGTTTGCTGTTGCAACCAAATTCACCACATTGTATTTCACGTTCCTCTGTACCTTCACGTTCTTCTGTATTTCGTGGATGAGCTTTGATGCTTTCCTGATTCCAAGGGCAATCTCTTTCTCATTGCTTGCGCCAGAACAAATGACTTTGCCGTTCTTGAACAACAGCATGGAAACCTTTGGCTCTTTCAGCTTGAGTATTGCGCCAGGGAACTGTTCTGGTTCGTACTCAATGTTGGGGATGGTTATTGCAAGATTGTAGAGGTCAAGTGTAGCATTGAGGTTTGCTGAAGCAACAAGATTAACAATCTGGTATTTCATTGAAAGCACTTTTTTTATCTGCCTGAAGTAAAAGTCCCTGAAAGCATTTAAAAAGGTATTTAAAAAGGGGGTTTTAAAATCCTTTCTGCCCACCAAATCCCTTAGGTATATATTGCATGGTGGTTGGGTGGCAAGCAAGAAGGCAAGGGGCCTGAGGGCAAAGACAAGAAGGCTGCTTAAGCGCAGGAACATTCCTTCTGCTTCTGTGAACAAGCTCACGCAGGATTTCAGTGAGGGGCAAAAAGTAAGGATAAAGATTGACCCGGCTGTTCATGCCGGAATGCCTCATGCCAGGTATCAGGGGTTTAACGGGATTGTTGTGGGAAAACAAGGAAAAATGTTCAGGATTGAGGTAACAAAAGGCGGGATTGGAAAAGAGCTGCTTGTTTCGGCAGTGCATTTGGATCCTGAGAGGAGCAGTTGAGGCGAGAAAATGCTTGGAGAGAAAATAGTTGAGGAAAAACCCATTACTCTTGTTGAGGTTAGGGAGCTTCTTTCTGAAAGGAAGAAAGAGAAAGAGCTTACTTACGAGCAGGACCTTACGCTTAAGTATGCGAAAAGGTTTGGCAAGCTTACCATAAAGCAGCTTGAAAAGCTCAGGGAAGAGCTTTCAAAAATGGAAAAGCTTGACGAAATCGCGATTGTAAAAATAATTGATATTCTCCCGAAAACAAAAGAAATCCTTGATATAATACTTCCAAAAAATATGCAGCTTGACAATGAAACAACAGAGAAGATACTTAATGTCACAAAAAAGTTTGCTGAATAAGAGTTGGTTTGAATGCCAAACGAAGAGTATGCTATTGTACTGGACTATTTGCCTTCCGGCAGACCCAATAGCTATAAGCCGGAGCCCATTGCACAGGTAATTGGCACAAACTTTTTCACACTTCTTGAAGTGGTTCCCAAGCAGGCCCTGAAAATAATGGACCCTGTCTATGTGGGGAAGGATGAAAGAAAGGAAATTGACTACATCAAGAGGCGCATTTCCCATGCCGAGCTTTCGAGCACTGCTGTTGCAGAGCTGGATAAAGCAATAGAAAAAATAGTTGATGAGAACAAGCAGAGGTTTGTTGATTTTTTCAACAAATCCACCTCCATAACCATCAA
>CAYJWT010000101.1:0-230 GCA_964373935.1 uncultured archaeon | reverse complement strand
TGTGTATTATAATTTATAATGCCAATGGCGCGATAATAAAAAGGATTATCGAAGAGCTTGAAGAGAAAGAGGAAAAACACTATCTTTTCGCAAGGCCGCCAGCCAAAAAGCTTGAAAAAGGCTTCTATAAAAGGTACTAATGCATGCCTATGCCATCGGATAATACATTGTTTTCAGAGTTAACATAGCTTATGGCAAAATACTCTTTAAGTCAACACAAAAAAATGGAT
>CAYJWT010000100.1:0-2941 GCA_964373935.1 uncultured archaeon | reverse complement strand
TTTGCATTCTTGGGCCAAAAGCATTGAATATCCGAAGGCAGACTGTTTCAAGCCCGCGCTCCTGGAAAAAAAAGCCGGCATAGTATTCCCCAGCAACCTTTGTCAACCCATACGGGCTGTTTGGGCTCAGGGGAGCATTTTCTGCAACAGGGTTTGAAGCAGGGTTTCCATACACAATGCAGGTGCTGGGAAACAAGTATCTTTGCACATTGTTTGCACTGCACGCTTTCAGCACATTCAGTGTGCCATCAATATTCACGCTGTTGTATGACTCTGGCTTTCCCATTGATTCCCCGACATAGCTCAGTGCAGCAAGGTGGAAAACAAAATCAGCATTCTTCAGGGCTTTCTCTGCATCCCCATAATTCCTTATGTCCCCTTTTACAACAGTAATGCTGCTCTCCACTTCCACGAGATTGTTCAGTTATCCAGTGTCAAGGTTTTAAAAAACTTTGACTTCCAGATTTTTTTCAACAAGCTTTTCAACCAAATGGCTCCCGATAAAGCCACACCCCCCTGTCACAACAGCTTTCTTTGCCATAATAAAAAAATCATTCCAATAGCTATTTTAAGGCTTTGCAGGCAAATTTTTGTTAACTGCTTTTTGGTGCAATAATCCATGAAAAACAATTCCAAAACATTTTCTGTTCCAAAAAAATGCAGGATATGCGATTCAGAAAACATGGAGAAATACCTTGACTTGGGAAAAATGCCCTTGGCAAACAACCTTGTCCCCATGGACAGGGAACAGCAGGATCCATTGTTTTCGCTTGAAGTGCAGTTATGCCATGGCTGCTTCCTTTCCCAGCTGACTGTTGTTGTAAAACCCGAAATACTGTTTTCAGAATACGCTTATCGTACATCAATTTCTTCAACCTTCCAGAAGCACTTTGAGGAACTTGCAGAACAAATGAAAGGGCTTTTTCCGGAAACAGGAAAAACGCTTGTTGCTGACATTGGCAGCAATGATGGGTGTTTGCTGGAGCAGTTCAAAAAACATGGGTTCAGAGTGGCAGGAATTGAGCCAGCAAAAAATTTGGCAAAATTGGCCAATAGAAACGAAATTCCAACAATCAATTTGTTTTGGGGAAAAAAAGCGGCAGAAACCCTTGTAAAAAAATTCGGAAAGGCAGGCATTATTACTGCAACAAATGTCTTTGCGCACGTGGATGATGCACATTCTTTCCTGAAAAACGTGAAAAATTCTTTATCTGATGATGGGTTTTTCATTGTTGAGGTGCCGCATGCACTAAACCTTGTCCTCAAAAACGAGTTTGACACCATTTACCACGAGCACCTTTCCTATTTCCTTGTTAAGCCATTGATTAAGCTGTTTGAAAGCGAAGGAATGCAGGTTTTTGATGTCCAGAAAATCCCGACCCATGGCGGCAGCATCAGGGTTTTTGCAAAAAAAGCGGAAAACAAAAAAATTGCCGTGCAAAAAGAAAAAATAAAAAGTTTTTTGGACGAGGAGGAAAGGAACGGATTATATTATATTGGCGCTTACAAAAATTTTGCAGAAAAAACAAAAGAAACTAAAAAAGCATTTGTAGAATTAATTTCTTCATTAAAAAAACATGGAAATAAGGTTGCTGGCTATGCTGCTTCAGCAAAAGCAAGCACTCTCCTCAATTACTGCAAAATAGGCAGAAAGCACATTGCTTTCATTATTGATGATGCCCCTGAAAAGCAGAACAGGGCTTTTGCTGGAAACAGGGTTCCAATTGTTCCCAACAGTTTCCTTGAAAAAGAAAAACCGGATATTTTAGTGATTTTTGCCTGGACCATTGCAAAAGAAATCGTTGGAAAAATCGGCAGCAGGTTTGGGGGAAAGTATGTTATTCCAATGCCGTTCCCCCGCATTATTGGAAGCGAAAAAGAGCTGTGAAAAGATTAAATATTAGTTAAAATAATATTATATTAGGTGGTATTATATGGGCAAGACAGTCACTATGAATGTAAAGGTAAAGGATTACACAAGCAGGGTGCTTGGGGTTGTTAAGGAGAAATATGGGTTAAAAGACAAGGGAGAGGCACTTGACAAGTTTGCAGAAATGTTTGGGGAAGATTTTGTCGAGGAAGAAGTGAAAGAAGAGGTTATCAGGGAAGTAATTAAATCCTGCGAAAGGCACATCCATAAATATGGCTTCAGAAAGATGAGTGTGGAAGAACTTGACAGGCTTTTCAGGGGCGAATGAATGCCCTTTTCATTCGACCTTTCTGATGAGCTGAAGGCAACAATAAGGGTGCTGGCAAGAAAAGACAGAAAAACTGCTGAAATACTGAACAAAAAAATTAAACAGATAATAACCTCTGACGAAGCAACAATAGACCATTACAAAAATCTCCGTCATGGGCTAAGCGAATACAAGCGTGTCCATATTGCAAAAAGCTTTGTTCTTTTGTTCAAGGTATTCAAAAAAGAAAAACACGTTTTTTTTGACAAATTTGGCCACCACGATGACATTTACAGGAGGTAAAAAAATGCCAAAAGCGCCGAAAAGAAAACCGGCAGAAAAATTTGTGAGGAGAAGGTTTTCTGAAAGAAGAATTGCTAGAATTCATGGAATACCTCCAAAAAATAGGGCAAATATAGAAAAAGTATTTGCTGCTTCAGCTAATGCTGCTGAAAAATTGTTGCAAAGGCTTCCTCTGCCGAGGAATGGCAGGATGGTTTTTGTAGGACAGGCAATGTTTCCTTTGTTTGAGGCGGTAAGGGCAATAAATGAGATTGAGCAAGTGCATCAACGTAGGAATATAACATATTTTATTTCACCAATAACATACCAGTTTGCAGAGAATTTTGACATGGCTAAAACTGTTCAAATAGCTACAAAAATAATGAAAAAAAAATTAAATCGATGAAAGAATAAAAATGGTTTATTTTGTGATTGATTATACATGGACCGGAACTTCATTTTGGCTTGTTTCATGGGCAATT
>CAYJWT010000099.1:0-2994 GCA_964373935.1 uncultured archaeon | reverse complement strand
CAAAATCCTCAATGAAAGCATGAATTGGACTGCTTTCCTGGCATCCTGAACTGCCTTTTCCCCAACGAGCTCTGAAATTTGGATTGTTGTCTGGGTTTGCAGCAGCTGGTTTTTTGGCAGAACAACGACTGGGGAGGGCGCATCAGGATTTCTCAGATATTCAATTATTCCCGCAATTGCATCGTCAATCATTTTCCTGAACTGTTCCAGCATTATCAGCCCTTTCACAAGCGCGGCGGTCTCAGGAGTGTTTGCACCAAAAAAAGCCGGCAGGAAAGAGTATGATGCTGAATAAAAGGCATTTTTTTCCAGTGTGAATTGCACAAAATCCTTGTTGAGGATGGTTGAGTCAACCGCGTTTATTGTCAGCAAAGTGTTCACTGCAAACAGGAAAAGCAAAAAAAACAGGCCCTGCAGCAAGGAAGCCAGAATTCGCCTGAAACTTAAAACCATAATTTATGATAAAAGCAAACTAGTATTTATTTTTGGGGGGAAGGCAGATTTATTAATTACAATGAACAATATTATGGAGCATGAGGGCATTGCTTGCTGTTTTGTGCTTTTTTGTGATTTTGCTTTCGGCAGGGGCTTTCGGGGCAGGGCTTGTTGTGCCAGAGCAGTTGCCATCAGGAGTGAGCTGGAGCTTTTCTGTTTCCCTGGATGCAAGCAATTCCTTCACAAAAACAGTGATAACAATCGACGGGGTTGAAATAGTAAATGCTTTTGCAAATTCCCAGGTTTCAATTGACCCTTTCAACGGAGGGCAGGTAATAAAGGCTTTTATTGTGGATACAGACCCCAATTCAACAGGGGGCATGGTGTTGTTTGTTAGCCACATTGGCCTGAATGCAGGCAGCCATTCAGTGAAAGCAACTGTGCTGAACAACAACCAGGAATTAGGAATTGTGGAAAAAAATGTTTCTGTTGTGGATGTCTTGGAGAAAAGCTTTGAGCAGGAAGTGAAGGATAAGCTGGACAGCATGAATGCAAAGCTTGGGTCGCTTGAAACAAACACCAACAACAAGATAGTTGAAAGCATGGAACGGCTGAGGAAAGAGATTTCTGAAGCAAGGCAGGAGAGCAGGGAAGAAATGAGTTCATTGAAGGAAACATACAATGAGGGGCTAGCAAAAATTGGCTCCCAGATAAGGATTGCCGAACAGCTGGAGCAGGAGATTGCAGGCCTGAAAAGGGAAAATGAAGAACCGCAAAGCACACCGCAGCAATTGCCTTCCACTGGCCTTGCAAACCTTGCATTGCCAAAAAACATCCAGGATATCGCATTGCCAACAATCGGTGTTATTGCGATTGCAGCATTAATTGTTCTGCTTGTAAAGAAAAGGCCTTTCTTCGGAAAAAATGTCAGCTTGCCGGATTTTGAAACAGTTTACGAGCAGATGCCTGTTCCCAAGGATGTCAGCGAGGAAAACCAGGGCGAAATACTGAAACTGACAAGCACAGGAAAATGGGCACATGGTAAAGAAGAAAAATAACTGCGTTAAGAAGGAATCAACAGCTTTACTTTGTTTGATGGAATTGCAAACCCCAATCCCTCTGCATCCTTTACTTTTGCTGTTGTAATGCCAACGATTTTTCCTTTTGCGTCGATTAGTGGCCCGCCAGAGCTCCCAGGGTTCACTGGAACATCAATCTGAATCAATCCTGTTCCCAAGCCTGTGATGTTTCTGTTTACTGCAGAAACAATTCCTTCTGTTACTGTTGCCCTCAATCCCTCCGGACTGCCAAGGGCAATCACTCTTTGCCCAGGCTTTACTGCATCCGAATTGCCCAACTCCAAAAACTCTTTCCTTTCAACATTTATTTTTAGGATTGCCAAATCGTTTACAGTGTCAGCAGAAGAAATCTGGGCCCTGAAGGTTGTTCCATTTGACAAAATCACATCAATCGTTTCTGAACTTGACACAACATGGTAGTTTGTGACAACAGCCCCATTGGCTGTTATTATTGCCCCAGAACCCTGTCCCTTGTCTGTTGAAATGGTTACAACCGAATTCACTGATTGTTCAGCAATTTTTGAAAAATCAACAGTTGCCTCCGAAACCTCCTCCAGCCCCTCCCTTAGCTCTCCAAGCTTTATATTTGACTGCTGCTCAATCTGCACAATGAGCATGTTCAAATCCCGCACAACTCCCGAAAAATCTCTTTCTGTTTTTTTTATTGCACTGTCAAGAGAAGCAATATTGTTTCTTAGGGAAAGCTCTATTGCATTGCTCTTTTCTTTCAGCAAGGCATTCTCCTGCTTTAGTTCAGAAAGACCAGAATCCAGTTGCTCTCTCAGCTCTGAAAGCTCCATAAGCAGGGCAAAAGAAAAAAGAATGCTGACTATCAAAACAGCCGCAATGACCTTCATTGCGGTTTCCTGCTCAAAATAAAACTTTCTTAGCATAAAAAAACCTTTTATTTTTTCAAAATAGGCAGATTGGGCCTGGAAACATTTTTTGCATTCAGCAGTTTTTTCAACTGTGGTTTTGAAAGGATTCTTTTTTCCAGAATTATTTCTCCAATGCTTTTTCCTGTTCTCGCACTTTCTTTTACAATCTCCGCTGCAGCATCATACCCGATGGTGGGAGAAAAAAGGGTGGCAATTCCAGCACTATTCCAGAAAAATTGCTCGCAAACCTTTTTGTTTGCTTTTATTCCCTTCACACATTTTGTGTTGAAGAAAACCAGTGAATTGGTAAGCAAAGCAGTGCTCTCGAAAATGTTTTTTGCAATCACCGGGGCAAAAATGTTCAGTTCCAGCTGGCCTGCAGAGCAGGCTTTTTCTATCGCAAGATTGTTGCCCTGCACCTGGAAACAAACCATGTTCACCATTTCTGGCACAGAGGGATTGATTTTGCCGGGCATTATTGAGCTGCCTGGTTCAACAATGGGCAGGATTGTTTCGTTAAATCCTGTTCTTGGGCCACTAGAAAGCAGTCTTAAGTCATTTGCAATCTTTTCCAGGTCAACAGAAAGGGCAGTTAACGCTTG
>CAYJWT010000098.1:1786-3065 GCA_964373935.1 uncultured archaeon | reverse complement strand
AAATAACAAGACGCAACCAACTGGCCAAGAACAGCTTTGCCTATAAAGTAGGTTAAATTTTGGACTTTGTGAGCAGGGCGCAGACTTTATGGGCAAAAATGACTTAATAGGCAAAGCCGCCAGGAACGTTAAGTTTTTCTACAGCCGCCTGAATCTTTTCCTCAGTTCTTCCATTGTTTTACCAAGTGGGCCTATTGCCTTGATGGAGAAATCTGCATGGGAAATCACTTCTCTCATTCCTGCCGCCCACTTATTTGCCTCTCTTTTTCTTGTCTCTTTTCTGGTTTTTTTCCCTGAAAACAGGGCTCTTTTTTTGGCAAAATACTTTCTCATAGCTTTTGCTGCGGTAAGGTTTATGACTGAAATATTTTCCCTGCCAAAAGAGCGCACCATTTTTTCCATAATCATTGGGTCGTACAAGCCATCAAAAACAAGCCCTTTCCCTGCTGCAGCATGAATTCTTTGCCAGAAAAACTGCCTTGCTATTTCAAACGGTTTTCTCCTTCCCTCTTTTTTGAACAATGCCCTTGCGTTTGCATATCCATGCTGGATTGCAAACTCTTCAAACATTTGGCCCGTGCCAAGATACGCATACCCAAACTCGCGGGCAAGCTGTATCGCTATAGTGGTTTTTCCAGTCGCAGAGACACCAGTAAACGCAATTATTCTTGTCATCAGAAAAACCAAAAATATTGTATGATCAGGAGATTAATAAAGGCACTGGGCATAACCGCTAATCAGAGTTCAGATTGCAGTAATTTTGCCAATTATTACCTGCACATTTTATATAGTTAGAATGAGTGAGTGTATATAAAAAAAAATAGTGGTTAACATTGCAAAGAAAAAGAAGAACAAAGTTTTCACAAACTACATTGGAACATATAAGATTGACCAATAAGTGGGCGGGAAATAAAAAGTTCAGCTTCAGCGTGTTAAGAACAGTTGGCTCATTACTGTTCCTGTTCTGGTGGCGGAATGGTTTCTAGCACTTCTTTTGGTGTGAATATATGTATGCCTGTTTTTTTGAAATCCTGGTCAAGGGTTATTATACCATTACAGTCTCTTTCAATTGCTGCACTGTATTGGACAGTGTCATCAAAGTCGAGCCCTACCTTTCGCATTAGTTGAACTATTTTTTTACAATCGTCCACTTGGATGTTTATTGTTTGGAGGTTTTCTGTGGAAGAAATGAAGTCAAGGTATTTTTCTGTTTCACTGCCTTTACCGCTATTTGTAAGATATATACAAACTGAATAAACAGAAAAATTGGTACAAATTG
>CAYJWT010000098.1:0-1776 GCA_964373935.1 uncultured archaeon | reverse complement strand
TCTTGTAGTGCAACAAACAATGATTCACAGTCCTTTGCGTGAAGTCTTCCCAGCAGCCACTCCAGGAAAATATTGGTGTCAATTAAATAATATGTCAATCAGATTCCCCGAACCACTTGACAGCCTTTTTTTGTGCCTGAAGAGAGCTGTCTTTGAGGTCTGAAATAATCCCAGTCAATTCCCTGGCACTAACAAACTTTTTTTTACCCTCAAACCTACTAAGCCAAGCATCCAACGCCTCATTTAAAGCCTTGCTAATAGCGCCCTTTGAATGGCCAAACTTTGACATGGCTTTCTCTCTAAACAACTGGGCTTTTTTTTCCTTGACCTGCATCCTCAAAGTCTGCACCATATCACTATATGGCTATATGGCTGAATCTTAATATAAATGTTTCTTTTGCATCTCATGGTGCCAGGAACATTTTCTTTTTAAAAAAGAAAACATTGCACGGGGCAGGATTCGAACCTGCGAAGGCACTAAGCCACTGGATCTTGAGTCCAGTCCGTTTGACCGCTTCGGTACCCGTGCAGCAGGAAAGAAAGGTAAATTATTTTACGGCTTGAAGCCAATTTAAAGCTATTCTGTGGGAAAAACAGTGGGAAAATACCCCACCGTTGGTTTTTTAAACTCCTGATGACACATATTATTTACTAGAAAAACAAGGCATTAACCTGATTTTCTTAATCGAAAAGGACTTTCGAAAAAAAAACTTTTTTTTGAAGGGAACGTTATTGTTCTTTTTCTGGAAAAAAAACTACAGAGAAGTGATACATAAATGAATTTTGGAGAACTAAAACTAAACACCGGGCTGCAGGATGCAATAGCAAAAAAGGGCTTTGTTTCCTGCACCGAAATACAGGAGAAAGCAATACCTGCTATCCTGGAAGGAAAAGACCTTACTGGCCAGGCAAGGACAGGCACTGGAAAAACGGCTGCCTTCGGCATTCCCATTATTGAAAAAATTGTGCCGGAAATACTTGCAATACAGGCACTGATTATTGTGCCTACAAGAGAGCTTTCCATGCAGGTGAGGGATGAAATAAACTCTCTTGCAAGAAACCAGGGAATAAGATGCATTTCCATTTTTGGTGGACAGAGCATTAATTCCCAGCTTGAACTGTTGAGGAGAGGCAGCCACATTGTGGCAGGAACTCCTGGCAGGATAATTGATTTCATCAACAGGAGAGCATTTGACACAAGGGAAATAAAGTATCTTGTGCTTGACGAGGCAGACAAGATGTTTGAAATGGGGTTCAGGGAAGATGTTGAATACATTATTTCCAAGCTGCCAAAGGAAAGGCAGACAATGCTTTTTTCCGCAACAATGACCCAGGAAGTAATGGAGATTGCAAAACAGCAATTGAAGCATGACAAGGTTTTCGTGAACATGAGCGAGGACAAGCTCACTGTTGATGAAGTAAAGCAGTTTTTCGTGGTTGTGGACCCAAAGAAAAAGGTCTCAACCCTTGTTTCCCTGCTCAGGGCAAGAAATGTGGGAAAGGTCCTTATTTTCTGCAGGACAAAAAGGACAGCTAACTGGCTTTCAGTCCAGCTCAGGAAAAGAAATATTTTCGCAGAATCAATGCACGGAGACCTGAGGCAGAACAGGAGGATTGCCGTGCTTGAAAAATTCAGGAGAGGCAGAATAAAGCTGCTTGTTTCAACAAACCTTGCGTCAAGGGGGCTGAACCTGGATAATGTGAGCCACGTGATAAACTTTGATTTCCCACAGGAACAGGAATCCTACATTCACAGGATAGGGAGAACAGCAAGGC
>CAYJWT010000097.1:0-3090 GCA_964373935.1 uncultured archaeon | reverse complement strand
TTGCCTCAAGCATTGAGATGATTTTCGCACAGCTTTTTCTTTGCGAAAGAAAAACCTCCAATTAAAGCCAAGGGCTTTAATGGACCATTGAAGCATTGCTTCAATTGGTGGGAAAAAGAAAAGCTCGAACTTTAAGTTCGAGAAATCTAGCTATTTTTTTCTTGGACTGGGAAATTTTATTTTGGGAACTTGTGGAGCGGTTTCCTGCGGCTGTGCCATTTCATAGTATCTTATTATTGCAATTGTGCCGAAAGATATCATCCAGAAAAGCAGGCAGATAAAGTAAATGAATGCAATTATCATCAGCAGCAGCCCAACCAGCCAGCCAATTGGGGGAAACGCAAAGGAAATTATTGCGAGAAAAAACACCGCAAGCAGCACGAGCATTGCCGCGATAAGGGTTGCCCAGAAAAATAAAAGATAAGCGAGGTTTCTCAGGTATTTTTTTGCCCCAAGAGAGATTGCTTTCCTTATTGTTGCAAGCACCCCTGTTTTCTCAAAGAAAACAATCGGGTAAAGCAGGGAAAGGACTGGTGCAAGCAGTATCATGAGAACAACAAACAAAACCATCTCAATTATTAGAAGACCCAAGAAAGATGGAATGTCAGGAATTTTGTCAGGAATTTTTCCAGAGAAAAGGGGGAGAAGCGAACCAATTAGCGGAGTGAGAAATATTGCCAGCAGAATCAGGGAAAGAATGCTCAGGAGGATGCTGAGGAAAAAAGCTGGCATCATTCTGGGTTTTGTTGCTTTCCAGGCATCTCTAATGAGAGTGCTTATCCCTCTTGTTCCGGAAAGGAACATTCTTGCGCCATTGAACTGTATGCCTTGGAAAACAATGCTCACGAAAGTTATTATTATAGTGTAAACAATCAGCGCTCCCCCGCCAATGGCAATTATTGTGCCGAGATTGAAAGCAATCTGCTGTAAGGCAGTGAGGGGGTTTCCCGAAATTTTTGAAAACAGCACATTGAAAGCAAGGTCAACTGTAAGCGCCTGCACTATTAGGGATACAACCATGAAAATTGCAAAAATGACCAGGAAAAAAGCCCAGAGCCTTGGGCTGATGCTTTCTTTCACGGCTTTTCCCAGGATGCGCAGGATGAACATGAAGAAACCCACATATAAGGAAAAAACCTTTATTTATATTTTGCTTTTTGCCTTTTCCCATATTATTCGGCTGATTTCGCTTGGAAACAGAATCTTTCTCCCTTTTGCGCATTTTATTCTAACCCAGTTTTTTTCGCTTTTTGCAATCTGCAAATACACTTTCCTTGTTGCCTCAAGGTATGCTGCATCCCTTTCATGCAAATCGGCTTTTTCTTTTTTCTTTTTCGCCCTATGGCGCAACAGCTTTCCAGTTGCCCACACCGGCATGTCAAGCAGGATTTTTAAATCAGGAGCAGGCAAGCGGGATTCAACTGTTTTTATCCATGCAAGGAATTTTTTTCTTGAAGAAGGGCTTTTTATTCTTGCAGTAATGTGGGCAAAGTTTGAATAGCTATACCTGTTGCACACAACTGTTTTTTCTTTTGCAAGCATTTTTTCAAGCTCGGGCTTGAAAGCATACCTGTCAAGAGTGAACAGCAAAGCAGTGAGCTCAAGGGGGGCTTTCTCCTTGCCCCCGAATTTGCCTGCAAGATATTGCTTTACAAGCTTCCCGAAAAAGCTGTTATACCTTGGAAAAGAAACCAGAACAGCATTTTGGCCATGCTTTTTCAGGCTTTTGAGCAAAAACCCTGACTGGGTTGCCTTCCCACACCCATCAGTGCCCTCAATTACAATAAGCTTTCCCTTCATTAAAAACAGAAAAACACAAAACCAATTAAAAACCAAACACTGGCAGAATTATTTCAGGCGCTCGTAGTCTAGTGGCAGGATACGACCCTTCCATTCTGTAAACCGGGAAGATAGGTCGTGACGCGGGTTCGAACCCCGGCAGGCGCAAAAACTTTCTTTTTTGAAAAAAGAAAGATTTACCAAAGAAAAAAGCCATTGCAATGCAATGGCACTGAACCAAAAACACCATTAACAAAAAAATCAGCGGCAGTTTTGAAGCTACTAAAAAAATGGAAAGTGATTGAAAGGCTTTCAGACAGAAACTGAATGATTTTACAAATTATGTGTGATTATTGAAGAAGAAAGGGAAATAATTGAAAACTCCTTGAAGGCCTGAAACTGTTGTGTATTAAAAAATAGTTTTTTAATACTTTCTTATAATTAATATTTATTAACTGATAAATTTGGTGTTTTTTTATGGCTGCCCAGCTTCAGAAAATGGTGCATTCTCCTACTTTGAATACCGTTATTATGGTGGAGAATGTTCTGAAAGAAATGAAGGAAAGTGTTATACCAATTCCAGAGCTAAAGAAAAGGCTTCCAAAGCAAGTGAACCATAACACGCTGAAAACTATTCTCGAGTACCTTGAGGAAAGCAATAAGATTGCAGTTACAATGAAAGGCATTTCCTGGATACACAATCCTAACGTCAGACTCAGAAAAGCCATTGCACAGGGCCTTGAATTATGAAAAAGGTTAGAGTAATTCTTTCTCCAGAGGCAGAAGAAGTATACAAATACTTGAACCGGCAAGCAACAGAATCAAAAACAGAGAGAACAATACTGAAAGCAGTCAACAACAAAATAGAACTAATCAAAACAAACATCCACTATGGCAACCCAATTTCAAAAGACAAAATTCCCAAAGAATACAAAGAAAAATATGGCATAACAAACCTGTTCAGGGTGGAACTGCCAAACTATTGGAGAATGCTCTACTCTCTAACAGACAGTGAAACAAAAATAGAAATCATAGCATTTGTGCTAGACATAATTAGCCATCCAATATATGACAAAAAATTTGGCTACAAAGTGTGATTTGCCGCCAATTAGCCCAAGGTAAAAAATGAGAAAAAAGAAAATCAAAAGAAACTGCCTAGTTTGTGGAAAAAAAATTTACTCAACAGTTTATGAAAACGGCAGATACACTAATGGACACTATTTTGGTAAAATTCAAATTCCAGTTGAAGGAACAGGAAAACACAAAACCAATTAAAAACCAAACACTGGCAGAATTATTTCAGGCGCTCGT
>CAYJWT010000096.1:0-3140 GCA_964373935.1 uncultured archaeon | reverse complement strand
AAGCATTATTAATCCCAGAAAAGCATTTTTTTTCGTGTTTGAGCTGCTTGACAAAAAATTCCTTCCAATTAGCTGGCTGCACCAGCTTGCTTTCTGCGAGTACCAGTTTTTTCTCGAAAAAATAAGGAAAATAAAGATTGCGCCAACAAGGGAAATGTTTTTTGGCATAAGCAATCACCAGAAACTTTATTCTGATTTCCTTGAAGAGGCAGTTGCAATAAAAGAGCCGTTTGAAAAGCACATTGAAAAACTGCTGAGAAGAGAGATTGCTCCCTTTCTGGTGAGGGAATTTTACCTCAAATCCCATACTTTTGGTTTAAGGGGCAGGATTGATGAGCTCAGAATGTTTCCTGAAAAAGCAATCATAATTGACGACAAGCCAAAGCAGGCAGCTTTTCCAGGGGACAAAATGCAGCTCCAGGGGTATGCCCTGGCTTTCTCTGACGCTTTCTCTTGGGCGCAGGAAATTTTCACTGCAGTCAGGAGCACGCTTACGCGCGAAATCGTGTTTCTTGAAAAATTCGGGGAAAAAGAAAAAGCGGATACAGTAAACGCAATAGAAAAACTGAAGCTCCAACTGGACGGAAAAATGGATTTTGCCCCCACAAGCAACCCAAGGCACTGCATGTCATGCAGATATAAGCACCTGTGCGGGCACTCACTGGCAGAAAAGTAATCATTCAATATAATTTATTTCCACATCGTCCACTCTCTGCTTCTGGTCAACTGTTGTTTCGGAAAGCTTCATTCTTTTCCCTGCTTTGAATTCAAGCAGCCCCTGCCAGCCTATCATTGTTCCTTGGTCCGTGCAAACCTCAAACGGCGGAACAAAAAAGCTTGCTTTCCTGTGCATGCACATTTTTTCCAGCATCTGCCTGAGTGCCTTTGAGGCAGCAACCCCTCCCGTTAACAGGATTTCTTTTTTTTCCGTGTGTGCCAGTGCCCTTTCTGCAACCTCTGCCACCATTGCAAAAGCGTTGTGCAAAAGCGAGTGCGCCAGGTCCTTTTCGTTTTCTTTTCCAACAAGCCGTTTTGCTGAAGTAAGCAACCCTGAAAAAGCAAGGTCCATTCCCTTTACCGTGTAAGGCAGTTCAATGTATTTTCCCTCAAAATACCATTTGTCAAGCACCGGGCCAGCAGGAAAGCCCAATCCTATTTCCCTTCCGAATGTATCAAGCACATTCCCAATTCCCATGTCCAGTGTTTCCCCGAAAACCCTGTATTTGCCGTTCTCAAAGCCAATGATCTGGCAGTTTGCGCCGGAAGTGAAGACAACGATTGGGTCTTTGCACCCTGTCAATGCTTTTCCGATTTCAATGTGGGCAATGCAGTGGTTTACTCCCAGCAATGGCTTTTTGTGTGTTAAGGCAAGTGTTCTTGCGGCAACAGCCCCCACCTCCAAAGCAGGCCCCATTCCGGGCCCCTGGCTGAATGCAATAACATCAACATCAGAAATTTTCACACCCGCTTTTTTCAGTGCATTTTCAAGCACTGTTTTTGCAACAGAAAAGTGGTGTTTTGCAAGCTCCCTTGGAATCAGGCCGCCTTTTTCTGTCCTTACAGAATCCTTCTCGTTTGCAAGAATATTGCATTTGCCATTCTCATCGCTAACCAAACCGGCACCGAAAGTATATCCGCTTAGAATAATACTCTAAAGTGCGGTGCTTTCGATGCCAAGCGCAGTAATTGCTTCCTTCATAAACAATTGCTTTAAAACAAGTTTTTTTAAACTAATTTTAAGTCAAACTAAAATTAATATTACTGGTTTCTATGGTAAAAATAATTAAAGCTCAGCCTAAGTCTTTTTTGTTAAATCCTAGGGAAACCGCATTGATTGTTGTGGATATGCAGAGAGATTTTGTTCATCCAAAAGGATGGGCTGGATTAAGACGCGATACGAGGAGATTGGGGCGCGTAATTGAGCCAATTCAAAAAATGCTCTCAGCCTGTAGAATTGCTGGAATTACAATAATTCATACTCGTGAAGGTCATAATCCAGATTTGTCTGATGTTCCGAGAAGAAAACTTGAGAGTTTGCCTAAAGGAAACAGAATTGGGGATAAAGGGCCACTTGGCAGGCTTCTGATAAGAGGGGAATATGGGCACGACATAATTGATGAACTGAAGCCGCTAAGCGGAGAAATTGTAATAGATAAGCCAGGAAAAGATTCTTTTTATAAGACTCGATTGGAGATTATATTGAAAAGAAGGAGAATTAGGAATTTGCTAATTGCAGGAGTAACAACTAATGTTTGCGTTCTTTCAACTGCTATTGGAGCGCATGACAGAGGCTTTCATCCAGTTGTGCTGAAAGACTGTGTCGCATCATATGATGAAAAGAAGCACCGGGCTGCATTATCAATTATTCCGTATGAAGCTGGGATATATGGAAGTGTTGTGCATTCTAAGCACGTCAGAACTGCGATAACTAAAACAAAAAAAATACCAAAAATAATTAGGCGCAGGTAATTCACTCTTTTAGTGCCCTCAAAATTTCCTTTTCTTTTATTGGCCCTTTCCTCAGCACTTTTTTGTTTTGCACGTCAAACAGAGTGCTTGCTTTTCTTTTCTTAAGTTTCCCCGCGTCAATGATTAATGAGCATTTTCCAGAGAATTCTTTTATTGCTTCTTTTCCGGAAAAGATTGGGGGTTTTCCGTGGATGTTTGCGGATGTTGCAGTAATAGGCTTTCCGAATTTCCTGCAAATTTCAAATGCTGTTTTGTCCGAGGAAACCCTGAATGCCAATGTTTTCTTTCCAAGCCATGGCAATGCATTTTTTTTCTTTGGAACAACAAGGGTAAGAGGGCCTGGAAAGAATTTTTCCGCAATTTTTTTTGTTTCTCTGGAAATCTTGCAGCATTTTTTTATTTGTTTCAGTGAACTAACAATTACTGAAACTTCTTTTGACTGTGGTTGTTGTTTTATTTTTGCAATTTTCCTAACTGCATTTTCATTGGTTGCGTCTGCTCCCAGCGCATAGCTTGTTTCTGTGGGAAAAACAATTGTTTTTCCTGATTTCAGCGCACTATCTGCCTGCCTTGCAGTCTCTTTCAAAGAATGTTTTTTTGCTTGGATTATTTTGCTATCCTGTGATGCCAAAGAATACCACCAGCGCTATGATGTTGTACAGAAAGTGTGC
>CAYJWT010000095.1:0-3149 GCA_964373935.1 uncultured archaeon | reverse complement strand
AGAAGATAATTATAGATCAAATTCAGGATATCGAAACTAGGTTGCCTAAGTTAGGGATTGTTAATATAAATAGGGACCTCGATGACTTTTGTGTAAGAATGCTGAAAGACGAATATGGGAACTATTTTCCAAAGGTTTATTTGATTGATTGGGACAGAGCTTATCTCCAGTAGTTCCATTCCCTTGTTGAGTATTTTTGCTCTGCAAGTTCCTGCATTCTTTCCAGTTCCTTGCGGCTGGCTTTTCCGAGTTCGAATTCTTTTCCTTTTGTGAATCCTTTAATGAGTGCATCTGCAAGCTGTTTTTCTGTTGCATTGCAGTTCTGTTTTACTGAAGTAACCCTTTCTTTCACGTTTTTGATTATCTTGTCCCTGATTTTTATGTCGGAAACCCTGAGGAGGGAAAACATCGTGTCAACATCCAGGTCATAGAGTATTGTGCCGTGCTGGTGCATGACATTGTTCCTTCTTGTCTGCGCGTTTCCGGAAATTTTTTTTCCATTGACAAGAATGTCGTTTATTGGGTGGAATTCTGCCTTCAGCCCAAGCTCTGCAAGTGAATCAATAATGCACTGGCCGATTGTTTTGTATGTTTCGCTGAGGTCTTTTGGGAATGCTTCCTGCCCAGCTATTACGCTGTATGTTATTTCGCCTTTTTCATCGTGATATACTGCCCCGCCCCCGGTTATCCTTCTCACTATGTCAACTTCTTTTCTGAGGCATTCCTTGACCTCTACTTCCTCGTGAAGGCTCTGGAAGTAGCCAATTGTTACAGTGCTGGGGCGCCATTTGAAAAAGCGGATTGTGTTGGGGCTTTCCCTTTTTGCGACTGCCTCGCTGATTGCCTCGTCCAGTGCCATGTTTTCAAAGCCATTCCTTGTTTCTGGCTTTACGATGCGCCATTTTTCGCTCATTTCGAAACCGCCTGCTTTACTGTTTCAGCAATGTCTCTTGCATTAACCCCAAGCAACTGGATATTATGGGCTTTTATTGCTGCTTGTAAAAGTTCCTCTAGTTTTTCCGTGCTGTCGGTTGTTTTTGCTCCAATAAGGCACTTTTCTATTTCCAGTATTGCTTCTTCAGGGTGCATGAAAAAGTCCCCAAGTATTTTCACGTACTCTATTTTGTCGGTGAATTGCACCCTTGCTTTCACCAGCTTGCCCCCCTGCACCTTTTTTTCAGCTTTTCCCAGCATAAAGAATTCCGGCAGGAAAACGTTTATAATAGTTCTTTTCCCCAATTTTTCTGGCTTTTTGCATGGCAGAGTACAAGTCAAAAATACTTGGTTTTGAAACCCATATTGATGATGGGGGGAAAATTGCGCGAATTGTAAAGCTTGAAATGCCGGAATCATTTTCCTTTGAGCCAGGGCAGTTTGTGATGATGGCAGCCCCAAAAATAATGAACAGGGTGCACCCTGAACAGCACAAGTGGGCTTCCATGTCCATTGCCTCAACCCCCCTGGACAAGGGCTATATTGAGCTTGGAATGGGCGAAGGGGAACAAGGGGGGGTGAGGCATTTTGTCTGCAGGCACGCAAAAGTCGGGGATGAATTGCTTGTGAAAGGGCCTTTTGGCAGGTTTGTTCTGTCTGGAAAAGAGCAGGAGATTGTGCTTGTTGCGCTTGGCACAGGCATCACCCCGCTTGCAGGAATGGCGAGAACACTGCTCAGGCAAAACTCTCTTGCCCCCATAACTCTTTTTTACAGCATAAAGAATTCCCGCCATTACCTTTTCGGCAAGGAACTGGAGAAACTTGCATCTGCCCATCCAAACTTTTCCTTGTTTGTTACTGTGACAAGGGAGGACAATGAATGGAAGGGAAAAAAGGGAAGGCTGCAGGGGCACTTCAGGTCTTTTGACTTTGGTGAAAAGCACAGGAAATCATTTTTTATCTGCGGCAGCCCGAGAGCAGTAATAGAAATTATTGAAGCCCTGAAAGGGATTGGTGTCACTGAAGAGCAGATAAAAAAAGAACAGTGGTGATTGCCTGTTATCCGAAAAACCGAACAAAGATTTATTAATAAATTAGTTGCTAATAATTAACATTGTTTTTTCCAAATCTTTTTTTTTGGTGTAAAGCATGACTCCCAATATTCTGGCAGTGTTCCAGCTGGCAAACGGCTACGTTTTTGTTGGCTTCCAGGTGTTCCTTGGAATAGTCTTAACTGTTTTTGTGGCATCCTTTGCCGGAAAAGCCCTGAAAAAATCCTTCACGCGCGTTTCAAAAAACATTAAAATGGATGAAACCCAGTTTGTTGTGTTAAGGCGCATTATTGTTGCAGTGATTTATGTTTTTGGCATTACAATAACGCTTTCCCTCATTCCTGGCTTTACAAACGTCTGGATTTCTATCCTGACTGGTGCAGGGGTTATTGCGGTCATTGTCGGGTTTGCGGCCCAGAAGACTGTTGGGAACATTATTTCCGGATTATTCATTGCTTTTTTCAGGCCATTCAGGGTGGGAGACAGGGTTACAATAAAAGGGGAACACGGGCTGATTGAAGACATTACTCTTGTCCACACCATAATTGTTACAGAGGACAACAAGCGTGTTGTTGTTCCAAATTCCACTGTCAGTGATGAAACAATACAGAATTATACTATTGGAGAAGATGACTTTATCGGGAAAATTGACATTGGGATTGGATATGGGGCGGACATTGAAAAAGCAAGAAAAATAATGATAGAGGAAGCAGGAAAGCATCCTCTTATCGGAAGGTCAGTGAAGCCCACTATTTATCTTGAAAAAGGCCAGAAGTATGTGGTGAGGGTGACTGAGCTCAAGGACTATTGCGTTAACCTCAGGCTATTTTTTTGGGCAAGAAACTTTCCTGATGCAAACACTGCCTCGTATGAGCTTCTTGAAAGCATTAAGAAACGCTTTGACAGTGAAGGAATTGAAATATAAGGAAGCAATGGTCTTCATTCCACGCGCTCGGTCAGCCGGCAGTATGCTTGAAGCATTTTTTTCCCAGAGAGTTTTTCTTTCACACATTTTTTTCCAGCCAGCCCCATTTTTTTCCGCTTTTTTTTGCTTTCCGCAAGCTCTCCAATTGCATTCTTCCACACTATAGGGTCGCCTGCCGGAATGTTTGTTCCGCAGTGGTATTCCAGAAATTCTTTTTCAAATGCTTTTCCAGCTATTAT
>CAYJWT010000094.1:0-3213 GCA_964373935.1 uncultured archaeon | reverse complement strand
GTTTTCATAGATGCCAAAAAGAATGCCTGGAAGAAAGCCCAGAAAGTCCCCTAATTCCAGGGAAATTCAGGACAAAATGTACAGGCAGTCGGAAAGGCTTGTCAGGCCGGCATTAAGGTGGCTGGCAAGGCATGGCATAAGCCAGGGTAATGCGGATGAAATTCTTGAGGATGCTAGAGTGAAATATGCCCAAAGTGTTGACCCAAAGAGAAACATCCATGAGCGCCTTGGCTATTTTTTCAGGATTCTTAACAATCTTACCGTTGATTTGCACAGAAAGAGAGCGAGGAGAAAAATTGCCGGGAGTGGGGTGTTAGAAAAACTGGAGGGCCATTTCAAAAAGCTTGGGCCAGAATCATATTCTGATGCCAATGTAAGAGAATGGCTGGAAATGGTTGAGAAGGTAATTGGAAAGCAGCGCCAGCACAGGATGGTTCTTGACTATGGCTTTCGTGATTTTCAGATGCGCCATATTGATGGGCTTTCAGAAAAAGAAATAGCGGCTATTGAAAATGTTTTTCCAGCGACAATAAGATGGAGGATTTACACTTTCAAGCACTTCCTCATAACAAGCGGTTTGGCAAAAGAGCTTATTGGCTGATTATTGGAGTTGCCTGCACGCTTTTTCAAACTTTTTGAGGCGCTTGTTGTTTTCCAGCATTTTTTTGTTCGCTTTCCCAAGCACTGTTTTGAGGTATTGCCTGCCAACAATGATTTTGCCATTTATTTTTATTGGAAGGGCAAGAGAATGGGTGCCTGTCAGCTCAATAACAAATTTTTCTTCCTCTGCAACCATTATGCCTCCTCTTTTTATGCCGGCTTTTTTCATTGCTGAAAGCATTTTCCCTGCGTTTTCAAGGGTGTTTGTGCCGATGTGGAGGATGAAGGGTTCTTGCTTCAGCCACAGTTCCTGCCTGCCTGTTTTTTCTTTCACTGCTTTCCACAATTCTGGAAATTTTACTGCCCTGTGCCATTTCCTGTGGAAGCTTGCCTTTTTTTTCGAGTTTTTTTTGTCTGTTTTCAGGAGCAGCATTCTTCCGGAGCAAGAACTGGTAGTGAAAAAGTTTTTTGTTTCTGCGAGAAAAGAGCAGAGCGGAATTATTTTTACGTCTGCCTTTTTTTCCCTGACAGCTTTTTGAAGCGTTTCCCTGTTGTGCTCTTTCAGTGCGGCAAACCTTCCACCCATTTTTCACACCCTCACAAATTCCACCATTGGTTTTTTTCCTGTCTCAATTATTGCTGCCCTGCCTTCCTTTGCTGCCGCAGCATTCACGCACAGTGTTTTCCCAATCCTTTCTTGGCCAAAAGACTCGTGGATGTGTCCGCAAACAAAAATCTCGGGCTGGATTTTTTCAATAAGCTTTCTTACTGTCTGGCTGCCAAAATGGGCATGGTATTTCCTGTCAAGGTTTGTGTTAAAAGGGGGAACATGCACTGCAAGAACAATGTTTGTTTCATTTTCAGCAAGCTTCATTACTTTTTCTGCCATTTCATTTTCTGGGAAAAGCAGCTTTCCAGAATCTTTTTCCCACATTCCCCCTCCAAACCCAATAAAGCAATGTCTCCCAATTTTTTTCTTTTTTGCATGGATGGAAATGTTTCTTTCCTCAAGGGTTTCAAGAACCTCTTGGGTATCGAGGTTTCCTGGAATTGCCGCAATATTAATCCCTTCAAGAATGCTCAGCACTTCTTCCGCATGCTTTTTTTCGCCGAAGTTTGTTAAGTCCCCTGCAATCAGCACCAAGCCAGCATTATGTATAAATTTTTCTTTTATTTTTCTCAGGTTTTCCAAGCTGTAATGAACATCGCTGATTGCCAGTATGCGCATGCAAAAGCCTTTTAAGTTTCTATGCTTTAGTATAATTATTGTGGGTGAACATGCTTAAAAATCTCCTTGCGGTTTTTTTTGTCCTTGCTTTTTCCACGGCTGTTTTCGGCACTGTTTTCATGCACAGCCCTGTTGAGGCAAAGATTGCGAATGGGGAAAGTGTGCAGGCAGGAAAAGTTGCTCCGGGGCAGACAGTTGTTTTTGTGATTGAAAAAAAATCAGAAAAGGCAGAGAAATGGAACTCCCTATTTGTTGATTCGGGGCTTCCTGGCGGCTGGGAGCAGAACGAAATAGTGAGTGATGAAACAATTGCGGTCGGGATAACCCTGCCTTCAGACGCAAAAACCGCCAGCCAGCGTCTTTCTTTTTCTGCCTTCAGCTCCGATAGCCAGGGGTTTGGAGACCGGTTTTTTGCAGAACTTTTGGTAATGGGACCAAAAAGCGTTTTTGATGTGGGAATGGATGTTGAAAGGTTTGAAACAAGCGTTGGCGAAAAAATCCCTTTGAGCATTACCATTAGCAATAATTCCGTTGCTGAATCTGTTTTCAGCGTTTCTTCCTCTCTCCCAACCGGCTGGCTAAGAGGGAATGATTTTACTCTTGTTGTGCCTCCCTTGTCAGCAAAGACATTCTCTTTCTTTGTTGAGCCAAGCGTTTACGGCAGGAGAAAAGCAGAGATAACTCTTTCCTCCCAGCAGAACAGTTTTTCGGAAAAGCTTTCTTTTGAACTGAATGTCTTTCCCACCCTCAGGAGCAAGTTCCAGGCTCCCTTATTTGGGTTGCCTTTTTTCTCCCTAACCCTCTGGCCCCAGTATCTTTTGAATGCATTGCTTTCACTCATTTCCTGACTTTTCTTAAGTGTTTTGAAACAATATCAGTAATTTTGCGCAATTTTCTTCTGAACTTTTGCATTTTTTTAATGTCGTTTATTTTCATCTTTTGTCTTCTTGTTTTAAAGCTTTTTTCAGCTGTTTCTATACCCAAAACATTGAAGTAACGCCAGCTTGGAGATGACCCAAGCAAACCAGCCAAAATGTTTATGATTGGCTTTTTGGCACCGAAATGCCTGAGCAGCCTATCCATTGCATAAACCGAGCTGCCTGAAAAAATCTTATCGTCAACAACAGCAGGTTTAGCCCCTTTTTTTAGTGCTTTAGCTAATTGTGGAAACTGCCTCTCAAATAATTCAAAATTGGCTTTGGATAATCTTTTGCCGGATTTTATGTTGGTTGGGTCAACAAAAAACAAAGGCAAATTTTTTCCATAAATGTCTCTTAATATTCTTCTAAGAATTATTCCCAGCGGCCTCCCAGACCTGTCAACCGCAATTAGCACATTTCCTTTTTTGGCAACTATTTCTTTTGCCATTATTTCCAATGCAGTAA
>CAYJWT010000093.1:0-3232 GCA_964373935.1 uncultured archaeon | reverse complement strand
GGGGCGAAAATTTGAAAAACAAGTATAGAAATTATGTGCCACTGAAGCGAAGCGAAAGTGGCACGCTGACGCCAACCAGCAGTTGGCAGGGGGAGAAAATTTGAAAGTTTGGGGTATTGCTTACACAATTGCAATCCTGCTGCTGTTTTCTGGGATAGCGCAAGGGGAAACTTTTTATGAAACAAGCTTTAGGGAGACAGGATATGGGGATTTTGCCGTTGAGGGGCCAAACGAAAGGAAATGCACTGAAATCAATTTTATTTTCCCAAAAGACCTGAACACCAAAAAAGAGCTTTTCCCAATAATGTCCTTAAACATAACATTTGCGCCCACTGTAAAGGGAAACGCCATTGTAGATGTAAAACTAAATGACTTAAACATAACAAGTTTTTCTCCGGCTAAAGCAGGCTGCTTTGAAAACATCTGCTGGAAGAGAATAATTCTCCCCCAAGAAGCACTTGAAGAGGAAACAAACGCTGCCGAGATTTGCCTGAAGACATCCAACACCATTATCAGGGCAGAGCTTCTGGACAGTTCCCTTCTGGGATTGTATGCCAGCCCAAGATTTTCGCTGCAAACAATTCCTGAAAAAAAAGAAATGGTTCTGGGCGAAACCCTCGATGTCAGGCTTGTGGCAGAAAACAATGGAAGCGAGCAGGCAGAAACAGAGTTCCAGAGGGCAAGGGAAATTGCCTCTGACAAGAATGCCTTCAGGGTTGTTGATGGAGAAACCTTATGGCAGGGCACAATTATGCCTGGGGAAAAGCGGGAAATCCTGTACACAATAAAGCCAAAAGTTTCAGGCCAGCTTTCACTTCCCCCTGCAATATTGTCTTTTGTAAATGTTTTTGGGGAGCAGGAAACCATTTTCTCTGCTCCTGCCCCCATAAGGGTGAAGCTCCCGGAAAAGGCAATAGAAGCCAAAGTCATAAAGAAAGAGGAAACCAGCAAAGTCGGGGAAAAAAACCTCATAACGATAGCATTGAAAAACAAGACAGAGCAGGAAATACAGAACGTTATCGTGGGAGTTTCAACAAGCCTTTCTGTTGAAGGAATACCGGAAAAAACACTTTCCCTCGCCCCCTTGCAGACAACAAATGTTGATTTCACTGTTATTGCGGAAACGCCAGGGGTTTTTGATGTTGGATGCAATGTGAAATACTCTGATGTTGAGCTTGTGAATGCCTACTGCGAAAAACAGGGCATAGTGTTTGAGGAGGAAGGAATTCCTGCAGCAGTGATAGCAGGGATACTGCTTGTTGCAATTGCGATTGCTGCATATGCATTCATACATTTCTCAAAATAGCTATTCCCAGTTCTTCAGTACACTTCCTATTTCTGCTTCTTTTTTTGCCTTGCTCCTGGCCCTCATCTTTCTGGCAAAAATTATCAGGACTATTGCCGCAATTACAGGGACAAAATAAACCATGGAAAATGGCAATTGTGCTTTGGCTGTTCCAAGAGCCACAAGGCCTGTGGCGTTGGAGGAAGCAACAATGCTCCTGAAATAGTTTTTTTCTGCAAGATGGTTTTCTGACTGCCTTAGCATTGCATCTGCTTCTGGAACTGGCTGTGAGGAATTGAGTTTTGCAACAGCGTTGTTGTGGAAAACAACAGCATCCTCTTTTATTCTTTCAATGGCACTGTTCAGGTCATTGTTTATTGCTTCTGCTGTTTCAAGAGCGTTTAAGAGCTGGCCTTCCTTGCCATAAATAACGGAAAGCGCCTCCCCAAAATCGCCTTTGGCTGCAAGGGCCCGGAATTTTTCCAATGCATTCACCAAGGACTTGGGGAATGCTTCATCCAATTGCTTTTCAATTTTTTTTATATGCCCTTTTGTTATTGGCAGGACATACCCTGCACTGATGAGTTCAGACTCTTCAGCGCCATTAAGCAGGGCACTCAGGAAAGCAATCTTTTCTTTTGCATCTTTTCCTGAAAGGGACTGAATTTTTTCAATATTGTAAAGAATTTCTCCCACTTTTCCTGACAATAATTTGCCTGCAAGCTCTTTTGCTTCACTGCTTTTTGTTCTGAGATCAAAAAGAAGCTTTTTTGCATTGGAAAAGTCCTCTTTTGATGCAAATGAAACTACTCCAGATTGCAAGGAAAAAATTTCTTCTGTGATAGAGCCAAGCGCGCTTGAAGGTAATCCATGCTTTTGCACTGCACTTATTGCTGAATTTGCATCCTTGAAAGCTGCCATTGCCTCCCGTGAAAAAAACTCTGCCGCTGAAAAATCCTGTGCCCGGGAGAGAATGCTTTTTGCCTTGAAAAGTTCCTTTGTGGCTTCCTGCACTCTTCCAAGGGAAAAAAGCTCTCCTGCGCTTTCAGCCAGGGCCCTTGCTTTGACTGTTCTTTCTGAAACTTCTGTCTTTTTTGTTTCCGCCCCAATTTCAGCAAGCTCGGAAAGCTGCTTTTCCATTTTTTCTATTTCCCTTTCCACTGTTTGCCTGAGCGCAAAAAATTCTTCAGACAAAAGCGCTGAACCCCTTTCTTTTCGCTCAATCACATCCAATTGCCTTCCAAGGGAATGCAATGACTCAATCCATTTCCTTTCCCTGAAAAAGCCTTCAGGAAATTGCTCAAGGGAAGAAACAATTGGCAATGCTTTCTCTGAAACCTCCCTGCTCTGTGAAGAGGAAAGAAGAATTGCCCTGGAAAGGGCTTGCTGGTAAAGGGGATTCCAGTAAGAAGCCGTGGCACTGATTTTTATGGCTGCAACAGCGGTTACCGATTGCCCGGGAGCAACCAAAGGAAAAAACACTGCAATATTTTCTCCCCCCATGCCCTCAAATTTCAGTTTTTTCCCACGCTCATCAAATATTTCTATGCCTTCCACCGCATTTTCCATTTGGATTATGGGTATTTTCACGGCAAAGTTTTCAAGGTAAAATGGAGTGAGGTTTTTTATGGAAACCCTGTAAGCAAGATCCTGCTTTCCTTCCCCGCTATGAATTGCCTGCTCCAGCGAAACATTTTTTTCAATTGGATCGAGAATGGAGTAAAAAACGCTTATTTCCTGGCCATTGCTCGCATTGTCAATGAACAACAATATCTTGTCTTCGTTGCGCGAGAACCCAACTTGTTTTTCCCCGGAAAAAACCGAAACCCCTGAAACATTTGCATTCTGTGCGCCTTCCAGGATTGTTTCTATTTCCAGCCTTGGAATAACTATTCCCGTTTCAAGAGAAATTTTTTTCAGGACAACAACCCTTGACTCTGTAGCAAG
>CAYJWT010000092.1:0-3234 GCA_964373935.1 uncultured archaeon | reverse complement strand
GAAAAAATAATGCATAATAAAATATCATTTTTCGTTCCATGTAATGAATATTTCCTGCCAGAATTGCTCTTGCTTTGTTGTTATTTCTTTTCCGCTTTTATGACTATTATTGAGGAAAGGAAATCCATTGTGCGCCCTATGAAATAGCTTATTTCAAATGGCAGCCAGCTTATTCCCTTGAAATAGTAAAGCTCCCGTTCAGTTTTCACAATCCTGAACCCTGCCTGTTCAAACAGTTTCCTGAGTTCCTGTTCAGTGAATGGCTTTATGTGTGTGTTATCCTTGGTGTAAAAATCCTTGTGCGGCATTTCCGTGCTTAGCAGTATTTTTCCACCTTTTTTCAGCACTCTGTTAAGTTCATCCAGTGCTTTCCTGGGTTCATGCAGGTGTTCAAGCAAACACCAGCAGTATATCTGGTCAACAGTATTTTTCCTGAAAGGAAGGTCGTAAACATCCGCCTTTATCACCCCATCCCCCTGGTAGAACAGGTCAGTTGCAGTAACCTTCAGTTCAGGAAGGGCTTTGTTCAGGGGATTGCTTGCACAGCCCACGTCCAAAACCGGCTTTGAGAAATTTAAAAAATCGGAAACAAGTCTTAACTGTTTTTTCCTGAAGAATGCCTTGTTCCTTGTATTCCAGTAATCAAAATTATTGTCCTTGAAGTATTCCTCATTGTATGCTGTCTTCATTGCATTGCCCTTCCGTACATTTCCATTATTTCCAATGCCTCTTTTTTCAAAGAAAATTTTTTTGACGCCTGGAAAGCTTTTTTTGATTGCTTTTTTGTCAGGCTTTCCGATTCAAGCAATTTTCTTGTGCTTTCAACCAATTGCTCTTGGTTTTCTTTTTCAACTATTATGCAACCATCTTTAAAAACATCCAGTTCGTCTGTTGTAATTGTGGGGCAGCCGCAAGCCATTGCCTCGAGGACAGGATACCCAAATCCCTCATAAAGCGTGGGGAAAACAAACACATCTGCAGCAGAATAAAACAGGCGCAGCTTTTCCTCCGGAATGCCGGAAAAGTGCTTTATCCCGATGCTTTTTTTTATTCCGTCATAATCAGGATTCCTGTTCCCCACCCTGACAAGCATGACATCTTTGTTGCTTTCCTGCACTGCTTCCACTGCTTTAACAACCGCTGGAATGTTTTTTCTTGCTTCCTCGCTTCCCACATTCAGCACAATTTTTTTTTCCATAGGCAGCCCCAGTTCTTTTCTTGCTTTTTCTTTTTCTTCCGGGAAAAAAACTTTTTCGTCAATCCCTGCTGGCACAAAAAAAATATTTTCTTCTTGAATGCCTTTGCCTGCAAAATCCAGTATTTCCTGCCTTCTTTTTTCAGAGGAAACATGTATTGTCGCTGCTTCCTTGTAGTATTCAAGAGCCTTTTTGAGGAAAAAACGCAAATGGACTGGATATTCTTTTGGAAAAACAAGCGGTGCAAGGTCAAAATGGCTGATTATTGTGGGCTTTCTGAATTTTGCAACCCTTGCAAGATACTGGGAAGTGCAATGGTACAATTCGTACCCTTGAGGAATTCTCGGAGGGAAATAATAATACCAGGAAAGTGTCTTGTTCCAGACAGGAAAACTGAAGGGCTGTGCTATTTTTTTTATCCCTGTTTCTGTTTCTTGAAGCCTGTTTTCTTTTGATTCAAGGTAAAGCAGCTCTGCATCCATTTTTTTACTTATTTCCCTGAAAAGGCTGAACGCATATTTTCCAAGCCCGGTGAAAGGGTGGAAATTGTTGAGTATTGCAATCACATTTCTCACGCAACGAAAAAAAAGCCCTACCTGAAAGGCCACTTCCTGCCCCTGTCCTCAAAATCCATGATTGTTTTTTTCAGGCCATCTTCAAAAGAAACCTTGGGCTGCCAGCCAGTAAGCTTTCTGAGCTTTGCATTGTCACAATGCAGCCGCTGCACATCCAGCGGCCTCAGTCTTTTCTGTTCAACTGTTATTTCAATTTTTTTGTGGTTCATTATTTTCCCGATTTTCCCGGCAATTTCCTCCACACTAACTTCCATGCCGCTCCCAGAGTTCACTACTTCCCCAACTGCCTTGTCTGTTTTCATCAGCATGATTGCTGCTCTTGCAGCATCGCTGACATAAGTGAAGTCCCTTGTTGCCTTCGTATTACCAAGCTTTAAACTGCTTGATTTGCTGAGCTGTTCAATCAGTATGGGTATAATGTACGGGTGGGTTTCCCTTGGGCCGAAAACATTGAACTGCCTTAGAATAATAACGGGAATGCCCTGCTCGTGATGCAGTGTATAGCACAATCTGTCTGCAGCAAGCTTGCTCACGGCATAGGTGGAAAGAGGCAGAGTAACATGCTGCTCATTCATAGGCACTTGCATTGCAGTGCCATAGACTTCGGAAGTGGAGTAATGCACAACCCTTTCCACTCCCGCCTTTTTTCCCGCCATGAGGACATTCAGGCAGCCGAAAGTGTTTATTTCCATGAACCTTCCTGGCCTCTCATAGCTGTCCGGGATAAAAGGCTCTGCAGCCAGATTGAAAACATATTCAATTTTGTGCTCCTTGAAGGTTTCGTGCAAGTCCGCATCCCTTATGTCCTTCTGCACGAAAGTTATTTCTGGCAATATTTCCTGGATGTTCTCCTTTCTCCCTGCAAGAAGGCTGTCCATTATCACAACATTTGCTTTTTCCTTCACAAGCTGCCTTGAAAGCTCGCTTCCTATGAAGCCAGCCCCTCCTGTTACAAGAACATTTTTTTTCTGCAAGTTCAAGAAAAAACCTTAAAAAATTATTTTTGGAAAGTTTTTATTAACTGAATTGGTACGATGCTGGAACAGTTTTGAACCAATATTAATTTATAGGCAATCAAATGATTTTTTTATTGCAACAGGTGGTCTTTCTTGGCAGAGCTTTCCAGAATAAACAGCTGTGAAATCCATCCAAGCGCAAAAATTTTCGGCCAAGTGAACCTTTACGGCTGCAAAATCGGGGAAAACACAAAAATCGGGGCTTTCGTGGAAATACAAAAAGGCGTTGTTGTGGGAAAAAACTGCAAGATAAGCAGCCATTCTTTTCTCTGCGAGGGGCTTGTTGTTGAGGATGAAGTGTTTGTGGGGCATGGGGTAATGTTCATAAACGACAGGTATGCAAGGGCCACAAACATTGACAGGACAATGAAGGAAGCATCTGACTGGAGCGTAGAAAAAACTCTCGTGAAAAGGCGTGCAAGCATTGGCAGCAACGCAACAATACTG
>CAYJWT010000091.1:0-3508 GCA_964373935.1 uncultured archaeon | reverse complement strand
CTCACCATTTTTGTGTTTCTCAGCCAGTTAAGGTTATCCGAAAAAAGCATCCTGATGTCCTGAATGTTGAGCTTGAACATTGCCAGCCTGTCAATTCCCATTCCCCAAGCAATCACCGGCTCTTTTATTCCAAGGTTTTCGGTTATTTCCGGCCTGAAAATTCCTGCCCCTGCAAACTCTATCCAGCCCATTTTCGGATGCAATGCGGACAACTGCACTGAGGGCTCAGTGAAAGGATAATAATCAGGAATGAACTTTACTTTTTTTGCTCCCGCAATTTCTGTTGCTAACTCCCTGAGCATGAATAACAAGTTTGTGAAATTCAGGCCTTTTCCCACAATGAAGCCGTCAAGATGGTTGAATTCAATAAGGTGCTTTGCATCAAGGACATCCGGCCTGAAAACCCTGTTTATCACAAAGTACTTTCTTTCCTGTTCCACCCCTTCAGCCATCTGCCTTGCGTCAGCAGCAGTGCCGTGGGCGGCAGGCATTACCCTTGAAGCAATTTCCTCGCTCCACTTGTACTGCCAGCCAGTTGACTGGGAAACCCCCCCGTTCTCATGCGCTTTCCTTATCCTTTCCACGATTTTTTTGTCAGGAAGCTTTCCATGGGAAGGGTGCTTTAATTGATAGCTGTCTGTCCAGCTTCTTGCAGGGTGGTTTTGGGGCTGGAACAGCACATCAAAGTTGTAGAACTCTTGTGTGATAAGCCTTTCCGGCATTTCCTTGAAGCCAATTGCAATCAGCTTTCTCCTGATACTGTTGAGGAACTGGATGTAGGGCTGCTTTTTTCCGACGAATATTTCCGGAACCGGGGCAGAAACATTGAATGCCCTTTCCCCTGTTTTTTTTGCAAGGGAAAGCGCTTTCCTTCCATCATCTCTTATTGCAGCTTTCCTCTCAACAGTTTCTTTTTCCTCTGCAAGCCCCCTTTTCTTGAGCTCTTCCGCAACCATTTTTTCTTCCACGCCAAGACTTTCTCCATTTCCAATTTTTTCCAGCACTTTTTCTTCAGGCGTTTTTTGTTTCAGGAACTCTTTTGCCACTTCTGTCAGGGAGACAATTTTTTCTTTTCCCTCTTCCCGGAAAACAATGAAGGCCTTTCTCTTGTTTGTGCCCAGTGCAATACTGAACTCTTTTTCATCCAGCCCTGCTTTTTCCCGCAGCTCGCTCAGGAATGCCTTTTCCCCTGATTCAAAAAGCTTTTCAAGCAGTATTTTTTCAGGCAGCCCTTTTTCCACTGCCCTTTTCCCGTTTTCCGTCAGGGAAGTAAATTTCGCCTTTTCCTCTCTCATGGCAACCAGGCCTTTCTCGTGCAGCCATGCAAACGCCCTTCTCACGCTGTCAACATGCAAGCCTGTTTCCCTGTTCACCTGTTCAGCATTTTTTTCTCTGCCATCAGAAAGGCAAGACAGGGTTTTTGTTTCAATCTGAGACAATTGTTCTGCAATCTTCCGGGTGTCCAAAAAAATCACTTAGCAAGCAATTATATTTTTTTGTCCTTTAAACATTAATAATGTTATTCATACTGGATGCTTCCGCAATATTGAATGATTTCGGGTTCGAGTTCAAAAAACAGCATTCTTACCTCATAACCAATGCTGTTCTGAACGAGTTAAAGGATATTAGGTCAAGAAACCTTGCTGAAAACGCCCTCAAAACAAGCAGGCTGAAAATTACAGACCCAGTCCCTGATTTTTTCCAGAAAGCAGGGGCAATTGCCATTGGCTTTGAGGAAAGGCATCTTTCCCCAGCTGACAAGAGCATTCTTGCATTATGCCTTGAAACAAGGGAAAAAGGCCAAAAATTCGTGTTTATTAGCGATGACCATGCCCTCCAGCGCATTTGCAAGAGAATGGGAATAGAGTGCCAGGGCATAATAAGGGGAAAGCCAAAAAAACCCAAAAACAAGCAAAAACCCTGATTAACCATAATAAGTTAACTATATATATGGGGTTTCCCCCAATATATATGGGGCTCCCCCACGATTGTTGTCTATGTTCTGGGAATTCTTGGCTGGAGTGGTTGCATTAGATGTTCATGGCTTAGTCAGCTTTCTTTTTTCCAATTTGTACTGGGTTTTTGCGTTCGGGGCATTGGCTTTCTGGTATTTCCCGAAAAAGAACATTTTTGCTGGAATAATTCTCATTTCTTTTTTCATGTGGAGTTTTGTTGACCTAACTCTTGTCTTTGGCTGGGTTTACCTTGTTGCAGGATTCCTTGCCCTTAATTACATTTCCAGGATTGCCGTGCTTGCCTTTACCGAGTCAGATGAAATTCTCAGAAAGCACACCTTGCTTATCATGGTTATCCAGTTCTATGTGACATGGATTTTCTACAATCTTTTCATTGCGTGATGTGAAATGAAACCGATAAAATTGCTGTCTGACTGCCTGCTGATTATAATAATCATATTTGGAATTGCTTTCCTGCTCCAGTTTGCCCACTTCAAGCTTTTTGCCCCAGATTTCCTCAGTCCACAGGCGATCATTGTTGTTTTTGCGGCATTCTTTTTCCAGCTCTTCCAGATAAGGTGGAATTGATGATTGTTGAAGCGCTTTCACAGCTCGTTGCGGGAAACCTTTCATGGTTTGTAGACATTGTAATGAACAACCTTCACTGGACTTTTGCACTGCTTGCTTTCGTTGTAATTACGCTGACTGAAGTTGGAGTGAAAAAAAACCACTTGAGGAATTTCATTTTCTTGGTGGGTTTTCTGTATGCTTTCAGCTCTCTTGCAGACCTCACCGGGCTGGTGCTTATTTCCGCCGGAATTTTCCTGATTTTCCAGCTGGTAATACTTATTTTCTGGCATGATTCCTGGGCAAAAAAGCACCCCTTGGCACAGCTCTCATTCATTGTTTTCCTGTTCCTGCTGCTCTCCATGCTGGTTACTTTCGGAATAATCTGAGGAGTCATTATGGCGAAAAACTATGCTTTGGTTGCACTGAAAGCCCTTTACTGGACAATTGCTGTTTACATTGCGCTGGCAATTCTGGGATTGCTTCTAGGCATAATCTGGTTTTTTGTCCCATTGTTTGCCTTCACCGGGTTTGTTGTTGTTTTCCTGTTCATTTTTGGCATGATGGCGCAGGACTAAGCTTCCATAGAATGTACACTTCGTCTGTTTCATCAGGCACCTGAAAAATCCTCGGCGTTTTGCATTTTTGCAAAGCCTGCTGATAGACGAGCTTGCCATCTTCACCATGTGCTATTATTTTGTTTTTCCAGACCGCAACCCATTGCCCAGCATACTTTCTGAGTTTTTTCCATCCAACCGAAACCATTCCTTTCACTCTAGAATAATTATTGAATCCATTTATTTTTAATGATGTTTTTTTACTCTCTCGGCTTTATTTCTGAATGCTCCACAATATAGTTTTCTATTTTCTGCATTATTTCCCTGCGTTTTGCATACCCTGCTATTGCCGCCGCGAAAATTATTGCACCAAGCAGTATTATGAGCTCGATGTTGAGGAATTCCTGCACTGCCTGCTGGAGGTCAAAG
>CAYJWT010000090.1:0-3552 GCA_964373935.1 uncultured archaeon | reverse complement strand
GCAACTGTTTCTGAATAAGCATGCCAAAGAAACAAGAGAAATGGGTTCCTGCAGCAGAAGCAAGGATAAGATTGAGGAAACTCAGTGAAGGGCAACTGTTCGTTGGCATAATTGAGGGCTTAATCCACCTTAACGAAGAGAAAGGAATTCTGGGATCTGATTTAAAGATTTTTGAAGAAGCATACCGTGCCATTGGCCCTGGAAAGACAAACTCTCTTGTCAATATAATTTTGCATACAACTGTTTCAAAACAAATCGAAAAGCCAAGATTGAGAAAACTTGTTCCACAAAGTGATGCGGCTAGAAAGCTTTTTGTTCTGCGGCATTTTTTGCCCAAACTTCTTAGGATTATTTCAAACAAAAAACTCAACAGGCACTATCGTTTGGTGGCATATGGGCTTGAAGCAACCGACAAGCCCTTTTCCAACTCCTTGCGAGTTTTTGGAAAAAAAGTGGGGCAGGTGTGCAGCTTCAACTATGATTTGTTTTTTGACAGGCAGGGAAAGCCATGCGTGGTGTTGGGTTCAATACAACACTTTGGCAGCAAACCAAGCCAAGAATTCAAAAAAAGAATGGGTTTGTATCCACTAAATTTTTTCATTAAAACATTTAGTGATGTATTTTCCCCAAAAAACATTGTTGCACTGAATGTTAAACACCATGTTTACAGGAAAGAAAAACTGGCAAGATATGCTGATATAGTTGCTGCAGGCATGGTTTCAAAAAAGGAATTGAGGGAAGAGGATTTTGAGGTGTGGAGAGCATACCACAAATTTGGAGTTGACCCCTACTTCGTTCGCATATACGGAGTTCCGGGTAAAGAATTGCTTGACAGAATTCAAGCAACCGAAGATACCGTTCAGAAAAAAATAAAGGAAGTTGAAACTTTTGACACTGGCTTGCACAAGTCTGCCTATAAAAAAGCTGGTTTTAAAATCACAAGAAGCAGGTACTGGCGACAGGAGAAATAATAAAATACCGATTGTTCATTCAGGATACTCATGGAACAATTTTTTTTCAGGAACGCAAGGGGTGAAAAGCTTGCAGGCGTCCTTGAAATGCCTTCCCATTCCCACAATTGCCCTGTTGCTGTTTTGTGCCATGGTTTCTCTGGCAGCAAGGAAAACCCCTACATCTGGGACATTGGGAAAGCACTGAATGCAAAAGGAATTGCTTTTTTTTGCTTTGACTTCAATGCTCACGGCCAGTCAGAGGGGGTTTTTACAGAAGCAAAGCCATCAAAGCAAGCTGGAGACCTTGAAGCAGCAATTGAGAAGCTTGCACAAATAAAAAAGATTGACTCCTCCAGAATGGGATTGTTTGGCTTCAGCCTGGGGGCTTCAACTGCCCTGCTTTCAGCCCCAAAGCTCTCTTTGAAGGCAATGGTTCTTGCTGCCGCTGTAACTGATTTCAGGGCAGTGAAATGGGAAAACTTTCACGGCAAAACAGTGAAAGAATGGAAAGAAAACGGTTTTGTGAAAGTTGAGGAAAAAACCCTTCTTTACGGCTTTTTTGAGGATGGAAGCAACATTGATTTTTACTCAATCGCAAAAATCATAAAATGCCCAACGCTTGTAATCCACGGGGAAAAAGACTCAGTTGTTCCAGTTTCCCAGTCAAAAAGGCTTTTTTCTGTCCTAAATTGCGAGAAAGAAATTGAAATAATAAAGGGAGCAGCCCACTCCGGCATGAGCGAACAGCAATACAGGCGCCTTGTTTCTTCCACTGTTGAATGGCTTTCCTCAAATCTGCTTAAATGACTCATCTATTTTTGCCGCAAGAATAAAGTCATTCTCTGTCAAGCCATTGAGCGCATGGGTATACAGTTCCACTTTCACTTTCCCCCAGGAAACAAGCAGGTCTGGGTGGTGCTGTTCCTGTTCGGCAATTTCCGCTATCCTGTTCGCGAAAGCCATTGCCAGCAAAAAGTTTTTGAATTTGAACAATTTTTCAATCTTTTTTCCCCCAATTTCCCAGCCCTGCACCATTTTCAGGTAATTTTCCTCCTCTTTTTTTGTGAATGCCTTTCCAATCCCCTCACAGGGCAGGCATTTCTTTCCCAACAGGCCTTGCATTATAATATTTTCGACCGACAATAATTAAAGGTGATTTTTTTTTGCCAAAGCTCATTCGGGACAAAATGATAGAAAAAAAGGTTTCGGAGGGAGAAAAACCAGTTTATCATATTGCAAATGATGAAGAATACTGGAAAATGCTAAAACTAAAACTTAGGGAAGAGGCAGCAGAGTACGCTGCAATGGAAAAAGAGGAAGAGCTGGCAGACGTAATGGAAGTTATCCACTCAATCCTTGAACACAAAAAAATCTCTTTCGAGCAAATAGAGAAAATCCGCCTTGAGAAAAAAAAGGAAAGAGGCGGCTTCAGCAAAAGAATAGTGTGGGAAAAAAATCTGGCAGAAGAAAAATAGTTTGCTTATGTTTTGGACAAGAAAAGTATATAAAGCAAAGAATTGTTAGCTTGTTATGGGTTTTTTTGATTTCCTGCACGACACTATTGGCTTGACCAAAAACACTTTTACAATTGTTGGAAAAAACCCCGAAATACTAAAGCCCACTTTTGCCCAGATTAAAATCGGGTTATTGTTTCTTTTTCTGCTGGTCGCTTCCGCTTTAACAGCGTTTTTGTTTGATGGGGCAATTCAGGGGGCTGCGGTAATTGTTTTTTTCGTTTTTTTGCTCTTGGCTTTTCCGTTGTTTCCATTTATCAGAATGTATTACAAAGCAGCCCAGTCCTGGATTGTTTATAATGCTTTTACCGGAAAACAAGCCACTTACCAGGACGGGTTGCGGAGAGCAAGCCAAAACAAGGGAGACATTATTACACTGGCCATATTTGATATTCTGGCGAATGCCCTGGCTGGCAGGCTCAAGGGCGGAACGGGAAAAGGCGGATTGGTTTGGGGTATTGTGAATGTAATAATGTGGATTATTGGAAGAGTGGTTGAGGAAGCCTGGGACTTGGTGGGACATTTCCTGCTGCCAGCGTCAATCATTCAGGAGAAAAAGGTGACAGAGGTTTTACCAGAACTTAAAAACATCAGGAAAAACGCAACAGGCGCACTGGCAGGAGTCCTCGGCTTTGATTTTGCAGGCGATCTAATAAGGGGCTATATTACTGCAATACTAATCGTGTTCTTAATCATCAGTGTTTTTGTTGCTTCAGCTTTCAACAACTGGATCCTGTTTTTGGTTGTTCTAATACTGGTGCTTGCCGTAAATGCTGCAGCAAAAACTTTTATTGACATGACAAAAACAATATACTTCACCCTTTTCTATATGGCTGTAACAATGCCGATGAAAATCAAGCCGGAATACCGGCAAGAAGTAACAAATTACCTGCTGCACAGGGAAACCGAAAAAACCGTTTCGGTAAAGGAAACCGATGAGGAAAAAATAAACAAGCTTTTGCCATACATTGTGGATTACAGGCAGCAGGGCTATAATGACAAGGACATACTTAAGTTTTTGGCTGAAAACAACTGGCCAGAAGATATTGTAAAGAAAGCATTAAAGAAAAGGAGGTGAAAAACAA
>CAYJWT010000089.1:0-3600 GCA_964373935.1 uncultured archaeon | reverse complement strand
GAATTCCGTGCCGGAAAGCTCTTTTGTAACGTCAGCAACCTTCAGTTCAAACCTTGTGTCAGGGGCATCGCTTCCAAAATTGTCCATTGCTTCCCTGTAAGTCATTCTCGGAAAAGGAGTTTTCAGCTTTTGCTTCAGGGTTTTTTCAAAAACAAAAGCAAACATCTGCTCTATTGTTTCCTGCACATCCTTTTCTTCAACAAAAGACATTTCAACATCAATCTGGGTGAACTCCGGCTGCCTGTCTGCTCTTAAATCTTCATCTCTGAAGCACCTTGCAATCTGGAAATACCTGTCAAACCCTGAAACCATCAGCAATTGCTTGAACAGCTGGGGGGACTGGGGCAAGGCAAAAAACTTTCCGGCATGAACCCTGCTTGGAACAAGATAGTCCCTTGCGCCCTCGGGAGTGCTTTTTGTGAGCATTGGCGTCTCAATTTCCAGAAAACCCTTGCTGTCAAAAAAATCCCTGACTGCCTTCACAACCTTGTGCCTGAGAGCAATGTTTTGCTGCAGTTCCTGCCTTCTCAGGTCAATATACCTGTACTTTAAGCGCTGCTCCTCGTTGGTTTTAATGTACTCATCCACTTCAACAGGCAGGGGGGCAAAAGCAGTGTTCAGGATTTCCAATTCCTCTGCAACAACCTCTATTGCGCCGGTGGAAAGCTCCTTGTTCTCTGTTCCCTTCGGCCTTTTTGCAACTTTTCCCTTCACTTCAACAACAAACTCTTTCCCCAAGTGCTCTGCTTTTTTGTGGGCATCCTTTTTTTCAGGGTTGAAAACAACCTGTGTAATGCCATACCTGTCCCTCAAATCAATAAAAATAAGCTTTCCGTGGTCTCTTCTTTTCCCCACCCAGCCCTGCAAGCAAACTTGTTTCCCGATTTGCTTTCCAGACAGCTCCCCGCAGGAATGCGTGCGCTTCATAAGGAAAAAAAAGGGAATGAACTATTTAAAAGAATAATACACGCAGCTTTGCCTCAGAAAGCATTTCCCGCACAAGGGCTTTTTCCTGCAATACTGTTTTGAAAACTCGACAAGCAGGGCATGCATTTCGCTGGAAGTTTCACTTTTTTTCGGCAAATTTTGTTCAAAAAAATCCTTCACCTTTACATAACTCTTTTTTGTTTTCCCGTAATAACGCTCAAGAAACCTCTTTGTATAAGCATCCGCCACAAAGCTTGGTTTTTGCGCAGCATAAAGAATTATTGAATCTGCTGTTTCCTGCCCAATCCCATGTATTGATAGCAGCTCTTCCCTCAATTCTTCCAATGTCTTTTCAAAAAACTTGCTTAATTTTCCGTTATAGTTATTCAAAACATGCTTGCAGAAAATTTTCAGTTTTTTTGCCTTCTGGTTGAAATAGCCGGAAGAGCGAATGAATTTTGCGATTGTGCCATGTTTTGCGCTTGAAATTTTTTTTGCATCAATCATTCCGGCATTATTCAGGCTGACTATTGCTTTTTCAACATTTTTCCAGTTAGTGTTCTGAGTGAGTATTGAACCAATGCAGATTTCCAGCCGTTGTTTTTCTGTCAGTTTTTTTCTTTTTTTGTAAGTTGGAAAATTTTTTCCTTTATCGGTAACAGGCCACCAGTTCTGGGAGCCAAAATTCTGCAAAAAAATTTTGTACAATTTTTTAGGGGAAAATTGCATAAAAAGAGTGCCACAAAAATATTGTTAAACTGTTTTGTTTTTTTTATTAACGTGTTGAAAAAGGTATTGAAGTGAGAAAAAGAAGGATTGGCAAAATATCCAGAAAAGCGAGAAGGACAAACCAACTTCCAGAAACAAGAATGGCGCTTGTGCGGATTGCAAAAACACTTCGGGCTTTAGGCGCGGAAAAAAGAGAGATTGATCTTGCTGGATCAACCGCCATAGCCGCAATGAAAACAGTAAGAACACTGGCCTTAAGCAAAAAACATTTTATGATGAGGCAAGTAGAGAAATGGCTCTCAAAAAGGCATTACTCATTAAAGCAAAGGCGAGCTATTTTACAGCATTTGGCCAGGTTTTTAACAGATACTCCAAACCTTACCATTAGGGCACCAGACCATTGGCGGTTTCCCGACGGATTGGTTGCTTATGGAAACTTTTTTGTGTTTGGCACAAAAAAACGTGATTTTGGGCTTTTGCTATTTGATTATGCCGCAGAAGACACAAAAGCTTATTTTTTGATTGACACTATTCAAGGACTAAAAGGCATGAACCCTAAGGAAGTTCAGCGAGAGCTTGGAAAACCATGGTTTGAAGCAATAATGGACCATTTTATTGCAAGCTGTAAACCGCTGGTAAAAGAACGCATAATTGTTGGCTTGAAGGGACTCATGGACCCAAAAGAAATCTGGGGGCACAGAAGCCAGCCAGTTTACAAATATGTTATTAACAGGTATTTCTCAAAAAACATTGTTTATGACAGTTATGATACCTCAACAAGGGGAAAATATGCTATTTCTTATTATCCACTTAACATCAACAGAAAAAGAGTGAAAACATTACTGGGATTGCAATAGCTTTCAAAAAAACTCTTTCATTGTTTTCTGGGTCGCAAGGGATAATGGCTTTGCGGGAATGTTTAATCGCTTTTCAATGTACCTTGCAAGCTCTCTTTCAAAGCCGTGGGTCGTGTAAACCATTTTTGGTTTTGAATACTGCACATACTCCAGCAATTGCCTGAAGTCAGCGTGGTCGGAAAGGGGAAAAACAGTATCATGGCAGCCCCTGTAAGCCCAGCCTGTTGCCATCGCGGAAAAAACCTTTTTCTTCAGACTGTACTCCAGCGCCTGTAAGAGATTCTGCTTTACAAGAGAAGGGGGCATTATCAAAACATTGCTTTCCTTCAGATTATGGTCCAGCAAACCATAATCGCCCAAATTCTTTCCAAATTGTTCGTAAACTTTATTATTTTTGTATACGCTTTCATGAACCAATGGAATTTCTTCTGTGAACTCATTGACTATTTTTGTGAGCTCCTGGGCCTTTCCAAGCGAATACCCTGCAAGAACAACAAAACCCTTTCTTGTTTTTTCTTTTATCCATTTCCCCATTTCGCTGTACAATTGTTCCCGCTTCGGAAACCCATAGCATGGCAGGCCAAAAGTGCTTTCAATCACAAGAATGTCTGACTGCAGCGGAATTGCCCCCTCAAGCAGCAGGGAGTCCTCCAGCTTGAAATCAGAAGTGTAAACAGCTTTTTTTGAGTTCTCTATGACCACCTGGCTTGAACCCAGAATGTGCCCAGAGTTCTGTAGGCAAACAGTCTGCCCATCCACAACATGCTTTTCCCCAAACCTTGCCCCTTTCCCATTTTTCACTTTCCCAAACCTTGAATTTACCAGGGCAAGGGTTTCCTCCGAAAGCAAGAATTCTGTCTCGTTGTTCAGGCAAACGTGGTCAGAATGGGCATGAGTTATCACGGCATTCTTGGGAACTCGCTTTGAACGCTTGACAGGGTCAATTGAAACCCCCCCGATTCTCACTCCGTTTCCCAGAAAAACCTGCATGGAAAAATAACACACTGGGAAAATTTAAAGCTATTGCAAAAACTGACTCTGGGACAAAACTCAGCCGTTCATGTGGTTGGCTGAGTAGTTGTGTAGG
>CAYJWT010000088.1:0-3703 GCA_964373935.1 uncultured archaeon | reverse complement strand
ATCTTGCCATAAACTGTTAGAGTGTTCTCTCTCGTAACGTATCCATTTCCTGCGCTTCTGCTTTGCAGGTCCTTCACAACCCACCTGATTTTCCTCTGGTTAAGCTTTTTCATAACCTCCTTAAAAGCCAGAAAAAGCTTAATTCCACGAGGGAAATTAATTCAGGATAAGACAGTTAGCCTGTTGAATTAAGGGGATTAATTCTTGAATAAAACAATAGAATAAATTTTTGCATTTTTTGGATAACACGAATTGTGCTTATAAAATGGAATAAGCCAATTGAGCCAGCCTAAATTTTTTTCAATACTGCTTTTTATATTCCTTTCGCAAAATCGTTTTCTTATGGAGAAACTCTTTCCGGAAATTGACAAGCGCCTGTTCAGCAATGTCTGGGTATGCATGAGATGCAACGCCAAAATTCGTTCTGGGGTTGGCAAGCCGAGGAAATGCAGGAAATGCGGTTCGGCAAAAATAAGGCAAAAGCACAAGAAATCAAAAAAGAGCTAAAATTGATTATGACAACGGTATTTTCAACATTGCCCCCTGAGGGGTTTTTTTTTTATTTGGGTTTAAAAAGTTGTTTTAGTTTTGGGTTCTTTGCTAGGTCTTGAAGAGCTTTTTTGTATAGTGCCGCTGTTTTCTTTACTGGCGTGCCTGTTTCTGCTGCAGTTTGTTGAATTGTTTTGTCTTGGTAGAATGATTTTTCTATGATTGTTCGCTGGTTCGCCGGAAGTTTTTTTATTGCGTCTTCCACTGTTGCACGTATTTCTTTTTGTTCTATTTCGGTTAAGGGCGTTATTTTTGTTGCTGTAATCATTTTTCTTCCTTTTGGCGCTCTTGGCTCGGTTGTTTTAAAAAGTTTTTTTCCGGCTGCCAATCTTAGGAATTCTCCCATGATTCGTTCCCATCGCCGCTTATGGCTTTGAGCAATTTTTTGTCTTGTTTCTGGTGATAGTTTTTTTCCGATTTTTGCTTGTGATATTTTTTAAGCCTTTTCATGGACGTATTTGTTGTGGCAAGATGATTCTGGGGACAACAGGAAAATACGCGAGCGGCAAGGGGGAAATTGCAGCATACCTGCAGCTTTCAAGGCCACTAAACTGCATTATGGCAACCCTTGGCTGCTTTGCCGGCTATGCAATAGCAAACAATTCCATTGCAGTTTCCTCTCAAGCAATAATCGCCATGGCTGCGGTTTTCCTTGTCTGTGCAGGCGGGCAGGCAATAAACGATTACTTTGACAGGAACATTGATGCAAAGCTTCACCCTGAAAAACCCATTCCCTCTGGAAGAATTGCCCCAAAAAAAGCCCGTCTTTTTTCGCTTGCACTGTTTGCAGCCGGCATACTAGTTTCCCTCTTTCTCCCGCTCCATTCAGCGCTTATTGCAATTGCTTTTTCAGCACTCCTTTTCCTTTACTCGGCCTTTTTCCAGAAAAAAAAGTTCCTGGCAAACTATGTTGTCGCGCTTGGAACAGCCTTCACAATAATTTTTGGCGCCTCTGTTTCCGGAAACATGCTTGTTCCCGCAATCCTTGCCGCCTCGGCGTTTTTTGCAAACGCTTCAAGAGAAATAACAAAGGACATGGAAGACATGCCTGCTGACAGAAAATACAAGTTATCCCTCCCAATGCTTGTGAGAAAAAGAACCGTGCTTGCAGTTATCCTGCTTTACTATGCAATTGCAGTTGCTTTCGCTTTCCTTCCCTACTATTATGGCATTTTTGGAAACCCGCCATACCTTGTTCTGGCTTTTGCTTCGTCCATTGGATTCCTTTACTCTTTCTGGCTTTCTGTACAGGAAAAATACTCGGTTTCCCAGATTGCGAGCAAGGCGTCAATGGCACTTGCTTTAATCGGGTTTGCTGCAGGTGTACTATAATGCGGGAAACATTATTACTGAGGGCTATTTCAATCCTGAAGGAAAAGGGCTTTGAAGTAAGCACTTTCCTGAATGTGAACAGCTGTTTTGACATTGGCGCAAAGCGCGGAAACATTTTGCTGCTTGTAAAAGTGCTTGGCAACATTGATGCTTTCAGGGAGGCGCAGGCTGAGGAGCTTGAAAAAATCGCTTCTCTTTTCAGGGCAAACCCCTTCATTGTTGGGGAAAAAACAAAAGCATTCCAGCTTGAAAAAGGTTTTTTTTACGAAAGGCAAGGCATCAACGCAGTGGAAATTGAAACATTCAGGGAAGTTCTTGAAAACAGGTTTCCTTCCGTTAAATACTTCAAGGGCAAAAAAATAGTGGAGCTTGATGGCGAAAAAATAAGGAAGAGGAGAAAAGAAATGGGGATAACTGTAAGCCAGCTTGCCGAAATTGCCAAAACAACCCCTGAAACAGTCCACAGGCACGAGAAAAGCAAGTCAGCAACGCTTGAAACAGCGGAAAAACTTGAAAGCATCCTTGGAATAGGGGTAATGAAACGAGTTAACCTTTTCAGGAGGCAATGGGTTGACGAGAAAAAAATTTTTGCGGAGCAGCAAGACGATGAAACATTCGAGCATCTCACTGACCTTGGGCTGAAGCTTGCTGTTTTCAGGCATGCTCCATTCAGGGTTTTTTCGGAAAAGGGCACATCAGAATTCCTCATAAACCGCGCTCTTGACGAAAATGCAGTGAAAAAAAATGCAATACAGCTTGCAAAAAGCAAAAAAGTTTTTTCCTCAACCCCTTTCATTCTTGCAAAACAGCCAAAAAAAAAGGTTGTTTCAAAAATCCCAATAATATCTGAAACGGAAATGGAAAGCACTGAGAAGTTTGATGACCTGCTCCGGATGATAAGGCAAAGGGAAAAAATCCAGGCAAAAAAAGGTGTGCAATAATGAAAGACAATTTTTCTGAAAAAAGGAAAGCGCTTGTACAGCAAATGAAAGAATCAGGCATAATTGCTTCAAAAAGCGTTGAACAGGCTTTCCTTGAAGTAAAAAGGGAAGCATTCTTTCCGGATGAAATAAGGCAGCTTGCTTACGATGACAGTGCTTTTCCCACAATGCTCGGGCAGAGCATTTCCCAGCCAAGCACAATTGCAGTAATGCTTGAAATGCTCTCCTGTGGAAAGGGAATGAAAGTGCTGGAAATAGGCAGCGGAACCGGCTATGTCATTGCTTTGCTGTCAAAAATGGTTGGGGAAAAAGGAAAAGTATTTGGAATGGACATTTATCCGGAATTTATTGAACAAGCGGAAAAAAATTTACTCGCCCAAGGAATAAAAAACTTTGAACTTAAAAATTCAGATGGAAATTTTGGATTGGCTGAAAAAGCACCTTTTGACAGGATACTTATCAGTGCAGGCTGCAATAATGTTCCAGAAAATCTGTTTGGCCAGCTTAGTGAAACAGGCATTCTTGTCGCCCCGATGGGAAACCTCGAATACCAGGAAATAACAAAATTCGAGAAAAAAAACAACGAGATCTTTGAAAGGGAAAAACAGGGCTGGTTTTCATTTGTTCCCCTGCAAACAGGCAAGCAGGAAACACAAGAAGAATGGAAAGGCGTAACTTGACTATTTCCTCTTTTTTCTTGCCCAGATAATGACAAACGGCTTTCCAGAATAGCTGTTTCCAACCCCCGCAACGATCCTGTCAATTGCTTTCCTTATTTCTGGGCTGGCATTTTTTCCTTCTCGTTTTTCCAGGTTCCGCCGAATTGATTAACCGTTTGGTCGTATACCTCGGCTTTTAAGCCGACTATTTTTTGTTGTTGT
>CAYJWT010000087.1:0-3794 GCA_964373935.1 uncultured archaeon | reverse complement strand
TAACTTTTATCCAATAATCTCTTACTGTTAAAGGGTGCTTTTTTTGAAGCATTGGATTGCCGTAATAATTGTTGCAGCCATAATAATTGCCGGGTTATTGCTTTTCCAGAGGCCGCAGCAGTTGCCTTTTGAGCAGGAAACAGGGTTTGATTCAGGGCTTGCAAAGCTGAATAGGATAAACACAAAGGTTTCCCTGCAGGAATTGCCCTTAAACACCCAGTCCTCTGCGCTTCTCAGGCTGTCAGCGAGCGATTTGTTTCTCCTGAAAAGCGAGCTTGAAAGTTTTCGGGAGAAATCAGCCAATGAAGCAGCTGGAGAGCTTGCCGGAGTGTATATTGGTTTGGTTGGGCTGAGTATCCTCCTGAAGCAGAACACTTCCTTGAGCGCCACAATTGAAGGTGGGGCAGAATTTTGCTCTAACCTCAAAACTTTCGGGCAGGTGCAGGCAAATCTTGAAAAAGTTGTTGCGGAAGAAAAAGAGCTTGAAACAAGCGTTAATTCCTTTATTTCAAAATATCCTGCTGAAGCGAAAAAGGTTTCGCTTTCACCATATAAAGGCAGCGGCATAACTGAGAAGGAATCAAAAAACATTTCTGAAGCAATCGGGGTGTTTGAAGGGGAGTGTGCGGCATGAAGAACGCTTTGTTTTTTGTTTTTGTGTCAATGCTTTTATTTCCGCCTGTTTTTGCTCAAACCCCTTTCGCGCCAGAATTTGACAAAGTGACTGTTGAGCACCATGGCAGTTGGCAGTGGGGGCAGGAAAAAACCCATGATTATACTCTTGCAAAGCAGGCAGATGGCAGCATGATGATTAAGGAGGATTTTCAGTTTGACTTGGATGATGCGGATGAGAGATACACCATAATATATCACACGTTTGGTGGCTATGGGAACATTTACAGGATAGAGGCAACATTCGACAAAACAAAATCAGACCTTACTGGCGACAAGTGGGTTGATTTCACGGTTTTCAAGAGTGATGAAACTGGAAAACTTGTCAAGCGCGGCACAAAAAAAGAAAAGCTTCCCATATATACTAGCGTGCTTGGCAGCAATCCTGCAAAAATTGATTTTTCTGCCGAGGCAGGAATTGTTTTTGATGCACAATGGAAAAGATTTCATTTTCCCGGCGTGTTTGTGGTTGAAACAGATGTTGAGTTCTACAATGTCCGCTTCACCGAAGAGGAAATGGAAAAAACCAAGAATGGCTACCTTGCCCTAAAAAACCATGCGGCAATAACTGCATTGTACAATGACCTTGCAGCAATAAACAGAACCAAGAGGGTAATTGACCTTGCAATTGATTTTGTCCCGGGGTTTGAGCAGGAATACCAAGGGAAAAAATATTCTGCATCTTTTTACGGGAAAATAGAAAAGTTTAATGAGGAAGGCACTTCACTGAAGGAAAGAACATTGTTCATAACTGAAAACAAGAAAATCAAGTTTATCATTCTGCTCGAAAACAGCATTGCCGGGGAAGACCTTCTTGTTTTTGAGGCAAAGCCCAATGCGCCAGAGCTTGAGTCATTAACAGATTTTTCAGAGGTTGTTGATGCTGTTTTAAGCGACAAGTTCGTGCAGCTGAAAGGAGTAAAACTAGACAAGGATTTTTGGAGCGGGTTAAGCTATGTTGGGGGAACTGCAGCAGCCGGGGGTATTGGGGCAGGTGGAGTTGCATTGTATTTTGGCGCAAGCCTCATTTTTTGGCCTCTTGGAGTTGCAGCAGTGTTTGGGGCGGCAAGCTACGGCGTTTATTCCCTTGTAAACACCGACACCTATTTGTACGGGGGAAAGTTAGTCATTAATTCTGACGAGGAATTCTTTTCAAGGTTTGAGGAGAAAATAAATTTCATTTTTTACCTTGGCGGCGCTTCAGCAGTCATCTCCCCCCCAGCCTCTTTGGAAGAGGACTAGATTTATTTGTACAGGGTAGATAACCCTGATACTGTAATAGCTGATTTTGCTGACTTGCAGTCAAGAAGCACTGTTGTGAGTGAAATTGATTACCCTGAAATAAGCAAGCTGTTTGCTGTCGTAAAATACTCTTCAAGCGTTGGGAAAGTGAAAACAAGCGTTTACCCTGAGGGCGATGCAAGCAAGCTCAAAGAACTTTTGGATTATGATGTCTCTTTGCCCACTGTAAGAAGCGTTGAGGATTCCTGGGTAGTGCTGGAGAATGGCATCTTCATTGATGAGCTGGGCAAAATAGAAGAATTCAAAAACTCGGTAAAAAAGGGGGGCGAGTTTGTTGTGAGGAAAGCAGGGCCATTGCCTGCTGGACTAACTCTGGAAAACACTATTACAATAAGAACAACAGCCATTCCCCCACCCGCGCCAACAAAGTGCGATACAATCCTCAAGTGCCTTGGTGAACTTGATAAACTGTTCAAGTAGCTTTATGCCAATAAAAAATAAGGGAAAGAGGATAAAAATTATTTCCTCTTTTTTGCTGTTTTTCTTTTCCCTTTCTGCGCCAGTTTTTTTTCTGGCTGCTGTTCAACTTCTCTCGCTATTTCAGCAGGCCCTGTTTCCTGTTCCCTGCCGCCTGCCCTCATTGCAATCATTGCTATCAGCGCAACAACAATGAGCGCAAGCAGTATTATCAGGGCATCTTTTGCGCTTGCCAGCCCAAGCAATCCTGTTGGTGCTGCTGGCTTGCTCAAATCCACTGGAATGCTTTTCACTATGTTTCCCTTGTCTGTTGAAACCCTGAGCGGAACAACAAACTGCTGCTTGTCAAAGTTCTTTCCCAGGTAAAGGGTCATTTTCAATTCCGTTGTTTCTTCCGGCGCAAGGGTTGCTTCCTTGAACGGAATTGCTGCATTGTAGCCAATTGCTTTCACTCCAGTCAGCCGGAGAATGGAGTTGCCATCATTCTTGAGAACAACCTTTAGCTCCACTGTTTTTTCTGCGGTTTCAACCACGTTGTTCAGGGTGCTTGAAGTACCCAGTCTTGCTTCCCCAACAAGGGCATACAACCCACCATAAACATTCATGCTTATTTCCCTGGTGTCTGAAAAGTCCCTTGCGGTTATTGTTATTTTTGCAGTGTGCTTTCCTTCTCTGGTGTCAAAGGTAGGGCTGATGTAGAGGAAAAACCCTTCCTGCTTTCCGGCCTCAACTTTTCTTGTTTCCGGCTGGAAGAATGCCCAATTTAGCCCTTCCACGCTTCCCTTTACTTCCTGTGCCCTTGTTCCAATGTTTTTTAGGGAAATAGTAAAAACCCTTTCTTCCTCTGCATTTACATCAAACTGCCTTGCCAGTTCCCCGTAATCAACCGCCAGGTTATAGCAGTCCTGCACGTCAAGAGCAAAAACTTGTTTTTCCTCGAATTGCTCTGATTTCAGGAGCAGGTTAAACTGTTTTTTGCCGGTGTTTTGGCCAGCAAAAGAAACCCCTATTTTGACTTTCCCTGTTTCGTTGCTGTCAAGCACCATTGTTTGTGGTTCAACTGTTGCTTTTGCGCCCTCAACTGAAATATTGAGTGTTATCGGCTTTTCTTTCGTGTTTTTTACTGTTGCTTCGATTGCTGCGGTTTCCTCTATGCAAGCCACTGCGCCGCCCCTGTATTCTAACCCATTGATTGCTGTTTCCAGTATCCCCGCCCCATAACAATCGGACAGGATTACTTTTACGGGAAACCTGTATGCCTTGTTGAAAACAAGGGATTGTGCAACAATTACAATATCATATATTCCAGGTTCTGCATAGCAAGTAGATCGGAAGAGCACACGACTTAACTCCAGTCACAATACTTGTAATAAACGGTAGCGGAGGGCGCAAGCAAAAGGAGG
>CAYJWT010000086.1:0-3848 GCA_964373935.1 uncultured archaeon | reverse complement strand
CGCTGACGCCAACCAGCAGTTGGCATGGCTTGCTTATTAATGCCGAAAACATGGTTTTTGGCAGGCTTGCAAGCTTTGTTGCACAGCATGCCCTTGACGGGGAAGATGTTGTTATAGTGAATGCGGAAAAATCAATCATCACTGGAAAAAAGGATTATGTTCTCAATAAATTCAGGACAAGGGTAAATCTTACTGTAAAAGGAAACCCTGAAAAAGGCGCAATGAAGTACAGCAGGATGCCTGACAGGATACTGAGGTGGGGTGTGAGGGGAATGCTGCCATTCAAAAGCTCAAGAGGCAGGGAAGCGTTCAAAAGAGTAAAGGTTTTTATCGGGATTCCGGAGCAATATGGCAAGGAAAAGTTTTTTATGCCGAATGAATTCCAGGCAAAAAAGAGAAAAAACTTTGTCCTCTTGGGGGATGTCTGCAGGCTCCTAGGGGCAAAGTGGTGATTTTATGGAGAAAACAGACGCAGTTAAAAGAAAAAAGCCCAAGAGAAAAACAGGAATAAATGTAAAAGCAAAAAAGAAGCGAGCGGTTGCAAGGGCAGTAGTGAAAAAAGGAAACGGCAGGATAACAATCAACAAAAGAAACCTTCACATTATACAGCCGTATTACATTAGGCGCCTGATTGAAGAACCCTTAGTGCTTGCTGGGGATTATGCAAAAGAATTTGACATTGAAGTGAATGCTGCTGGCGGTGGAACAATGGGACAGGCAGTTGCATCAAGAGGCGCGATAGCAAAGGCGCTCGTGGAAGCAACAAAAGACAAGGCCCTTAGGGAAAAGTTTACTAGGTATGACAGGATGCTCCTGGTGGATGATGTAAGAAGGGTTGAAGCCAAAAAGCCGCTGGGAACAAAAGCAAGGAAAAAAAAGCAAAAGAGCAAGAGGTAAAGAATATGAGATTTGAATGCGAGCAATTGCAAGCAAGGTCCACTGCAAGTGGACCGCTGACGCCAACCAGCAGTTGGCAGAGCAAGAGGTAAAGAATATGGAGTTTTTTAATGTGAATTTTGGAGGTCTGAGAAAATGATGGTGCCAGTGAGGTGTTTTTCGTGCGGAAAAGTAATTGGGCATTTGTACGAGCAGTTCAAGAAAAGGGTTGAACAGGGGGAAAATGCAGCAAAAGTTCTTGATGAGCTAAAGCTGCAGAGGTATTGTTGTAGGAAAGCGATTTTCACCCAGACAGACCTGATTGATGACATAATGAAGTACAAGGTTTAAGTGATGGCATGGCAGAGCAAGCAACAATAGAAAAGTTCCTGAAAACAGGCGCGCATATTGGCACAAGGTTCAAGACGGGAGACATGATGCGCTATATTTTCAAGCAGAGAAAAGATGGATTGAGGGTTTTGGATGTCGAGGGGATTGAAAACAGGATAAATCTTGTTGCTGGCTTCCTGTCAAGGTATGACCTGGAAAAAATAGTTGTTGTAGCAAAAAAGCTTTATGGGCAAACCCCTGCAAGAATGTTTGCGGAAACCACGGGCGCAAAAGCACTGACTGGGAGGTTTGTGCCAGGCACTTTTACTAATCCACTTGCCAAAGAGTTTGTTGAACCCCAAGTTGTGCTCGTAAGTGATCCTGACTCTGATGCGCAGGCAGTGGAGGAAGCAACAAGGGTAAAAGTGCCTATTGTTGCGTTGTGCTCAACCAACAATTACCTCAGGAATGTTGACCTTATTATTCCCATAAACAACAAGGGAAGGAAAAGCCTTGCACTGGTTTACTGGATGCTTGCCAAAGAAATACTGAAAAACAAGGGCATAATAAAGGTGGATGGGGAGTTCCCAAAGAGTGTTGAGGATTTTGAATACAAGATGAAAGCAGGAGAGGAAAGGGAACAGGAAGAGGAAATGGAAGAAGGCATGGGTGGCAGGCAGCGCAGAAACCAGGGAGACAGAAGGGGCCCAAGGGGCAGAAGGGATTTCAAGACAAGAAGGAGAAGCTAATTGCTTAACTAAATACAGTAAATTTAAATAGTTAAAAGCTCTAAAATATATTGGTTAAAATGAACGAGCTGGGCATAAATGCCTTTTTGGAAAAACTGGGGTTAACTGAATATGAAAGCAAAACCCTTTCCACTCTATTCAAGCTTTCTGAAGCAGAAGCCCCTGAAGTGAGCAGGCTGGCACAGGTGCCAAAAACAAGGGTATATGATGTTCTGGACAAGCTGGTCAAAAAAAAACTGGTTATTGAAATAAGGGGCAGGCCAAAAAAGTACAGGGTAATTGACAGCCACAAAGCACTAGAGCAGCTGGTTGAGAAAAGAAAAGGGGAAATAAAAGAGCTGGAGGAAATGGCAAAAAGCATAAAGGAACAGCTTTCCCATGCTGGCAAAAGCAGGGAAGAATACGGGGAAGCAGTGATGAAAGTCAAGGACAGGCACGATTTCGAGAAAATACTCGGCCAGGAAATAGAGCACGCAAAAGACAGCATTATTGGGTTTACTGAAATTTCAGACAAAAACAATTCACTGAAAGAAGCACTCCAGAATGCAGGGGAAAAGAAAGTGGGCATTAAACTGCTGAATGCATTCCCTATTGAAAGCGTGAAAAAAACCCTGAAAGACGCAGAGCTGAAACACCACGAGCACGGCCTGAACGCAGTAATAATTGACGGCAAGAAAATAGTGATGGGGTTAAGCGATTTCAAAAGAGACAAGCCAGAATACCATTTCACCATCTGGCACGAAAACAAGCCACTCGTAAATGCACTCTCCCACTACTTTGAAAAATGCTGGAAAGAAGGAAAGTAAGCACGTTATTTTGGCAAAAACCAAAAATTAAAGTGCTGTGTAGCTGTGTCTGATTTAAATGTTATTTTGCCTCTTTTGTCATAATGTATTTCGACCGTATCAAACTTTATAAGTCCTTTATCTTCTTGTACTGGTTCTTTTGTAACACCAATTCTCATACTGTTGGCGCCATCTGGCCACCATTTCCTTTCAACCGCATGAAGCCGGCCGTCTTTTCTTTTTCTGATTACTTCTCGCTGCAAAGGATTTCTGGAGTGCCCCCCTTTCTTTAGGACATCTTTTAATATAATTTTGTAGACAGTTTTTTTAATATAACCTCTTGGTATTTTTCGTTAGGAGTTTTGTAACCTAACGCTGAGTGGATACGTTCGTTGTTATAGTCAACGAATGCATCCTGTATGACCTGTTGGGCGTGCTGGAAGCTTTCAAAGTCATGTGGCCAGATGTACTCTGTTCTGAGGGTTGAATGGAGTGACTCAATGTATGCATTGTCTTCTGGTGTTTTCTTGCGGGAAGTAATGTGGACAAAACCACACTGTTTCAGGAAGCTCTCAAGCCTCTGACTTGTATACTGTGTACCATTGTCCGAGTGAAAAATGAGCCCGTCTATGCGCATTGTGTTTGGAGACCTGTTTTCTAACGCCGTGGTCACTGATGGTTCATTGTCTGCAGTGCTGCATGTGAGAGAAAGGTTGTATCCAACCCAGCACCTATCAAAACAATCCAATATGTTGAACAGGTATGCCCAGCCATCTATCCCACACCAGATTTTTATCATGTCTGCCTGCCAGTACTGGTTAGGAACAGTAGGAACCGGTAATGTGTTACCTGTTCTTTTCCTGTACCTCTTATGGAATGGCTTTAACCAATTGTTTAAACGCATTATCCGGTGAACCTGTTTTCTGTTCACTTTTACACCCTGCCTACGCAGCATGGCAGTTACTCTCCTATAACCGTATGCTGGTCTGGCCATGCACTGCTCTCTGACAAGAGCAACCATTTCAGGCCTGGGTTTTATGAATCTTTTCTTTGGCTTGTAGTACAAGCTGGAGCGAGAAACTCCAGCAAGTACAACAGACTTGTTCAA
>CAYJWT010000085.1:0-3876 GCA_964373935.1 uncultured archaeon | reverse complement strand
GGAATAAACAACGCTGTTGCAGCAAGCGGGATTGCAATTGCCCAGTCGTTAAGTGATAATGCAACAGTGTCAAACCATGGCTGGAACATGGGAATGTATATTACCGCAAGCATGAGTGCAACAGAACTCAGCACTGCCAGAACCAATTGCCTGTTGCCAAATGGGTTGATGCTGAATACATCCTTGCTTTCTGACCTGCAGTTGAAAACCCATGCAAGCTCAAAAAACACGAGCACTGTGAATGCCATTGCCCTTGCCTTTGTCTCGCTTTCAAGAAAGCCATAGTAAAAACCGGCAAGCGTTGCCGCTGCCCCAATAATCCCTGCCGCAGCAATAAATGGGACAAGGTTGTCTGTTATTTTCTCTTTTTTCGGCCTTGGGTTTTTTTTCATGAGCTCTGTGTCCCCTTTTTCGCTCCCGAGCGCGAGTGCAGGCAGCCCGTCAGTCACAAGGTTCAGCCACAATAATTGCGCGGCAACAAGGGGCAAGGGCATTCCTAATGGCGCAAGGAACACTGCGCTTGCAACCACAATCACCTCGGCAGTGTTTGCAGAAAGAAGGTATTTTACGAAAGATTTTATGTTAGTGTAAATCCTCCTCCCCTCCCCGACTGCTTTCACTATTGTGGCAAAGTTGTCATCCGCAATGACCATTTCGCTTGCTTCCTTGCTGACATCGGTGCCTGTTATTCCCATTGCAACCCCGATGTCTGCTTTTTTGAGTGCAGGAGCATCATTCACTCCATCCCCAGTCATTGCCGTAACATTGCCTTTTTTTTCAAGCGCCTGCACTATCCTGACCTTGTGGCTTGGGTTTACCCTTGCAAACACAGCTATGCGTTCAACCCGCTTTTCCAGCTCTGCATCATCCATTTCATCCAGTTCCTGCCCTGTCACCGCAATTTTGCCTTCCCCCATTAGCCCAATTTCCCTCGCGATCGCGATTGCGGTCAGCTTATGGTCCCCTGTCACCATTTTTACTTCAATCCCAGCCTGTCCGCATACTTTTATTGCCTGCTTGACTTCTTCCCTTGGCGCATCAATCATTCCAGTTATTCCGACAAATGTGAGGTCTTTCTCAATCTCTTCTTTCTGGAAATTTTTTATTTCCTTGAAGGCAAAACCCAGCACCCTAAGCCCGTTCATTGCAAACTCGTCATTCTTTTCCAGAAATTTCCTTTCAAGCTCTTTTTCCAAATCAATTGTTTTCCCATTTTCCTGCGCGTGTGAGCAAACAGAAAGCACTGATTCAACACTCCCCTTGCAGAACACAAACTTTTTTCCCCAAATTTCGTATACAACGCTCATCCTTTTCCTTTCAGATTCAAAGGGCTTTTCCGCCACAAACCTTGCTTTTTTTTCGTTCTCTTCCCTGAAATATCCTGCTTTTGCCGCAAAAAAAAGCAGTGCAATTTCTGTCGGGTCCCCGATGATTTCCTTTCTGCTTCCCTTTCCAATTGCCGCATCGTTGCATAGAACGCATGTTTTCAGGATGATGTCAAGCTCGCCCCCTGTTTCTCTTACCCCACCTTTTTCTGTTTTGAGCTTGCCAATCATTGAATACCCTTCCCCGGTAACGGTTATGTCATTGTTGTTCACGAAAGCCCTTGTTACTGTCATTTCGTTTTTTGTTATTGTGCCCGTCTTGTCAGAGCAGATTACCGAAGTGCTCCCAAGAGTTTCCACTGCAGCCATTTTCCTTATTATTGCCTTGTTCCTTGCCATGGTGTTCATTCCAAACGCAAGCGTTATTGTCACTATTGCAGGCAAGCCCTCCGGAATTGCAGCAACAGCCAAACTGACTGAAACAAGGAACATCTCCAACAGCCCAAAATGCCCGAACAGTGTGCCCATTGCAAAAACTATCACTGCAACAGCAACCACTATTCTCCCCAGGAACCCCCCGAGCTTTTCCAGCTTTTTCATCAAAGGCGTTTCCTCTTTTTCTATTTCCTGGAGCACCCCTGCTATTTTCCCGAACTCTGTCTGCATTCCAGTTTCCACTACAACTGCCTTTCCCCTGCCGTATGTTACCACAGTGTTCATGAAAGAAATGTTCTTCCTGTCTGCAAGAGCAAGTTTCTCCTCGAGATGGCTTGAGTGCTTGCTTGCTGGCACGCTTTCCCCGGTCAGGCTGGATTCATCAATCTTGAGGTTTACCGCCTCAATTATTCTGGCATCAGCAGCAACCCTGTTGCCCTCCCTCAATAATATTATGTCTCCTGGCACTATTTCTTTTGCATCAACCTCTTGCTTTACCCCGTTCCTTATCACTATTGCTTTTGCCGCTGAAAGCTTTTTCAGGGCCTCCATTGCTTTCTCTGCCCTGTACTCCTGGATAAACCCCAATATTGCATTGATGATTACTATTGCAAGTATTACGCCAGCATCAACCAAATGCTCCTGGTTCTGGCCAAAAAAAGCCCATATCCCGAAAGAAATCACTACCGCTGCAATCAGGATGAAAACAACAAAATTGTTGAACTGCTCCAGGAAAACAATCCACAATGCCTTCTTTTTTTTCTCCACCAGCCTGTTTAACCCAAATTTTTCCAGCCGTTTTTTTGCCTCCTGGTCGCTTAATCCTTTTTCCAAAACTGTTCCAAGCCTTTCCCCTATTTCAGAAAACCCAAGCGCGTGCCAGTTCCCAGGCATAAAAAACCAATAAAAATAAGGAATCCCAGATTTTAAATGTTTTTGCCTCTTTTTTTTTGCCAGAACATTTCTATTTTTGAAACCAATCAGGATTGTATGCCAAATATTGCAAAACAGTTTTTTTTTTATCTGATGAACTCTTCCAGGATTGTTATTTTTTTGCGCGTTGAATCTGCCTCCACTTGCACCCCGATCGGGAGGAAAGCATTCCTGCACCTGTGCCCGAACTCGTTTATCTTGAGTATAGGAAAGTCATATTCCTTGGTTGCTTCCAGAACCAGTTGCTCGTAATCAACCCTGTTGCCTTTTTCATCCAGCTGCTCTTTTGCCTGAAAACCAAAAACATACCCTATAACAATCCCTTTTATTTTGTCAAAAACCCCCAACTGCCTCAGCTGCTCCAGCTTCCAGATTGTATTGTCAAGTTCTTCGTGATAGCCCTCCAGAAACAGCACGGAGTCAGTGAAATCAGGAAAGTATTTTGTCCCAGCAAGCTTGAGAATAACAGTAATGTTGCACCCCAACAGTTTGCCTTTTGCTTTTCCTTTTCGCACTGTCTTCCATTCTGAGCTTGGAACTATTTCTTTTTTTCCCTCAAACAGCCTTTTGACGAAATGTTCCCTCGAATACTCGAAATCTAAATCAGCGCCTGTTCCGCGCTTTGCATCAGGGGCAATGAATGTTATTAGTCCGGAAAGCTTGTTTGCTGACAAGAGAAGCAAGTCAACATCACTCATCCCGAGAAAAAGCTTCGGGTTTTCTTTTATCAGTTCATAATCAATCAGGTCAAGCACCTGGTTTGCCGGCTTTCCCCCCTGAAACCCCCATACTGCATCAATTTCCGGGTTTCCAAACATTTCATTGATGTCCTGTGCCCTTTCTTGGGGAGTTCCGGCTGCGACCCCGAAAGAGCCTGAAGAAAAAACATGCTTCCCCAAAACAGTTTCAATGCCCATTCCCGCCAGGTAATTCCTGAATTTTTCCAGGTACTGCCTGTGCTCCCCGCTCAGCTTTTTTGACGGCGCAACAATCCCAACAATGCTGCCCTTTCCCAGTCTTTTCGGCAATAATTTTTCCATAAAAAAATTTCCTGTAAAAACATTTAAAAATTCGTTATGCTTAACAGCTCAATATTTGCCAGTGTATATATCCCTTTCAGTAATTAGCCCCGGAGTAAATTCAAGTGCGCTTGAAATACTCCGTGGCTTGATAGCCCCGGAGA
>CAYJWT010000084.1:0-3962 GCA_964373935.1 uncultured archaeon | reverse complement strand
GCTTCCAAAAATTTTTCGATAAGGGAAGACAATTCCTGTTTTTCGATGGCATTGTAGTAAAAAACAAATTTTGGGTGCAGGGGAATGGAAAGCTTTTCCGCTGCCGCTATTGCCTGTGTTACATTTACTGTTAATGGCTCTGCAACAATTTTTTCAAACTCTTTCCCGTAATCGTTTTTTTCAGCAAGCGCTTTTTCCATTTCAAGCTTCCACCATTCCTCGCAATATCCAACTGGGACAAGATTGTGGGCAGTATACCTAAAATCCCCCACTGTAACAAGCAGGTCTCCCAGAAAAAGGATTTTTTCCAGACTGTTCTTGAGCTTTATTGCTTCCTCTTTTGTTCCCACTTTCACAACATCCCCGTTGCGCAATCTTACTATTGGGCCTTCAATGCTATCCACTGGAAAAACCCCTGCCGCTTTTCCAGGCCTTTCAACCTTTATCTGCGTGCCGACAGCCGCAAACTCGTTCAATAGGTGCATTGTGGCTGGGTGAATGCCTTTCCCCATTATGCCAGTATTCCTTGCTCTCCCATACCTTAGCCTGAAGCCCCCAATCCTCTGCGGGTAAGAAAAAATTGGCCTTCCAGCAGCAGCTCCCTCAAGGTATTTTTCGTTTGCCTGCAGTTCTGCTGCCCCAGAATCAGATTTTTCGACTTTTATTACCCCTTCCAGCCATGCCCAGTCAAGCCCAAGCATTTTTGAGAGATTGAGAATTCGCTTTGCCTTTAGCGCAACCCCCTCGCTTATCACAAGGCACATTCCACCCCTCACCCTGTTCGTTGGGATTCTGGGAAGGTTTCTGTTGACTGAAACCTCTCTTTCTTCTGTGGGTTCGCCATTAATGCAGACATTGCAGCCGAGGACTATTTTCCTTATTTCCTCCTCTGTTGCCTTGTACTGCCTCGTTATTATCTCATCATAAATGTGGCACTCCTCAATGTATCTTTCAATCTCGTCCTGTGTTGGCTTATACCTGTCAAGCCCCATTAGCACTCTCGCATAGTCCCCGAGAATCAGGGGAAGCACTGTGGCTGTTCCACCAGCAGCCCTAATTGGGCCGGCATAGTATATGTTCACATACCTGCTTCCATCAGGGTTTCTGCTGATTTTTATTTCTGGAACCCCGTCAAGAGGTGCAACAACAACTCCTTCAGTGCTCAGCATGAGGCAAGATTTTATTGCCTGCTCAAGCCGCTTTTCCGGGTCAGGAATTTTGCACCATTTCTGGTCAAGGATCTCCCGAAAAATAATGAAAATTGCCTGCATCCTGTCCTTTCCGTCTTCAGTTATTTCCCTAAACCTTTTCGCAATGCCTTTTGGCCCAATGATTTTCTCTGTCCTGTCAGCAAGGTCTGTTGCAGGTTTGCTTTCAATTTCAGTGCTATAATCAAACCCCTTTTCCTTTGCGTTCTCGGCAGCCTTTATTTGCTTCCTTGTTTCCTCTGACAACAGCCTGTAATATTTCAGAATATGCTCTTCCGCAAGGATTTCATCAGCCGCCACTGCATTCACCTTTTTCTCCATCTTTTTTTATGAACCTTTTTTCCCCTTCTCTCAGATTCATCGTAAAATGCAACCTCTCGTGTTTCAACCCATTTTTTCTTTCTGAAAAAACCAACCAATTGCGTTTTAATGCAATCCCTCACAAGCTTTTCCAAGTCCATTTTTTTGTCCCATTTTTTTAAAGCGATTAATGCCCCCACATTTGCTTCCTGTTTTGCGTCATTGATATTTTTTTCCCCGATCCCTTTTGTCATCTCATCTATAATAGGCTGAAATCGCTCCCAATACATTTGTGTTTCCGCCCGGGTTAACAAATTCAAGTCCGGAAGATCTAAGACCCATGTAAAAACTTTATCTTTCTTTCTTCTTGCTTCCCAAATTTTTTTAGCCCTTGCATCCCTTACTGCTTTAGGCATTCTGGCTGCCCCCTCCCATAGTTTTTGCATACGTTCTAACCTTTCCTTTTCCGACATTTTTTTCCATTGCCTTCCGAAGCTTTCAGGAGTTCTTTTTGCACGGATTTTTGCCATTCTTGCCTTTCTTTCACGCCGTGGCGTCCTTTTGGCTACTTCCTTCATAATTTTACTGCGCAACGGTTTGATTTTTCTGAATGCCTCTCTTAATTTTTTGCTTACATCTGCTTTTGACGGAATTTTAGTTCTTTTTTCCCACAACAGCCTGTCAATGTCTGCATTTGTCCTAATTTCTTTTGGCGGAAAATACCTACTCAAATGAGTTTTAACAGTGCCTTCTGGGTGGCCGTGTTTTTGTGACATTTCCCGGATAATTTCTTCTCTTGGCTTTCCTTTTTTCAGCTCGCTTGCCATTTTCAGGAAGTAAACCGGGTGGAATCGTTTACGCATTTTCTTTTCCCTCTTCAAAATAGAATTTTTTTTCCCTGATTTTGCCAGTGTCAAGCTCAGCAATCGGAACAATGCCGGGGGTTGGAATGTGCCCGAGCTTCATCTGGTATGCTGTTCTTGCCTGCCATGTTCCAGAGTTGATTATGGTTGTGCCACGGTAATTGGCATAACCATTATGGTGCATGTCCCCGCAGAAAATGTAGTCAGGAATTTCCTTTATCACCATGAAATCTTTTTTTTCTGGGGTGTATGGTTGGCCCAATCCATATGTTGGCATTAAGCTCCTTTTTATTAGCAGTTCAACAAATGCCTTTTCCGGCTGGGAATAGCTGAGAAAGCCAGTGCTTGAGATAAGGTCGTGGAGTGAAGCTCCATGGTACAATAGGAACTTTAGCGTTTCAATCTCAATCCAGCAAGGGCTTCCCACAAAATGGATGTTTTTGTATCCCTTAAGGTCTTTCACCAGCTCTTCTTTCAATGCGGGCTGCGGGTCTGCTCTCCTTACAGCATCATGGTTTCCTGGCGCAATCACAACCTCAATGTATTCAGGGATTTGTGCAACCAGCTGGCAGAATTCCTCGTACTGCCTGAAAATATCCTTTATCCTGAGGTCTTTGAACTGGTTTGGGTAAATCCCAATCCCATCCACATTGTCTCCAGTAATCAGTATGTATTTTATCCTTCCTGCTATCTCCTGCTCTTTTTCATCGCTTTTCCCTTTTATCCATGCCAAAAAATCGTTGAATTCCTGCTCCAGAAAAAGCTTGCTTCCAACATGAATGTCAGACAGCCCTGCAACAGATATTTGGGCTTCTATGGTTCTTTGTTTTCTCATGGGCACGTCAGGCCACAATACTTCTTTTGCAACAACAAGGCTTTCCGAAATTTTTGTTGCCTTTATCCCTATCACGTCATCTGGGAGAATGTGGTCTGCAAGGCGAAAGAGTGCTGCATCGCTCTTGAGTATGAGAACAGTGCACTTGTCCTCAAGGTCCTCGAGAGTGAAGGCAATGTGGCCGTTTTTTGTCTGCCATTTCCTGTAAACCATGCCAATTATGTCAAGCTCCTCGTTCTTTGCTGCAAACCCAACCCTCTTTATGGGCTTTGGGAAAAGGTTGTGCCTTTTTTTGAGCATTTCTGAAAGCTGCCTGAACTTGTTCTGGAACAGGTCCAGGAAATCCCTGACTTTTCCCTCTGAAGCGCTCTGCCTCGTGATGTCATATTCCTCAATAACCCTGAGCGAAGAAGCATGGTCTCTTGCAATTGGCCTGAAAGAGTGCTTTACCGATATTTCCTGGGTGGTTTCCTCTTTCGGGGAGAGCTTTGTTTTCAGTATCCTTGTTTCCACCATTTCCCTGCTAATGATGAATTCCTGCTCTTCAACCAGCTCATCAATTATTTTCCCGAAGTTTTCCTGGCTTTTAAGCAAATCAACTGCCCCCTGCCCCATAAGCAGCTTTCTTTTCGAGGCATAGTCAATTATTTCTTTTTCAGTTTCTTTTTCTGTTATTGTTTCCAGCTTTCCGGCTTCGGGTATTATTTCACCTTTTCTTTTTTTGCCTCAAGCATTGAGATGATTTTCGCACAGCTT
>CAYJWT010000083.1:0-3983 GCA_964373935.1 uncultured archaeon | reverse complement strand
AATGCTTAAAACTTCTTTTTGTGGGGTAAGAATGAAAAATCCAACGCGCCTTGCTTCCGGAATACTGGGAGTGAATGCTGGGCAGCTAATCAGGGTTGCGGAAGAGGGAGCTGGTGCTGTTACCATGAAGAGCATTGGGCCAATAGAAAGGGAGGGCCACAAAAACCCGACTGTAATAGAGTGGGAGCATGGCCTGCTGAATGCAGTTGGCCTGCCCACCCCTGGATACAAGAACTACGATGAAGAGTTTGATGAACTGAAGGAACTGAAAAAGCACAATGTTCCGTTGATTGCAAGCGTTTACGGGAGCAGGTGGCAGGAGTTTGCTGAAGTTGCGGAATACGCTGCAGAAAAAAAGCCGGATTTGATAGAACTGGACATTTCCTGCCCTAACACGGAGTGGCACAACATCCAGTTTGCATGTGTTCCTGAAATTTCAGCAAAAATCGTGGAAAGCGTGAAAAACATTTCGGGAAAAATTCCCGTCATTGCAAAACTTACCCCTGCAGCAAACTCCCCTGTTGAAGTGGGAAAAGCGTGCGAGGAAGCGGGGGCAGATGCATTGTGTGCCGGCAATACCATGCCGGGAATGCTGATTGATGCAGATGCAAAAAAGCCAGTTCTTGCTTTCAGGAAGGGGGGAGTGAGCGGGCCGGCCCTGAAACCCATAAACCTCAAGATAGTTTTTGAGCTTTATGAAAGCGTTGAAATTCCGATAATTGGGGAGGGCGGAATTTGCAATGGGAATGATGCCTTGGAGTATGTTATGGCAGGAGCAACAGTGTGCGGGATTGGAAGCGCAGTATGGCAGCGCGGAATAAGCGTTTTCAGGAAAACATGCATGGAAATGGAGCGCTGGCTGAAAGAAAATGGCTATGCCAGCATAAATGACGTGATGGGGATAGCGCATGAAAAATGATTTTTCTGAATGGCCGTGCAAAACAAGAATGAGGATGGTTAAGATAGCAAAAATAAGGGAAGAATTTCCTGGCAACAAAACCCTTTTCATGGATGAGGAAATGGATTTTGAGCCGGGCCAGTTTGCAATGGTGTGGCTGCCGGGAATTGATGAGAAACCTGTTGCGCTTGTGCCGTGGGAAAAAAAGTATGCAATAAATATTGAGGGAAAGGGCAATGCAACCAAGAAAATGCTTGAACTCAAAGTGGGAGAAAAGCTTGGAATAAGGGGGCCATATGGAAAGCCATTCACTGTGAGAACGGGAAAGAAAGCGGTTATTGTTGCAGGAGGGATTGGCATTGATTCAATAATTCTGCTCGCCCAAAAATTAAAGGAAAACAACTGCAAAACAAAAATAATTCTTGGGGGAAGGACAAAAGAAAGGATAATTTTTGAAAAAAAACTAAAACATTTTGGGGAAGTCCTGATAACAACGGATGATGGAAGCTATGGGGAAAAAGGATTCAATGTGCAGGCGCTTGAAAGAATACTGCAGAGAGAAAAACAGGATATTGTTTATGCCTGTGGGCCGGAAATGATGATGGTGAAAGCGCTTGAAACAGCAAGAAAGCACGGCTGTGATTTTGAATGCTCTATTGAAAGGTACATGAAGTGCGGGATAGGGATTTGCGGGGAGTGCGTAATCAATGACAGGCTTGCTTGCATTGATGGGCCAATTTTTTCAGGAAAAGAGATTGAAAAGCTTCCAGAATTCGGCAAAACTGCCTACTTGAAGAGCGGGAGAAGGGTTTCCCTTGAAGAATACTTTGCGTGGAGGCAGAAATAAATAAAAAAACTCCCAAGCAAGAATCTGTGGTTTTTATGCTTTTGCTGGAAAACTGTGTTTTGTGGAATGAGCCCAAAAAAACAGTGGGCGTGCTTATTGACAATGGCAGGATTGCGGAAATAACAGAGGAAAAGCTTGACTGCGAGCAAAGGATTGACTGCTTGGGAAAAACGCTTTTGCCGGGGATTGTTGACTGCCATGTTCATTTCAGGTTTCCCGGGCAGGAGCACAAGGAGGACTGGGCAACAGGAAGCAGGGCTGCGGTTGCCGGGGGAATTTCAACCGTGCTTGAAATGCCTAACACTTTGCCCCCTGCAACAGAAAGCGCAATAATTGAGGAGAAAAGGCAGTCAGCTCTCACGCAATCACTGTGCAATTTTGGCTTCTTTCTTGGGGCAGCATCAAACAATTTTGAAGAAATGGAAAAAATCGGGAAAATTGCTGGAATAAAAATTTACTATGGAAGCAGCACCGGCACGCTTCTCGTAAACAACAAAGACAAAATAAAAAAGATTTTTGAGATTGCAAAAAAAAGGAACATTACGGTTGCAGTGCACGCGGAGGATGAGGAAACAATGAGGAAAAACACTGCTATTGCAAAAAACAGGTTCTGGAACCATGCAAAATACCATTCAAGGATAAGGACAGCGGAAGCGGAGGCAATTGCTGTTGAAAAGCTGCTTGAAATCCAGTCACTTGTTGGAAACAAGCTGCACTTGTGCCACATGAGTTCTAAAAGGGCAATGGATTTGGTGAAAGACGCAAAAGATGCAGGCAACTGGGTTACTGCAGAGGTTTCCCCGCATCACTTGTTCCTTACTGAGGAAATCGCTGAAACACTGGGAAACTTTGCAAAAGTCAACCCTTCCTTGAAGGGAAAGGGGGATGTTTCAGCACTGTGGAAGTTTTTGCAGAAGGGCGTTATTGATGTAATAGCATCAGACCATGCGCCCCACACTGTTGAGGAAAAAAAGCTCACTTACTATGATGCGCCCAGCGGCTTTCCAGGTTGCCAGACCATGCTGCCATTGCTCCTGCACGCGGTAAACCATGAAGAGCTTTCATTGGAGCAGCTTGTGAATGCCTGCTGCACGAACCCTGCAAAGATTTTCGGGATAAAAGAGAGAAGCGCAATAAAAGAGGGAAATTTTGCTGATTTAACGCTGGTTGATTTGGACGCAAAACAGGAAATCAGCAATGAGCAGCAGTATACAAAATCCGGCTGGACACCATTCAACGGCTGGAAATTAAAAGGAAAAGTCCTCAAAACGTTCGTTAACGGAAAAATTGCATTCGATGAGGGAAAATTCGGGGAAGCAGGGGGAATGGAAGTTTATGCAGAGTGAAGAAAAAATTTCTGAGATTTTGCTGGAGATTGGGGCGGTGAGCCTGCAGCCGCAAAAGCCATTCAGGTGGGCTTCTGGAATACTTTCCCCGATTTACTGTGATAACAGGCTGCTGTTGAGCTATCCAAAAGAGAGAAAAGAGGTAATTGCTGCGTTTGCAGAAAAAGCAAAACAAATTGGGCTGGAAAACTTTGATGTCATTGCGGGAGTGGAAAGCTCTGGGATTCCGCATGCTGCATGGCTTTCTGAATTGCTGGAAAAGCCAATGGTTTATGTGAGGAAAAAGCAGAAAGACCACGGGAAAGAAAACCTTGTTGAGGGAAAGCTGGAGAAAGGGCAGAAAGCAATAATTGTAGAAGATCTTATCAGCACTGGAGGTAGCCTGTTTGCATGCGTTGAAGGAGTGAGAGAACAGGGAGGGGTTGTGGAAAACTGCCTTGCAATTTTCACGTATGGCATGCAGAAATCAGCGCAGGGAGCAAAAGAGCATAATGTCCAATTGCATGCACTGACAAATTTTTCTTCGCTGGTAAAAACTGCTGCAGAAAAAAAATACATCCAAAAAAAAGAAATTGAAATTGTTTTGGATTTTGCAAAAGACCCTGAAAAATGGGCTGGCAAGAGTGGATTGCAATGAACTATATTGATTTCCTCAAAAAAACTGCTGAAGAAAGAAATTCAATTGTCTGCATGGGGGCAGACCCCATAATAGAAAAAATCCCGCTGGAAGAAAAAAAAACTGAAGAAAAAATTGTGAAATTTTATTCAGAAATAATTTCTGCATGTAAATCTGAGGACTGCCTGCCTGCTGCCATAAAACCAAATTACGCTTTTTTTGCGCAATACGGGTTTGATGGATTAAGGGCACTAAAGAGACTGTGCGAACTGGCAA
>CAYJWT010000082.1:0-4031 GCA_964373935.1 uncultured archaeon | reverse complement strand
CCTGAGCCCAAACAGCCCGTATGGGTTGACAAAGGTTGCTGGGGAATACTATGCTGGATTTTTTTTCCAGGAGCATGGAATTGAAACAATTTGCCTTAGGATATTCAATGCTTTTGGCCCAAGAATGCAGAACAGGGCTGTATCGATTTTTGCCAAAGCGGTTTTTGAGGGCAAGCCAATTCCTATTAACGGCAACGGGAAACAGGAAAGGGACTTTATTTTTGTTGATGACATAGTGCAGGGGTTCTTGTGCGCAATGAATGCGAAAAAATCCTGCGCAGGGCGCTCTTTCAATATTGGAACAGGAAAAGCAATAACCATTAACCAGGTGGTGGAGAGAATCGGCGAAACCATGGAGCAGGAGATTGAGGTTGAATACAGGCCGGATGTAAGCAATGAGATATACAAGCTTATTGCTGATACAAGGGCGGCAAAAAAAGAGCTGGGTTTTGAGGCAAAAACAGGTTTTGCCGAGGGAATGGAAAAAACAATTGCTGCGCTTAAAAAAGATTTCGGGAAAAAACAGAAATAGCTATTGTGCTTGCTCACTGAACCATTTCTCAATTCCATGAATAAGGTCTTTTCTCGTGGAATCAAAATCAGGGGAAAATTTTTGTGCTGCAAGAATTGCTTTTTCAAGGTCTTTCTCGTTGCTTACGGCAATTGCTTTTTTGTGCCTGTGTAAAAGTTCTGCCAGCTCCAGCTGGTGGTCATTGGTGTGTTCAGAGAATTTCTCCAGCCTTGGCACTATAACAAGCTTTTTCCTGAATTCCATTGCATGGATTATTGCCCCTGCGCCCCCATGGCTCACAATGACATCTGCCTCCATGAACTTGTGCGAGTATTCTGGCTCCCTGACGAATTCCTTATAAGGAAAAAATTTTGGCTTGTAGAGAGAATTTCCTGTCTGCCCAAAAACCCTTAATTTTTTGTTTTTCCCTGCAATCTCATCAATTGCTTTCAGCAGCCTGTCAAACTGCTGTGCATGTGTTCCCACTGTCACAAACACTCTCATTTGAAATTCCCTCTGCTCTTGCCGGGAAAAAGAAAGAAAAAATTAAGCCACATCAGAACACGCCTCCCCAGTATTTTGCGTTCGGGAAGAAGTCAAGGTTTTCTTTCCATTGCACGAGAAACAGGTCTGCAATCCCGTAAAATATTTTCCCGCTCAGGCTTGGATGGCTTATCCTGCAGAATGACTCGATGAAAACAAGCTTTTTCCCGAAAATTTTTGCAATAATGCAGATTGAGAAAGAGGTGTCTGCCCCGGTGCTGATAACAACATCCGGCTTTTCCCTGAAAAAAACTCTGAGCGACTGGAAAAAGCTTTTCGCCAGCCGGAAAGGGTTTCTTCTCGGGCATTCCACAAAATAAGTTTTCTCTTTTTTTGCAAGCACTTCAGAGTCAATTCTTTTGTCTGTCAGGAAAAAATGCTCTTTTTTTGCAAAAAATGGCCGCAGCTGGCACAATTCGCTCAAATGCCCTCCTGCAGAGCACGCGAGGCAGATTTTCATTTTTTCCCTCAGCCAAGAAGCCCCATAGCAAACAATGCTAGCACCATTATGCTCACCATTGCCTGTATTGACAGGATTGTGATGACAAGCTGCTTTTCTGTCATATTTTTTCTCCTGAGTATCCAGTGAGTCAGCGAACCCCCATTTGGGTCTGGCTTGAGCAACCCGTTTTTTTGCGGTATGCCAAAGCTCTGGCTCTGGAAAAAGTGTTTTGCCTTGAACCCAAACTCGACAAAAAACAGGGAAACCAATAACACCCCTGTTTTTTCCATGTCCCCGATTATTGAAGCGGCGGCAATTGTTGCTCCTGTCATCAGCGTTAGGGAATCCCCTGGAAAAACCTGTGCCGGAAACCAGTTGTATTTGAGGAAAGCGAGCATGGCCCCGAGCATTCCCGCAAGAATTATTGCTGATTCCACTTTCCCGAAAAGCACTGCAATAACAAGCATTGTCCCGGTCATTATTGCGCCCAGCCCTGCTTCAAGGCCATTCAGCCCTGCAAGCATGTTGACTGCATTGCTTGCGCCTGTTACTCCCACTGGCACGATGAAGAGGGAATAAAATACCCCGAAAGAAACAGCCCCAAGAAAAGGCAGTATTATTGTTTCAGGCATTGCCCCAAAAAAAGGCAGGACAAGCGGGGGATTGTTTATCTTCACCGCCATCAGGGGCAGTGCTGCAAAGACTGGGATGAGCGCATGCTGCCACTGCCTTATTCCCTTTCTCCACCCAATGAGGTCATCTACAACTCCCAGAAAACCAACCATCATTATTGTTGCAAAGGCCGCAAGCAGGAGAGCAAGGTTTAGTTCAACAAGCCTGAGGTATGTGAAACATGCAATCGCAAGGATTGTGCCGAAAGCAACCCCCATCCAAACTCCAATTCCCCCCATCTCCGCAACTTTTGGCTTATTGAACTTGTTCAAGTCCTTTCCCACAATGCCCCTTCTTTTCAGCCTGTATATCAGGAAAGGCATTGAAACGAAAGTAACGAGAAAAGATGCAAAAAGGCACAATAGCACAACAACAGGCAGTGACATTCCAATCAACAAGTGTGTGCAATAATATAAAAAATGTTGGAAGCGCAAGCAAAAATTTTTGGTACAATTATGCTATTGCTTTTTTACTTTGAATATTTTGACTCCCTCGACAGCATATGCCTCTTCAAGCTGTGCTTTTGCGTCAGAGTGCCCGAACCATATTTTTGCCATGGATGTCTGGTTTACAAGAGGGTGCAGTATATAGAGAAATCTCTTGTCCTTGTCAGTGTAAACAAAGATGGGTGTTCTGCCATCATGCAGTTGTGTTGGAATTGCCTGCCATGTTGTGGGCAAGGAAGCCATTTGCTGTTCTGTGAGATTATTTCCCCCACACTGGTAAACGACCTGCCCTCCCTGATTGCTTGCCCCGCAGGCAAAAGCCGCGTTAGGCTGTGCGCTCACGTATTTTGCAAGATCTGGATTGGAAGTGTTTGTTGTATCAAAAGCAAAAATCGCGAAATTTGTGGTGCTCCTAAACATGTCCCAATCGAGGATAACATAGTCGGGGCCATACCGCTTTAGTATTTCCATTGATTTTGCAAAATCGGTTTCAATGAGGAACAGGCTGAAATTCCTGTCGCCAGCATAATCCGAGTTCCTGTTGTCAAGGAAAGCCTTTCTCTCGGCAATGAATGTTATCCAGTGCCCCTGGTTCCACCAGTTGAAGAATTTTGCGCCTTCAGGAGTATTCTGGTTCATCCATGTTAATGCCTGTTTCCAGCCAAGGTCTGTTTCAATGTTTGGAGGAAACTTTGTCACGAAAATGGATGCAGCCGCAACCCCCACAAGCATCATTAGCCCCAATGCAAGAGCAACTGCTTTTGCTGAAACATCCTTTCTTGGCAGGGCAAAAGAAAACATTTCAACAGCAGTAATGCCGGCTGCTGCCGCAATTGGCAGGCCAAAAGTGTAAGTGAATTTCAGCTTATACCACGCCATGAACAGGGTTATGGCAATCCACATGAACAAAATAGCAGAATAGTGCTCATCCTGTTTTCTATAAATCCTGTAAGGAATAAGCAGTAATGCAAGCACTGGGAAAACAATTAGCGCATTGTACTTGCTGCCAAAGCTTTCTTTTCCGGTTGACTCTTCTCCAACAGACAATTCAAGCACGCCGCCCTTCCTGTAATCCGGAATGACAAGGAAAATTGTTACAATCACAAGTATCACAACATACAACAGCAGCATTGAAATTGCGGGAATTGTTTTTGACTTTGTCCCTGTTTTTGCCGCCTGTGACCTGCTGACAGCATAGAGGATGTATGCAAGCATTGCAGCAAGCACTGCCCCAATCACCAGCAGCATTACCGGCACTCCTTCAGGAATCACTCCCAGAACATAATTGACTGCCAGCCTTATCCAGTTGTACCCATCGCTTATTGTTGCAATCACCGAAAACAAAATAAAAGTGATTGCAAAAAGCTTGAGAAAATCAACTGCCTGCTTTTTGCCGCGTTTGGAATAAATGTTGATT
>CAYJWT010000081.1:0-4057 GCA_964373935.1 uncultured archaeon | reverse complement strand
AACATACAGGGATAAAAGGCAAATCTTATTAATAATGTTTTTGGCCATAATATGAAGATGCCGAAAAAAGCCCTTCTTTTTGACAGATTCAGGCAGGCATGCCTGTCTCTAAACGGGCAAAAACGGGTTGTGATTGTACACCATTCTGACACGGATGGCTTGTGTTCTGCACTGGTTGCGGCAAAGGCGATTGAAAAAATTTCGGGAAAAGCTCCAGAGCATGTGATACCTTTTGATTATGGCGATGATGAAGCAGACAAAATTTTTTCTGAGAAAATAAAAAAGCTTTCTCCAGATACCCTTTTTGTGCTGGATGTGAACATTGATTCAAGGGAAAAGCTGTTGAAGGCGCTTGGAAAAGAAGCAGGCACTCTCGTTGTAATAGACCACCACAAGATTTACAGGGACTGGAACTCAGAAAAAATTGTTTTCCTCAAGGCCCAGTATTTCAGGAAAATGGATGGAAGCAGGTATGCGAATGCCAAGTTCACCTTTGACCTTTTCGGAAGGATTGTTGAACTGGAAGAAATGGGCTGGGCTGCCTGCATCGGCATACTTGGGGATAATGCATACTATAGCTGGAAAAAATTTTTTGAAAAAACCCTTCCCAGGGCAGGCATTTCACTTGTGGAAATCAAAAAAATCGCGAAGCTGATTGAGGCAGTGGAAGCAGTGAGGAACAGCGAGTTCCAAAACCTTTTCTGGGAAATGTTCAGGGCAAAAAGCCCAAAGAGCATTCTCGGATCAGAATATTTTGATGTTCTGGAAACATATGAAAGAATACTTGAAAAATGGCGGGAAAAATTTGAGAGGGAGCACTCTTTTGACAAAGAGCTTGAGCTGATGCATTATGCAATCAAGCCGGAATACCAGATAAAGTCCCCGCTAATCAACACTATTTCCAATACCTACCGGCACAGGACAATAGTGATTTTTGAGGAATACGACGGCAGGATTGGGTTTTCAGCGAGAAGGCAGGACTATAAAATAAAGCTGAACGATTTGCTCGCGAAATCAATAATAGGGATTCCGGAGTCGGCTGCAGGGGGGCATGTTCCTGCTGCAGCAGGCAGCATTCCAAAAAAATATTACTCAAAATTCCTGGAAAGCCTCAAAAAAAACCTCGCGAAAGAATACAAGTAGCTATTTTTGCTTTTTCTCAAACTTGTCCCCGCACTTTTCCGAGCAGAACAGGTAATCATTGCCCTTTACCTCTATTTCAAACGCCTTTTCAACATCAACGCTTTTGCCGCACTGCCCGCATTTCACGAACCTCAGCTTCTCATACCCTTCCACAAATCCCGCTTCTTCAGGGGTTATTTCGTCCTCTTCAAGCTGCTCTTCCCTTTCCTCTTCATCATAAATATCATCATCTTCCTTTGGCAAAAAACACACCTCTTTTTTCAATAAAAATGGCGAGAGCAAATACAATGTTCTCGAAAAGAACACTGAGAGAGTTGGCTGCCCCCGCCACAAAATACAAAGCATGAAGAAATTAATAAGCCTTGTGCTCAAGATTTTAAATATGCCTTAAAAAAGCTCCCAAAAAGCGGGCTTGAAGAAGTGAAAAAAACAGTCGTGGAGGCTAGAGAGAAACCGTACTAATCCTTTTCTTCCTTTTTTTTCAGGAAAATGCATGGAACAGGGCAGGCGTCTGCCGACTCCCTGTTTTTTTCAAACAATGCATCTGTTTCATCGGTTTCCTTTGTTTCAAGCACTCTGCCCTGTCCAACTGTTTTTGTGCTGCCAATTAGCTCTGCTTTGTCCCCCTCCATAACCCATTCCTTTGGGTTTATTGCAACGCATGCCCCGCAGCCAATGCACAAATCCTTGTGGTGCTCTATCCTGAATTTCGCCAAAAAACAACAGCCTCGCAAATAACCTGGGAGCGCAAATTTATTTAAAACAACACAATACCAAAAAGCTTTAATCTGGATAAACAATTTTGTTTCATGCAGAAAAGATTGCATGCTATTGTTTCGGGAAAAGTGCAGGGGGTTTTCTTCAGGGCTTTTGCAAAATCCATCGCGGAAAAGCATGGCGTAAAAGGGATTGCAAGAAACACTAATGATGGAAAGGTCGAGATTATTGCGGAAGGCAGCCAAAAACAGCTTGAAAGCTTTCTTGAGGAAATAAAAAAAGGGCCGCCTAGTGCAATGGTTGGGCATGTTGAAGCAAAATGGGAGAATGCAAAAAACGAGTTTGAGGGATTTAGGATAGCGCATTAATGTTTTCAGGCATTTTTTATTTCAAGCACTGTTTCTTGCTCGAATTCTGCTGTTCCCAACTGGAAAATTATTCTTATTTTGTATGTGCCTGGCACTGTTTTTGTGTTAGGGTTTGGCCTCACGCTGAACAGGAATTCCCTGAACTCATTGCCCCCAATCCTTGGAATCCGCTCGACAGTGGGAAAGACAATAAGGCTGGCTGAATCAATGGGTTCAATGCGAATCACAGAATCGTCCACTGCCCCGCTGGTGGGATTGAAAACCCTCACCTTGAGCACAGTGCTTTGCTCTTTTGCGGTATCCAGCGGGTTGATTGTGAAAGAGGCAGTTATGGGTTTTGGCTTCAGTGCCTCGGCAATCAGTGAAGCGAAGAACAGCAGTAATGCAAGCCCTGCTATTGCCGCAAGAAACAGCATTGCTTGTTTTTTTGAAGCCTCCGGCACAGGCGCTTTTGCCTTTCCTGATTCATAAATTCCCATATTCTACCAGAATAAAAAAGTGCTTTTGGGTATTAAAATTTATTGGCTATGGCAAAGTGAACAGTTGATCATTGTTTTTGCCGTCAAGCAGCCCTATTCTCACTCCAGCATCAAGCCAGGCGTGGGCATAAGAAAATGCTGCAAGGGCAAGAGAAAGCTTTCCCTGTCTTTCAAAGTGCTCTGCATCGCTGAAATAATCCTTTGCCATTTTCAGGAGCTGCCTTGCTTTTCCCTCATCTGCAATGGAAAGCCCTTTTTTTATGGAAGCCATTGCAAGGGCCTTTTCTGTCAGGGAATGGTATTTTTTGACCCTTTTCTCAAGCTCTGTTTTCATGCTTTCACCGCGAGCAGCTCAAGCGCTTCCCTTTCCTTTTCATTCAGGCGAGCACAAACAACAAGAGACTGGGGAAAAATCCTTAAAGTGTTTTTTTTCAGCCCGCTTGCTTTTCCGGCAACCGTTTTTTGCCTTTTACCCCCAACCCCGTACAATCCAACCAATAATGCTCCCTGAATTGCATTTGATTGTTTTTTCTCGGCTATTTTTTCCAGAATGTTTATTGCTTCCGGGATTGCCATAAAATAGTTTTTTTCCGCGTCAATTTCAAGAAGGCAGAGGGTATGGAGGTTGAGGGAAAGGTTTTTTTCAATGGCATCAAAGAAGGATTCCGGGGCAAAGTTTTTTTTGGGGGCAACAATTGTTGTTATTCTGCCAAACCTGTAAGAGTCAAGCCCTGTTGACGGGAGATAATCGGTTATGGAAATACCTGGCACGAATGAAAAATGGGAATTCAGGTTTTTTGCCTCAATAAGCAGCTGGACATGCGTTGTTGCTGTAAGGGGATTGCCTGGAACAAGCAGGCAAATGTTTTGTTTTTTTGCCTGCAAAATGACCGGTTTGAATTCTTCCTCTATTTTTTTCCGGTCCAGAACAATTATTTTTTTCCTTAATTTTTTTTCAAATTCCTTAAGCATTCTTTTTTCCATGAAATTCGTGTAAGAGTCAAAAAAAACCTTTTTGCACTTTTTTACCGCAGCCATTGCTTCAGGGGTAAGATGTTCTGGTTTCTGCCCTATTCCGACCAGATAAAACATAAAAAAAGTGTTGCTGGAAAGATATTTAAGATGAAGGAAAATTATATCGCGGAAGGCATCAGGATAATCGATTTGGGGCTTCTTGTTGAAAAAGGCAAATGCCTTTCGATTGCAGACCTGCAGATTGGAAAAGAGGAGGAATTGAACAGGCAGGGCATCCTTGTGCCAAGGTTCAATTATCAAGAAATAAAAAAAAGACTGGAAACAAAAATCCTTCCAAAAGCCAAGGCAGAAAAAATAGTGATAAACGGGGACATA
>CAYJWT010000080.1:968-4089 GCA_964373935.1 uncultured archaeon | reverse complement strand
ATTGCCATTACTCCAAAAAGCATTCCTGAAATGGCAGCAAAAAATATTTTTTGTTTTGTGAATTCCGGGTTTTTTGTTGCTTTCACGAAAAAAGCAAGCCCTGAAATCATCCAGATAAAACCAAAACTGTCCTCTTCAAAAAAGCCCGCCATGGTCCTGTAAACGTATGCCGGGACAACGGCCGCAAAAAAAGCCATGACATACCCTGCTTTTTTGCCGTAAAGCTCTTTTCCAAGGAAATACATCAGTACGGATGTTATTGCGCCATACAATGCTGGCAGTATTTTCACGAAAAATATCAGGAGATCCTTGTTGTATGGGGCGCCAAGAGTAAAAATCCTGTACACGGCTGCATTAAAATGCCAGAAAAACCATCCTGTAGCAGGCAGTGTTGCTCCTCCCAACTGGTAATATGCAAGAGGGTCATGCTGTGGAAGAGTGCCTGTCTGCAGCAGATAACCCACCAGCCTGGCATGGTAATAGGAGTCAAATTCGAAAAACAGTTCATACTTCAGCAAATGCCCCCTTATCCCGAAAGCCATGAGGAAAATTAAGAGAAGAATGAAAGCAGTTTTCCACCTGCTTTTTGCCCATTCAAGAAAGCCGGGAATGTTGATGTTCGCCATTGTAAATTAAGATAAATGGATAGAATTTATAATATAAGGGTTTTCTGCAACCATTCAAAAAAAACTGAAAAAATTTTTATTGTCTCTGTGGGGAAATTTGTTATGGAAAATGAACTGTATTCACAATACTCTGCCAGAAAGCATGAACTCAAGGAAAGATTGCTGCATTTCCGGCAGGTCTGGCAGAATTCAGCCAACACTGAACTTTTTTCAGAGCTCTGCTTTTGCCTTTTGACTCCCCAGTCAGGGGCGTTTGCCTGCGATGCAGCCATAAAAAGGTGTGTTGAGGATAATACACTTTTCCATGGCACCGAAAAACAGCTGCAGGAAAAAATCCATCCAATACGGTTTTACAGGAACAAATCCAAATATATCTTTGGGGCGAGAAATTTTTTTTCGGAAAACGAAAATATTGCAATCAGGAAAGTGCTTTTGGATAATGGAATTCTTTCAAGCCCCTTCCAGGCAAGAGAGTGGCTTGTGAAAAATGTCAAGGGGCTTGGGTACAAGGAGGCCAGCCACTTCCTCAGGAATATTGGGTTTGGGGAAAACATCTGCATCCTCGACAGGCACATTTTGAAAAACCTGAAAAAGCATAATGTAATCAAAAAATTTCCAAAAACCCTTACAAGAAAAAATTATTTATCGCTTGAGAAAAAAATGCTGAAGTTTTCAGAAAAAACAGGCATTCCAGCAGCAGAGCTTGACTTATTGTTCTGGTCAATGGAAACAGGAAAGGTTTTCAAGTAAAAACTATTTTTTCTTTTCTTCTTTTGAGGGCTTTGCTTCTGCTTTTGCTTCTTTCTTTTCCCCTGCTTTCTCTTCCTTGCCTGCTGCTGCTTCGCCCGGCTTTGCTTCCTCTTTCTTTTCTACCGGCTTTTCTTCAGCAAGTTCCCTGACTTTCTTGGGCTTTGTGCCAATGCTTTTAACGTCAGTGCCTACCTTAGCATGCAGTCCGCATGGCATCCTTGCCCTTGCCCTCAAAAGCGCCTGTTTTGCAAGGGAAACGTTCTGCCCGTCAACCAAGGCACTCATGAGCGCCTGTCCAGGCCTTGTCTGCACTGCCCTTCCCACTGCTTTTCCGAAAGCGTGGCTCATTCCCTGGCTTACCCTGTCTGCCCCTGCGCCCTGTGCAACCTTTCTCTCCCTGAGAATCTGGTTGGGAAAAACCCTTATTTTGAGAAAATACCCCTCCTTTCCGAGCTTTCTTTCAAGATACCTGTTGATTGCAATCCTAGAACTCTCAATCGCATTGTCCCTCACCTGCACTGCATCATCCGCAACCAAGTCAACAATGTGGCTGAACTCCCTCAGGGGATTGCCCATGTTGAACTGCCTTGTTTTCAGGCCAGGGTTTGCCCCAACAAAATTTTTTTTCGGGACAGTGATAGCAATCCTTGTGTAAGCACGCTTTATTCTCCTGTATGCTCTTCCAGGCCTCAAACTCATTCTGACTCACCAAAAAAAGTAAAGTGATAGGCAGCGTATGGCAGGCTCCAACTAAAAAGCCAGCGCCAAACCAATCCCTGCGGGGCTTAACTTCTGGGTTCTGAAGAGACCAGGTGTTTCCCCCGCGGCATGGCCGCCAATCAATACAATTTGTGCAAAGCGGGGTTTAAAAAGGTTATTATACAGGTAAGCGCATTTTTTTTTGCATGAAAAAGATTGTTTTGTTTTTGTTTTTTTTGCTCTTGTTTTCCGCCGTTTCCGCAAAATCTTATTCACTTGAAAAAGCAGAAATTTACATGTCCATCCAGCCAGATGGCCTTATTCAGGTAGAAGAAAGCATTACCTTCAATTTTTCAGGTAGTTATTCCTTTGCGTACAGGGACATTCCCAGGGGAGAATGGAAAATAACGAATGTCCAGGTTCTTGAAAAAGGCAAACCGGTAAAGTTTGAAATGCTTGACCAGGGAAATGATGCCAGAATCAAGTGGTATTACTCCGCACAGGACGAAAAAAGGACTTTTACGATAAAGTATATGCTCACAAAAGCAATCATTTCCTACACTGATGTTGCCGAGCTTAACTGGAAGGTATGGGGGCAAGGATGGGAATTTCAGCTAAAAGAACTGTACGGCTGGATAGAACTCCCTTTCATTCCAGCCAACCCAAAAGATGTCTATGTATGGGGGCATCCTGAAATTAACGGAAAAATTGGGTTAATTGAAGGCAACAAAATACTCTTCCAGGCCTTCAACATTCCAGCTAGCCAATTCGTTGAAATAAGGACAGCTTTTCCTGTTTCCATGCTTTCATCAAAAACCAATACCATAGAGAAAAATACCCCCGGTCTGGAAAAAATAATTGAAGAGGAAAAATTTTTGTTTCGCTTGCCCATTGAGACTACGCCAAGTATTTTTGTGGGGCTAGTAATAATCACTTTTATTGGCCTTATAATGCTAATGTTAATTATCGCGCAAGTCCTAAAAATTTCCAAGCGCAATAAATTAGTGTCCATTGCAATTGTTGCAGTATTATTTTTAATATATATT
>CAYJWT010000080.1:0-958 GCA_964373935.1 uncultured archaeon | reverse complement strand
ATTAAAGATGTTCCAATAAGCATTACTTCGGTTTCCTTATTTTTTTTGCAGGTTTTGTTGTTTGTTTTAATCTGGCGGTTTTTTGGTTTTGTGCCAAAAATTGATTATAACGCAATTTATGAAAGAGATATCCCTTATGACTATAGTCCTGCTGTTGTAAGTGCATTAATGGCCCCTTTGACGAGAATGCCTAAACCAGATCAAATGATAGGGGAAATTCTTGACCTTTGCCTGAAAGGAAAACTCAAATTGGAAGAAGTAAGAAAACAGGGCTTTTTAGTTAAGCCAGAGTACAAAATACACATTATTGATAGTTCAGAACAAGGCCTGCCTGAAAGCGAAGCATGGGTGTTAGGGTTGATAGTGCAGGCAGCTAAAGGTAAATTTGAAGGAATACTGTTTAAGAAATTTAAAGATGACCAGACTCCAAATGAACTTTTACTTTCAGAGCTTGGGGGCTATTTTAAGAACAGAAAGGAATCTTCCTATGAATTTGCCCAAATTTGGAAAAAATCAGTTAAAAAAGAAGTTGACTCTTTGGGGTTGTTCTCAAAAAAACACAGTTTCATACACTATGGGCTAGGGACAGGAATAATCTTGTTAATTTCTTTTTTACTCTTGCCGCAGGCAATATTTGGCATTGTAATCTTGGCAGTTGCATTAGTTTTTGTATTTCCAGACGCTGTAGTTTACAGGTCAGAAAAAGGCGCACTTCATTATGCAAAATGGATGAACCTGAAAAAATTCCTGGAAGATTTCAGCAGGCTGAAAGAGCTTCCGCCAACTGCCCTTCCGTTGTGGGAAAAATACCTTGTGTATTCCATACCTCTCGGGGTTGCTGATACAGTGCAGAAGGCGATGGGTGAAGTGTTCAAAGACTATAAGGGAGCATATCATTCTGCAATATTTGTCGGAAGCCCGTCAACAGGCTTTTCTCCAGCAAGCTTCGGAGCAGCAA
>CAYJWT010000079.1:0-4122 GCA_964373935.1 uncultured archaeon | reverse complement strand
GAATTTTGAGGGCAATGAAAAAGCTTGGCTGCGAGGTTTTTGAAACAGACCTTGGAAAAAGGCCCTTCTCATGGAAAGAAATACTCGCCCTAACCCACAACAACAACGGCTTTGACATAACTTCCAACGAAGCGCTTGACCCGACAACAAGGTTTTATGACTGGATGAGCTATGAAATAATAAACAATTCCCCTGATTACTGCTTCATCCCTTTTGGCACCGGGAATTTGTACGAAAATGTTCTGAACATCAATAAAAAAGAGGTTTCAACAAGAAACCATGACCCAAGGTTCAGGGGAAAAGTTGAGGTGTTGAGAAAATGCAATTTCATTGGTGTAACTGTGAACAATCCCAAATCAAAAGCGGACAAGCTTTATTCCCCCCACCTTCCTTTTGTTCACTTTGACGAGCAATGGATACGGTTTTACAGGTACGCTGGCTTCTGCGGGGCAGAATCAATGGTTCACATTGTCAAGGAAAATAACGTTGACAGAGCAATGCAGATAGCAGAATCACAAGGCATAAACTGTGAAGCATCAGGAATAGCGGGATTGGCTCTGATGCTCCAGCTGAAAAACAATCTTTCCAAAAACAAAAAAATGCTCATTGTGAATACAGGAAAAACAAAAATGAAGACAGAATAATCAAATTTGTATTTTTCCCTCTTTAATGTCGTTGAATAGTGCCTGAATGTTTATTGCAAGGTTTTCTGGCAATTGTTTTAAAGAAAACCATTCTATTTTTTCTACTTTTTCTGGTTCTTTGTTCACGATTTTTCCTTTAACTATTTTTGCTTTGAATATTGGATTGCACCAGTGCTGCTTGTCTTTTGCAATGATGTGGTCAACAACTTTGAGTAATCTTTTCACTTCAACCTCACAGCCAATTTCTTCTTTCACTTCTCTTTTTATTGCATCTTCAAGCTTTTCCCCGAACTCAACCTGCCCGCCGGGAAAGCTCCACTTGTTTGCTTCATTTCTTGAATTTTTTGCACGCAAAAGCATGAGCACCTTGTTTTCTTCATTAACAATCATTGCGCCCACTCCGACACCAATGTAATCAATTCCCGGTTTCATTTTTTCACTTTCTTCAAAACAATTTTTTGCCCTTGCTTTATTGCGTGTTTTTTTGCAAAGCTTCCCTGGTTTATTGCTATTTCCACCCTTCCAAAGTCATCATCAACAATAACCTCTTTTCCCAGGGCAACTTCCCCAAAGGTTTTTTTGTAGGGGCGCATAACTTTTTTGTTTTTTGCAATCAATTGTATTTTGTCGTTTTGCCTGAAGACCTTGTGCATTTCTTCCTGCATTATGTTAAGGAAAATGTTTCCAAACCTGTTAGTGTGAATCACTTCCGCTTCAATGGTGTTTCTTCCCGCTTTTGCTTCCTCGTAAGGTGCTTTTGCAAGTTCTTTTTCTTTTATTTCAGCCCCAAATTCTCCTATCGGAGTGCCGTTTGCAAGGTATGCGGCAACTGGCGCAAAAACATCCCTTCCGTGGAACACCGGGGAAACAGGCTTTCTGAAGAATTTTTCATTGGTTATTTGAAAAACTTTTTTTATTCCGCCAAGAAACCTTGCTGCTGGCAGCAGCACCCCGTTGTCGGGCCCAATGAGAAAGTCCCCCCTATTTGTTTCAATTATTATGCCTTTTCTTTCTGTTCCAACACCAGGGTCAATAACACAGATATGAATGCCTTTCGGCAGCCATGCAACTGCTTCAAAATTCCTTGCTCCCTGCACGATATCGCAGGGCTCATTATCGTGCTCCAAATCTATTATTTCCGCTTCCGGGCAGATTTGGAGAATTCCTGCCTTCATTACCCCTATTCCCTTGTTGCCTGCCCCGAAGTCAGTTGAAAGGGAAATGAGTTTTCGCATTTTTTCACCGTAGTTTATCCAAACGATTCTGAGATTTCGTTTTCTGTTAATTTTGCTTGCCTTATAATGTCCTGCAGTGTTTTTCTTGAAATTTCTTTGTGGATTGGAGCAATGGTTTTTGTTTGCCTTTCTCTGCTAATCATTTTTACATGTGAGCCTTTTCTGCTATAAGCCTCAAATCCTTTTTTGTTGAGAAACTTTATCAACTCAAGCCCAGACAAAGTTTTAGGCATGGGCTTTTACTCTTACTTTGAACTCGGTTAGTTCGCTTTTCTCCGGCAATCCGATTGGGTCTTCTTCCAAATAAAGTTCTACTGCCTCCTTAAGATTGCTTAATGCGCCTTTCTTTGTTCTTCCCTGGGAAGCAACTCCAATTTCCGGGCAATATGAAGAGAACCATTTTCCTTCCTTAGTAATGATTGCGGAAAACTTTTTTTCCATAAAAACCACAAATATTATTTTGTTAATTTAATTTAAAACCTTTCTGGTTTTATTTTGCCAGCTTGATTTCTATTGCAGAGACCTTGAGCTGGCTTCCTTCTTCTGTGGTTATTTCCTCTGTTGAAATGCTGATGCCCGTGACTTTGGCTGCTGTTACGAACTTGTTCTTGACTATTTCTGCAACATCGACTGCCCTGCTGATTGCTCTTCCCCTTGCTTTCAGCAGCACTTCGCTTGCTCCCTGGTTCATTTGTGTTACAACCGCCAGAACATAGCTCATTGTCCCTTTTTTTCCAACGAATACTGTGTTTTCATCTGCCATGCTGTTATACCTCCGAAGCTTGTTTTTACTAAACCCTTCTAGGGTAATAGGATATTGTTGCACGAAAAGTATTAAAAAAAGAATTAAATAGGCCAAAACCCTTTTTATCTCAGGTATTCAAGGGTGTTCTGCCATACCCCGGGGGTTATTGCGGGATCATAATTGAAGTAAATGCTTTTTCCAATAATAAGCCTTTTTTCAACTATCCCCGTGTAAAATGCTGTTGTTACAGCGTGCTTTATGAACGCAACTTGGTTTCCTGTTGGCTTTACCCTGAAAGTGACCAAATCGTAGGGGGGAATTCCCGGGTGTGCCGGGCTGACCTCTATTCCCTCCATTATTGGGTGGTCAAAGTCCTGCCTGAAAATCCTGCCAACAACCCTTATTGGCTGTGCGCATGTTGGAACATCGTTTGGGCCCCTGTCGCATTCAACAGGAATAATGTCCCCGAACGTTGCCTGCCACCCAATCACATCGACTGCTCTTCCAGTCCCGTATATTCCGCCGCTCCTGTAAATTCCCGAATCCAAAATAAGAATGAATTTTCCCCCAGTCCTCACATAATTCTCTATTCCTTCTCCCAGTTGCCTTGAAATAGCCTTGTTGCTCGAGTGGCTTTGGTCAAGAATAACCATGTCATATTGCGCAAGCTGTTCTGATGGGGCAACATCGAGAGAGCTTGGGTCCCTTACCCTGACGTAAACAAGCTCCCTGTCCTGGTCAAGGAGGGAAAGGAAATCAATACTGGGTTCCCCAATCACGAGCGCCTGTATGGGTTGTGCTGCGCCAAGGAAAGGCAACTGCACAAACCCGAACTTGTGTGCCAGGAATGCCGCAATAATAATAATCAGAATCAGTGGGATAAGCCCTTCAAGGTTCCTGGTTATTTTCCCTTTTATTCCATCGCCGTAATCCATTGGGGCATCAGCTGCTCCTGCGCCTTGGTCTTCAGGGTACAAACCAAACACCTTGTTAATCCTTTACCATTAATCTGTTAATCTATATTATGTTTCCTGCTTTCAACTTTTTAAAGCTATCTCTCAAGCTTTCGTATCATTAAACACTTTTCTTATTTAAAAACCTTTCCCTGAAAAGATATTTTTGGAATAACATGAAGCTTTCAAAAGGCCCGAGAGTGCAAGCCCCAAGCAGCAGCCTGGGAATAATGAGGTTTTTTGACGCAGACACCGCAGGCCCAAAAATCCAGCCAGAGCTTGTTGTTGGAATTTCAATTGCATTGATAGTGATAGTGCTTGGATTGAAAATGCTGCTGCCGCTCTAATCCCAAACCATTTTTTTTGTTTGTTCAAACACAATCCTCTTTTACTCTGCAGTATTCATTTTTTTAGGGAAATATTTCCATTATAGCTTTTTCATATTCGTCCATGAGCCTGTTAAAGTTTTTCTCAAATGGAACTCTATTTTTTTTGAAAAACTGTTTTATTTCCAACATTGTCACATGTGTCCCGAACGCAGCCGT
>CAYJWT010000078.1:0-4203 GCA_964373935.1 uncultured archaeon | reverse complement strand
TTTTTTAAACCCTTTAACAGCTACAATTGCTTTTTTATCCATTCAATTATCTCCTCCGCCCAGCCAATAAATTTCTTGGCACTTTCTTCAATATGTGGATCCTCCGGAATCTCCGGATATCTTGTTTATATATATGCCTGCGTAATTTCCTTGCAATATTCTAAAAGCGGTTCAGGCAAATTTATTTGTTTCCCTAAAACAGCAAGATCGTGAATCTTTCTTATTTCACCAAACTTTTTGAGGCATCGCCTTTAATGCTTTTTCTACTGCCTGCTGGCAAAGAAAAGCAGAAACATCGAATAATTTGTCCTTGAAAGTTATTTTTGCAGAGTTAAGATCTTTTTCAGCCCTCTCAAGCCATTTTCCAAATTCTTTTGCTTCTTTTAACAATATTATCACGTGTAAAGAATACTGTGGAAAGAAACATAAAAAGCTTTACTTTTTCACTTTTGCTGCTTGAGCTTCCTGATTGTGCCGGAAACCCTTAGGATTTGGGGCTTTACTTGGATTCCTTTTATTTCTTTTATTTCAAGCAGTGCCTGTTTTGCTTCAGAAACGCTTGTGTGTGCAATTCTTACTATTCCTGTTGCCCTTGCAGAATCAAAATGCGCAAAAACAAGCCTCTGCCTTGCAGCCCCAAGAGACCCAAACTTTTCCAGAAAATGATTCCAGACAGCATGATGCACCTCACCCTCAAAAACCCTTTTTTCAGGGTTCAGGGAAAAAAGGATATACCTTTTTTTGCCGCGAAGTGCGGAGGGAATGGGCTTCATGTTCTTTTTTGATTGTTTCATCCAAGCCCCTCCAGTCCAGGAAAATTTTTTGCTTTTGAAAGCAATTCTTTTTCCATTTCAAGAATTTTGGGAAGGCTTTTAGCCATTACATCTGCGCCCTGCGGATACCTTTTAATCAGGTCCTCAATCCTTTCCCTCACGCCCACAATCTTGTCATGCATTACTCTCTTATCCGCATAATAAACAATTTTTTCCTCCAAACTCCATTGAAAAGGACTGCCATCAATTATCTGGGAAATCATGTGCCTGAAAGCAATCATTCCAATGACAGGCAGCCCTTCCTCGCCAAGAATTTTTTTCGAAACAATGTTTTCTTTTTTTCCCTCTCTCAAAGAAATTATTTTCCCAATATCATGCAGCAATGCCCCTGCACTAACGAGGCCCAAATCGACTTTTTCTCCGTTCTTTTTCATTCGCTCACCAAGAAACACTGCAACCTTTTCCACCTGCATTGAATGCTTTCTCACGTTCTCCGGAACATTGTATTTGTCCCACAGTGCAAAGCATTTTTCCCTGGAAATTTGCTTATAAGCCATTGTGCCATGCCCCCAATTGCTTTTCGGAAAACCCCAGCGCTTTCCCAAAATCCAAAAGCGCCCCTGCAGTCTTCAGCTCTTCAACTCTTGCTGCTGCGGAAAAAGGAAAGCACTTCACCCTGAACCTCTTGCAGAGTTTTGCGACAAGGAGATAATGCCTGAACAATTGTGATTCCTGAAAGGCAGTTAATTTATCAAAAGTGTTTAGGGGAACAGCAATTGAAACATTGTTTTCCTTTGCAGTGCGCATTATTGCAGTGTCAATGCTGGACTTTTCCGGAGTGCAGGGGGCAACAAGAAAATCCACTTGCTTGCTGGAGGAAGCAAACTTGTTTATTCCAGGATTTCCCCCCAAAATGGCAGTGAAATCTGTTTTTCCGCGAAACTTTTGGAGCGCTTTTTCGTCTGATTTTTTCAGAAGAAAGCACGAGCGGAAATTTTTCTTGCCTGAAAATGATTCCAGTTCACTGTTTTCCCAGCGCTCTTTCGCAACAATAAAGCAGGAAACCCCCAGTTTTTTTGCTGACTGCGCAAGTGTTTTTTTGTCATCAATCATTACCAAATCCCAGAACATGCAAAAAATAAGGTAAAAAAAAGCTATAAAGGTTTTGTTAAGGAATCTTTTTCTGGGCCATTTTTGCTTCCCCGATTTCCAGCTCTGAAAAGCCAAGATACATTAAATGGGCTCTTTGGAAGCCGAATTCAAGCAACTCTCTCGCGGTAATGCCCAGTGACTTCAGTTTTTTGGCGCTTACGTTTTTTCTAAGAAGGAAAATGAAGGGATCGCGTTCAATGACAGCTCGCTTCAGTAGAACAATCATTTTGCTTTTTGGGGCTTGTTTTTTAGGATGAGCACGAGTTTTTTTGCGGGAAAAAGGCCTTTTCAGAACTGGCGGTTTCATTTTATTAAAAATATGTTTTCCCATATAAAAAACTATTTTGCGGTCCTGTTGTGTGCTCTCAAGCTTGGCCTTGCTTTTTCGTGGCCCCTGCCTTTCCCCTTCATTGCCCTGTGCTTTTTGCCTGCACTTGTTCTGCCCCTGAAAGCCCTGCCAAATTGCTTTCCGGAAGCAATCCAGGAAAGGTCTTTGTCCGACAATATTTCCGGGGCATTTGGATCAACAAGAATCACCTCAAAATACTTGTTTCTCCCATCTTCCCCAATCCAGTAGCTGTTCAACACCTCAAGGTTGGAAAACCTTCTTGCTGCCTTCTGCTCTGAAATAGCCTGAATGTTAATGCGCCTTGTGAGCTTGTTAACACCCATTTTCTTTGGCTTCCTGCCAGACCTTGGCCTCTTTTGCGACCCGCTTCCTTTTCTCACCCTCACCCTTGCAACAACAATTCCCTTTTTTGCCTTGTATCCAAGAGACCTTGCCCTGGGAAGGTTTGTGGGCTTTTCAACCCTTACAATAGCATGCTTTTCCTTTCTGAAGCCAATCAGCCTTTCCCTCTGTATTGCCTTGTAGTCAAACAAGTCATCCTTTTTGCCTGAGAATTCCTTTTGCAGGGTTTCCCTGATAAGCTGTGAAGCTGTCCGCATTCAAAACACCAAAAAGCAGTTAAAGAATAAATATTACCTCTGATGCAAGATTTTAAAAGGTTTGTTCACAGGCAGGCAATCCACACAGAATAACAAAAATATTCAAAAAAAATTGCAATGAATTAAAGGAAATGGCGACCTGAAAAAAAACGGGTTTTTAATTATTCTGCTCAAAAAAATCCTTAAAACGGGGCCTGTGGTCTAGTGGTTAAGAGTGCCAGTGCAAACATTGCAAATACACTGGGTTCTCTGCAAATGACGCTACCTTGACAAGATGAAAATCTCTGCGTGGTAGAAACCGGCGGTTCGATTCCGCCCAGGCCCAATTCAATTTTGAGCAAATTATTTTGAGCGCTTTTTTCTTTTTGTTTTTTGTGTTTTACCTATTTTTCTTTTCTGGATTTTTTCCAATCTCACAGCACGGATTTTTCTTCTGCCCATCTGCCACCGCCTAACATCGGCAACATCTTGCAGAAAGCGCTTTAATTGAAGTTCTTTTGGCCCACCAATCATCATAAATCTGTTTTTTGGAATCAAAATATCCTTTCGCATTAAAGCAGCATGAAATGCCCCGACGACCATTGCTTCTGGTTTTTCTTTTAATGCGGCTTTCTCCATAAATCTTGTCGTGGTATCCTCAACAAGCGTTCTGTATTCCAGCCTGTCTTCTCTGCTGCCCCACTTACCACTTACCATTTTTTGAACCAGTTTTCTTCCGAGAGAATTAGGAGTTAAAAATACTATTCGTATTCCTTTTTCTGACAAATTACTTATAAGTTTTTTCCAGAAAGACATGGAACTGGGATATGGAGGCGGCTCTAAAGATAATGCATATTTTGAAATCTCAACTCCAACGCTTTTCACACCCAAATCCAAAAGAGACTTAGTTACTCGCAAAACAAAAAGAGGGTGATGACTCACTCCAACCAAATAAGGTTCGTACTTTTCACGCAAAAAAAATCACTTTTTGTGCCTTGCAACCTGCTTTTCAAGCATGTTGTAGAGCTTATCCAGTTTTTCCAGTCTTTCCTTCATCTGCTTTTCAAAAGTGTCTCTCATTTCCCTTATTTTTCTTGCTTCCTCTTCAAGCATTTTTCTTGATTCTGTTTCCCTTTCCTTTTCAATGAACCCAATTTTTTCCTTGAGTTCTTTTTCCATCTGCTCTTTCATGCCCCTGACGCTCTGCAGGCTTTTCTGGAATTCAAACCTCACTTCCTCTGTTTTTTCCTCAATCATCCCCCCAACTTTGGAATCTGCATCCCCCATTAGCGCTTCTGCAATGCTTGACTCCAGTTCAAGGGCCCTGTTTACTCTTTCATCCAGGTCCCTG
>CAYJWT010000077.1:0-4765 GCA_964373935.1 uncultured archaeon | reverse complement strand
TGTCAGGCTAACATTTATAGGAAGGCATAGTGAAATAATCCTGCCTGAAATCCAGTGTATTAGAAGGCAGACGGGGAAACCAAGAGAAGAATTTGAATAACCAAATTATGGATAAAAGAAAGCCGGCAATCGTGGTTGAGTGAGGTTTTTATGGGGCAAAAAAAATTCCAGGCTGTGGTTTTGGCTGTTGACCATGAAAAGCCTGAAAGCATTCAGAGTGTTCTCAAGGAATACCAGAAAATTTTCAAAAAACGCCGTACTTTTTTTTGTGAATGCACATATAAAAATTTTTCAAGTACTAAATATCGGCCAATAATAAAAGCTGCAATTGATGCAGGAATGCGTTTTGTAGCACTTGACAATCCCAAATTAGGTTCTATATACTTTAGATTGCTTAGATGGTGGTATAAATGGCCTGAACCAGTTGTCCAAGAAGCAAAAAAAATGGGCTTTAGTGAATATGAGCTAAGAAAGACAGCGCATTATTATGTGGTCCTCAACCTAAGAGAAAGAAAATGGATTTCAAAGCTGGGAGAATCCAAAAAAGGAGATATTGCTTTGATGCACCCTGACCACGCTTACAGGATTGCTTCACTTCTTGGAATAAAAAAAGAAAATGTCCTTTGGATTGACAAACCAAGACAAGGGTATATTGCAAGAGCTGAACCACATTTGGCTGAAGATAAAATTAAAAAATTGAGAGAACTCAGAAAAAAGCTTCGCGAGCAAAGGAGAAGAAAACCAAAGTAAAAATTTTTTGGGGTAAATAAAATGAGCGAAACAGAAGAAAGGATTAGGACAGTCGCTAAAGAATACTTAAGAAGGGCTGGGAATTTTAAAGGCAGAGGCAATATTAAACTTCTTAAACAAATAATGGAAAAACATGGAATTGGAAAACTACGTATTGAAGTGGTTGCATATTTGAGAAACAACCATGGCCTTTTTACTGAACCAATCAATTTTTCTCGATTTGAATTTGTTGAACCAATAAAGCTCACTGGAGACAAAAGCATGAAAAAACGAGGAAAGCCAAGAATCCCGAAAATTGTAAAAATCGTAAAACCGGTACAACTCTCAACTCAGATAAAACCAGAGTCACCTTCAAAAAAATTACTAGACCCGGCAATAATTGCGTCCAGAGACTACCTGGAAAAAGTAGGCAAAACAGCAGACCACTCAAAATTAGAAGAAATGGCAACCAAGCATGGAGCACCAAAAAATAGCCTGCAAAAAATCCTGGGTATGCATGGCATATTCTTCCATAGAAAAAAATGAACTTACATTTCTTCCAGCGTTTCAATTCCCAGCAATTCCAAGCCGTTTTGTATTACTTGCGCAGTTGCTTTCACCAGTGCCAGCCTTGCTTTCACCAGCTCTTTGCTTTCCGCCTGCAAAACAGGAATCTTGTGGTAAAAGGAATTGAAATTGTTTGCAAGCGAAAGCAGGTAATGCACAATAATGTGGGGAGAATAATGCTGTGAGGCATCAGAAACCTTCTGCGGGAAATCCTTCAGCAAGGAAACAAGCTCTTTCTCATCATCCTCCTTGAGCAGGGAAAAATCTGGCTTGCCTTTCTGTTTTCCTGCCTTTTTTATTATGGAATTGCATCTCACGAGCGCATACAAAACATAGGGTGCTGTCTGGCCTTCAAAGTCAAGTGCCTTTTCCCAGTCAAAGACTATGCGCTTGTTGTTTTCAACCGAAAGCATGCTGAACTTGAGCGCTGCAAAGGAAAGTTTTCTTGCGGTTTCATCTTTTTTCCCGGCAGCCCAGTCGGGGTGCCTTTTCCTTGTTTCCTGCTCAGCAAAAGAAAGCAGTTTTTCAATAAGGTCCTGGTATAGAACAACTGTTCCTGTTCTGCTGGACATTTTTCCTTCAGGGAGCATTACAAGCTCGTAAATAAGGTGTGTGCTTTTCTTTCCCAGAATGTTTCCCATTTTCTCAAGGATTTTGAAGAACTGCCTAAAATAGAGTTCCTGCTCTTTCCCAACAACATGGATGGACTGGCCAAAATTATATTCTTTCTGCTTGAGTTCAGCAAGCCCCAGTTCTTTTGCATGGTAAAGAGAATTGCCTTCCTTGTTGAGGAGCACAGCCACTCCCAAATCTGATTCTTTCAGGTCAGCGATTATTGCGCCATCACTTTCCAGAAAAGTTCCTTTTTTCAGCTCGCGCAAAACAATTTTTTTTCCTATTGCTTCAGCCTCGCTTTCAAAATACAGGCGGTCAAATTTTACATTAAAGCTCCTATACATTGCATCAAAAGCATCAAGGCACATTTTTCTTGTTTTTTTCCAGGCATCAAGAACTGCTTTATCCTTTGAATAAATCTTTCTGTTAATTTCATTTATTTCTTCGGCGATTTCCGGGTTTTCTTCATAAAGTTTGTGCGCTTTTGCGTACAATCCGCTCAGCCACACCCCCCTGCTGGTTTGGGGCACATTGCCTTTTTCTTTCATGTAGGAAAAAAGGCATTTTGCGACATGCAGGCCTATGTCCCCCTGGTAATTTACCCTGATTACTTTGTTCCCTGTTGCTTCAAGAATCCTGCATACAGATTCGCCCAAAGAAATGTTTCTTATGTGCCCTACATGAACAGCCTTGTGGGTGTTCGCGTGAAAGAACTCCACCATTATTTTTTTTCCTTTTCCTGCTTTGCTCGAACCGAATTTTTTCTTTTCCTTGAGGACTGCTGAAATTATTGTTTCAGCAAGAACATGCTTTTTCACGAAAAAATTCAGGTAGGGCCCGGCAACCTCAATTTTTTCAACAAAATTTAGCGGCTTTATTTCTTTTTGCAGCTGCTCAGCAATTTCTTTGGGGTTTTTCTTCAGTTCTTTTGCAAGCAGGAAGCAGGGGAAAGCATAGTCCCCAAGTTCAGGGGAGGGGGGAAGTTCTATCAGGGAGAATATTTTTTCTGCACCTATCCCTTTTGCGCTTGTTTTTGCAAGCGCTGCAGAAATTCCCTGCCTGAATGTGTCAACTGCCATAAGTCAATGAATAAGGCAATTTAATTAATAAAAGCATTACTGGAGGGATTCTGTAATGACACAGGCGCACTTGCCGGTAATATTTGCATTGCTCATATTTCTCCCTGTTGCCCTTTTCCTGGTTGTGATACTGCTTCTTGGGATAAAGCTGGGATATATTTCGGAAAAAGATGCAGTGATGGTGGGATTGGCTGGCATAATTGTTTTTCTCCTGTTAATACTGAAACTGCAGAAGTTCTTCAAAAATGCATGGGGAAAAAACGGGAAAAAATAGCTTGCTTTCTTGCATGTTTCTCCCTGATAGGTTTTTAAACATTTACAGGTTCAAACCTTATGGTAGAGTGAAAAATTAGGGTAAATCAGTTCTTTTTGAGGGAAAAACAGGGCAAAAAGGTTTTATATAAAAAAAAGCCTTTATTTGTCGTTGTCGGTGAGGAGATGGAAGAAGACTCTTTCGTGAAATCCATACTTGGAGTCAGGGCAGCAGAAATGGATAAACAGAAGGCTGTTGAAAAGGCAGAGAAAGAGGCAGTGCAAATTCTGAAAAAGGCCGCGGAAAAAAGTGCCGAGTTAATGGAAAAGGCAAACGAGGAAGCAAAAACGGCAAAGGAAAAAATACTGGCAGGGGAAAGGGCCCAGGCGGAAAAAGAAAAAAAAGAAATAATTGGCAGAGCAGAAAAGGAAGCCAAAAAAATAAGCGAAAAAGAAATTGGCCGGGAACAGGTTAAAAAAATTGCGGAAAAGCTGGTGGGAGAATGTTTAGGTCAGTGAAAATGTGCAAGTTAAGGGCAATCGGCCTGAAGAAGGACCTGAAAAAAATAGTCAGGGCACTGCACGAGCACGGCAGCATGGAAATGGCGGAAGCAGGCATAAAGGAACTGGAAAGGGAATCCGAGCAGGCAGGATACCATGATATTGTGCACGAACTGCTGAGGCTTGAAGGCATTGCAAGGCAACTTGGCATAGAAGCAGGGGAACTGCAGGAAAACTTGGCACAGGCACTGGGAAAAACAGAAACCGAAAAAATAGAAAAGGAACTCGCAGGGACAAGGAACGGGCTTGCGGCAGTGAATGCAAGGCTGCAGGGATTGCAGGAATCAAAAAAAGAACTGGAAATGTTCAGAAAATTCAGGCTTGACTTTTCAAAACCCAATATTCCGGAAATCGCATTAATTGGCGGGACAATTGAGACAGACAGGATTGCAGCGGCAAGAGGCGAACTGTCAAGGGCAGTAAAGCATTTCACGTTCATGCAGAAAGAGCATGAAAAAAACACCCTTGCCCTGGTGATTGGGGTGGAAAGGCAGGATGCGGAAAAGGCAAGGCAGGCAATGGAAAAACATGGAATGAAGCAAGCAGGCATTCCAAAGGCAAAGGGAATACCGGAAGATGCATTGAAGGAAATTGAGGCAGAAACAGGAAAGCTGCTGCGGAAAAAAGAAGAGCTTGAAAAAATGAACAAAAAAATGGCTGAAGCGCATGGGAAAAAAATACTGGGCTCAATTGCTGCTTTGGAAATAGAAAAGGACCGGGCAGGCATTACGGGGAAATTCGCTAAAACCGGGGAATGCTTTGTCTTCGAGGCATACCTTCTGGAGAAAGAATTCGGACAGGCAAGGGAAATTATAGAGAAAAACAGCGGGGAAAAAATTGTTGTGGAAAAAATTGGACAGCATGAGCTTGAGGAAATGCATGAGGACATCCCTGTCCTGCTGTCCAATCCCAAGCAATTAGGACAGTTTGAATACCTTATCAGTTTCATGTCCCTGCCCAAG
>CAYJWT010000076.1:0-4799 GCA_964373935.1 uncultured archaeon | reverse complement strand
AATAGAGTATGCTATATTCGGCAAACAAACCCAGAAAAAGTATTTTTAGCCGGCAAGCTGGCTGTCAAGTTTTCCTTCTGCAAGCTCCTTCTGCAGGCCCCTTGCGCTTTTGCCTTCAATGGTTACCCCCATTGAATCGCAAGTCCCAATTATTTCCCTCACAGCACTCCTGAGTTCATGGCTGTTCAGGGAGTCAAGCTTTATTCTGGCAATCTTTTTGACCTGCTCAAAGGAAATATTCCCCACTTTCTCTGCCTTTGGGTTCTTTGACCCTTTTTCTGCCTTTATTTCTTTTTTTATGAGAGCGCTTGTAGGAGGCAGGCCCACTGACACCTCAAAGCTCTTGTCGGAATTAACAATTATTTTAACAGGCACTTTCATTCCCAGAAACTCCTTGGTCTTGTCATTGATTGCTTTTACTATCTCCCCAATGTTCACTCCCAATGGCCCAAGAGCAGGCCCCAGGGGGGCACCAGCAGTTGCCTTTCCCGCCTCAACCAAAACGCTTATTTCACCCACAAAAATCACCCTGCCAACTGGCGTGACAAATCAACAAAAGAAACATCGTTTTTTGTTCCAGCTGTTGATTTGTCATTGGCATCGCCATGCCACTTTCGCTTCGCTTCAGTGGCATATGCTTGCACAAAATAATTGTTTTCACAAAAATCACCCTGGTATAATTCTTATATTCTCGGCTTTTATTGTTACAGGAATTTTGACTGCCGCCTCAAGCAGCTCAACTGTCACTTCCTCTTTTGCATCATTAACCCTTAACACCCTTGCTTTCTCTCCCTTGAAAGACCCTGCGATTAGCTCAACCTTCATCCCCTCTTTTATGGACTTCATCAGGGGCTTTGATTCAAGCAATGCGGAAAGCTCCTCAATCTTCACTGCCCCCTTCACTATCCCATGCCCCTTGATGTGAGGAGTATTGGAAATGCCGTGCCTTGCAGTAAGCTCATCCTCTGCCTCTATGAGAACATAGCCCTTTAGCCCAGGAATCACTGAAATAGAGTAAACATTCAGGCTTTCCTTCTTTATCTTGTTGCCAAGAATGTCTACAACAAGGGTTTCCTGCCCAACAGTCGTTCTCACTGGAAAAATCATTTTTTCAACTCCAAAAAAAAAGAGGCAATAGCCAAAATAATCCACCCCTAAAAGGATTAAAAAGGTATTCGTTCAGCTTCAGAACCCAATCCCTGTCAGTGAAAAAATCAGCTTTATTACAAACCCGATTATTCCCACGATTATTATGCCAATGCCTATTACCTTTATCATTGCAATATAGTCCTTCCACTCGGGCTTGGCAGCTATTACAATTACCCTTTTTGTTGACTGGAAAAAACTGGAAAGCTTTTCAATTTTCTTTGCGAAAGAAAAACCTGGGAAAAAGAAACCTTTCATAAATCACCCAGTAAATTCAATGCCCAAGTCAATGGGCTCATCTGATTTTGCAAAGTCTTCTGGATGCTCGAAGTAGGGAAACCTTCCCCCGGCTATCACAACCATTGCCTGGATGTGGTTTCTGGCAATGTTTTCGTCAATCATTGCGCCCCAGATAATGTGGGCATTGTGGTGAATTTTGCTTGAAACTGTTTCCACAATCATTTCCGCTTCCCTCAAAGTCATGTCAGCCCCCCCAACAACATTCACGAGAGCCCTGTTTGCTTCCCTGATGTCAACATCAAGCAATGGTGAAGTCAAAGCGTTTTCAACCGCTTCAAGAGCCCTTGCCTCTGACTTGTCGTTGCTCTTGCTTTCCCCCAAACCAATCATTGCTGCCCCGCCTCTCTGAAGAATTGTCCTGAGGTCAGCATAGTCAAGGTTAATCAGCCCCGGTTTTGTGACCATTTCAGTGATGCCCTTGACTGCATTTGTCAGGACCTCATCAGCAACCTTGAAAGCAGCATTGACCGGGAGGTCTGGCGCAATCTCAAGAATCTTGTCATTCGGAATAACAATAACGGTGTCGGCATTCTTTCTCAGGTTTGCTAATCCTAACATTGCATTCTCCATTCTTTTCCTTCCCTCAACAGTAAAAGGCAGAGTGACAACAGCAATAGTGAGAGCACGCATTTCTTTCCCTATTTCCGCAAGAATTGGAGCTCTGCCTGTTCCAGTTCCCCCGCCCAGGCCACAGGTAATGAACAATAGGTCTGAGTCCCCCAATATTTCAGAAAGCTCTTCCAGTGATTCCCTTGCAGCGGCTTCCCCAACCTGTGGGTCAGAGCCTGCTCCAAGGCCTCTTGTGAGCTCTTTCCCAATAAGCAGTTTCTTGCCTGCCTTTGTTTTAAGCAGGTCCTGTGCGTCAGTGTTTACGGCAAGGGTTTCAGCCCCAGTAATTCCAACTTCAGTCATTCTCATTATTGTGTTGCTGCCCCCCCCTCCGCACCCCACAACCCTTATTCTTGCCTGGCTGGATTCAAGCAGCTTCACAAGCTCCTCATCATCATGAGCAATGTTCCTGAGCTTTTTTGTCTGTGCAGTGGCAGGCTTCATCATTTTTGTCCTGCTTACAACCTTTTTAATCAAAGAATCCATTTGTCACCCACTCTCAATCGAAGGCAAAACTATTACATATCCCCATAAGAAAAAAATATAAACTGATGTTGGTGAAGAAAGTAATTAAACAGAAATGAACAGAAAAAACAACTTCAACATAACAGATTTGTGTGTCTTTTTTAGCCCATTTACCTTAAAATGCAGTCATAATTTCCTTTTTCTGCCAAATTTTTTAACTTTACTCTTGACTTTTTCCCAAAATACAGGTATTTTCCACGAGCTCTTTTATAATGGGAGAGGGTAGAAAATATCCTTGTTTTTTTCGGGGCTGCTGCCAATCCTGATGGTAAAGGCAAGTTTGGGCAGAGCTAGTGAACCCGGTATAATGTGGTCTACAATTATAAGACCGATTCTTTCCTTTGGTTTTGCTTGCATAAAAGATATTTGGAGAAGGTTGTATAAAAACCAGTATTGCTTTTAAACAGCCTATTTTTTCTTTTTGAATTGCTTCTTCAATTTTTCCATTTCGGAAATTTGCTGTTCAATAACTTCTGACTGCCTGCCTAAAGCACTGGCAATATCCTGCCTTGCTCTTGTTCTGGTTTTTTTTGCTCCGGCAATCCTTGCAGCCGCTATCCTGTGCTCTTCTGCTTCTATCTTAAGCTGCTTTTGCACCATTGCAACCAAATCTTTGGGGCTGTGAGGAATTCTTTTCCCAACAGGTCTTTTTTTTGGCATATTCCATTATGGCGTTTTAGGTTAATAAAACATGCTTTTTTTGCGTTAGGTTTTTATTTTCTTTATTGCCCTTTAATTAGCGGGTTTTTTGGGCTTTGCTTTAACCGACATAGTAAGCATCAACGATTTCTCAAGAAAAGACATTGACTTTGTCCTGAAGCAAGCGGAAAAAATCGAGGGAATCCCAAAGAGCGAAAAGCAGTCTCTCCTTGCAGGCAATGTTGTTGCTTCCCTATTTTTCGAGCCCAGCACGAGAACAAGATTGAGCTTTGAAACAGCAGCGCAAAATGTTGGCGCAAAAGTAATCGGGTTTGCTGATGCAAATGTTTCAAGCACTGCAAAGGGAGAAACATTAAGTGATAGCATTAAGACGGTGGAAAACTATGCTGACATCATTGTAATGCGGCACCCCAGGGATGGGAGCGCAAGGAGAGCTGCAGAAATATCCGGAAAGCCGGTAATAAACGGCGGGGATGGAAGCAACCAGCACCCAACACAGACTCTCATGGACCTGTACACGATAAAAAAAGAGTTTGGGAAAATTGACGGGCTGAATATTGGGATGATTGGGGATTTGAAATACGGGAGAACGGTGCACAGCCTTGCAATGGCCCTGAGGCATTTTGATGGAATAAAACTGTTTTTTGTTTCACCATCATTCCTGAAAATGCCGAAAGAAATAATAGAGTCAGCAAGCGGTGCAATCAGGATAAAGGAGTCCCAGAACATTGAAGATTTCCTGCCAGAGTTGGATTTGCTTTACGCAACAAGAATACAAAAGGAAAGGTTTTCCGACCCACTCGAGTACGAGAAAGTAAAGAACGCTTTCACGCTTGGAAAAGAAATTCTTGAAAAAACAAAAGAGCATTTCAGGATAATGCACCCCCTGCCAAGAGTGAATGAACTGAAACAGGAGCTTGACAGCACCAAAGCAGCGCTTTACTTTCAGCAGGCAGCAAACGGGATTCCTGTGAGGGAAGCACTGCTTGACATCCTAAAGGAAGTGAGGAAATGAGTTGCGAGCGAAGCGAACTCGTGCCATTCCGCAGAATGGCACAGCGATGCCAACCGCTAGTTGGCAAGGAGTCAAAAAAATGAAAAGCGTTAGATTAACACCAATATCAAACGGCACTGTGCTTGACCATCTTCCTGCAAAAACAGCACTCAAGGTTCTTGAAATACTTAATCTTGATTATGACAGTGCAGTGACAATTGCAATTAACACCGAAAGCAAAATTTCTGGTAGAAAAGACCTTGTTTTCATTGAGAAAAAATTCCTGTCCCATCATGAAATAGAAAAAATCGGGATGATTGCAAAGGGGGCAACCTTGAACATTATTGAGAATTCAGAAGTAAAGAAAAAAGAAAAAATATCTGTTCCAACAAAAGTTGAAGGCCTCTTGTCCTGCATCAATCCCAACTGCATCACAAACTTTGAAAGCATCCTCACAAAATTTTCAATCAGGGAAAGCCCGCTTGAAGCAAAATGCTTTTACTGCGAAAAAACAATGAACGAAAAAGAAATTTTTGAAAAAATAAGGTGAATTTGCAAATGCTTA
>CAYJWT010000075.1:0-4842 GCA_964373935.1 uncultured archaeon | reverse complement strand
TTTCTATAATTATTTAATTCATATATCTTTAATTCACAATTAATTAATACATATTCCTTTTCTGTCCAGAAATGCTTTCCAGCAAGGCAGTTTTTTCAGCTGAAAGTGCCGCAATTTTTTCCCTGCTTTCCCGCATTTCCTTTCTGTGCTTCTCAATCTCAAGGAACAGTATTGTTGCTTTTGACTTTCTTTTTTCCTCTGCAAGCTGTTCAAACTCCATTGCTGCATTCTTTTCCTTTTCCAGCTCTGCAAGGTATGTTTCCCTTTCCTTCATCACAATGCCTGCCTCTTTTATCCTGCCATTAACTTTCTCCAGCTCTTTAAGTGATTCCTCTTTTTTTGCGTCAAACTCCGCCAGCCCAGCCAGCCCGTCAATTATTTCCCTTCTTTCAATTGCGGACATTGAAATTATTTTTGTGATGTCGCCCTGCACCACGATGTTGTGGCCATCAGGCCTTATTCCAAGTTCCCTGAGAAAGCTTGTTACCTCATTCATTGCTTTTTTTTCCCCGTTCAATCTGTACACGCTGCTCCCACGCTTGTCAATCATCCTGCTTATTTCAAAAGCAGTGCCATTGTGTTTCATTGACAGGTCAACCTTTGCATAGTTTTCTGCCGCACTGTCATTCACAAGGTCAGTAAGCCGGGAAGCCCTGAGCATTTTCATGGACATTGCCCCAATCACAAACATCAAGGCATCAAGAATATTGCTTTTCCCGCTTCCATTGCTCCCCGCAATAACGCTGAAGCCATTAGCAAATGGTATTTCGGCTTTCCTGAAAGACTTGAAGTTCTTCAGAACCAGTTTCTGCAGCTTAACCATTTCAACCACTTTCAAAAACAATTAAAAAAATGCAGGGAAAAGGAATTTAAAAGGCTTTTTCATGTTCTGCTTTTTCTCAGGTAATAAATAGGCACTGCCAGGCTGACATATGCAACGGCAATTGCCCAGAAAATCGCAAAAACAATTATTGAGATTGTGTCATCAGGGACTGCGTTTGAAACGCTTTCCCCAGCCCAGAGAATGGCAGAATTAACAAGCCCCACAACAAACCCAAAAACAACAACCCCCCAGAGCCTTTTTCCCGCAAAATAATAGCTTTTCTGGATGGCATCCTTGATGCTGGCGTTTTCAACAGCCATTATAGAGGGGACAAACAAAAGCGTTATGTATATGTAGAAGGCGGCGAGCAGTGCAATTATTGGGAAAAGTATCCCTATTGCCCCAAGGGAAATTGTCGCGTTAACTATCCACCAGAACCCTATTATCATCCCCAGCCCTATGATAAAAAAGAATATTACGAGTGCAATTATTGCTTTTGCCATGCCTGCTGTTTCCCTTGCTGCCCCAAGCATGCTTTCTTCCTTGTCAGTGCTTGCTTTTGCATACTTTGCAAAGAAAAACCCTACTCCCGTGAACACTGCCATGCCTGCAAGCAATGCTATTGCAAGGAAGTTCAAGTGCCCTGAGTACATTGCATAAAAGTGCCATGGGAACTCAAAAAACCCTGTGTCTGGCAGTATTTCCAGGAACAATGCCGAAACAAGCAAATCGCTTGCAATCCCTCCCGCCATCAAAAAAATGCCTGCCAGAATCAATGCTGCTGCAAGCGGCACTGCCAGTAGCTGTGGCCTTCTTGCAGCAATGCTAGCAGACATTGCAAGGGAAGTGAACATTTCAACCAAAAATAATAGGGATTTCGTGTTTTTATTTGTTTCTGGCTGCAAAACAAAGCAATTTAAACAATGCCCATTCTAATTATTTACATCATTTAACCTATTTTTGGTGTTTTTTTTGAAGATTCCAAAGACAATTTCTGACTATTGCAAAAAGTGCAACAAGCACACTGAGCACAAGCTCAAGCAGTTCAAGCCGGGAAAAGCAAGGGCGCTTGCGGAAGGGCAGAGAAAAAACATTGAGAAAAAGCGGGGCTACAAGGGCAAGTATCAATTTCCCGCAAAAATCAAAAAACAAAACAAGAAAGGCGCTTTTGTTGCGGAATGCGGTGTCTGCAAGGCAAAACATTATTTTGTCATTCCCAAAAGAATGAAAAAGTTCGAGCTGGTTGCGGCATAAGACGAAAAAACAGGCTTTGCACGAAAACTACTTTTTGCACAAAAAACCCCGAAATTGCACGAAAAGGGGGGGCGGGGAATATTTTTAATAGTGAAATGATTATTATTTACAATGGCCGGAAAAGAAGTCAAATTGTTTGGAGTAATTCATGTAACAAAACATTTCGCAAATGTAAAGCAAAATTTAGAACCTTTTTTAGGCAAAGATGTTGTTGTGGCTATTGAAAGTCCCGGCAGGTTTATTACTGGAAAGCACGTTAGATTAAGATCCTCACCAGAAGTTGCGTTCTTTTGGCAATCTATCAGAAGATTATGCAAGCAGAGAGAATCAAGATTCATAAACTTAGACAAAGGGTTTAGGTATATAACGCAAAAGAAAGAATTTGTTCCACGCTCAGAACAATTATTAAATTCAATAAAACTTGCACGCAAAGCAATACTTTACAAAGAAAACCAGAAACAAATTGATACTAAAATAATAGAATATTTGGCTAAATACATGCCTTATGAACACAAACAAATAAAGCACGAAAAATCTTTGGATAGTTTGGATTTGTTTCGGGTGGTCGCGATTTTAGATAATGTTAGCAGGGCAAAGTTTGAAACACCAGAAGAACGTTCAGAGTGTACCAAATTATTGGAACTAAAACACGCCTATCAAAAAGTTTGCAATGAATTATTTGATTTTAGACAGCTTAAAAAAACCCATTTTGAAGTAAGCGAAATAAAATCATGGATAAATAAAAAATCAAAAGAACTCTCTGAATTAGAAGAAAAGAGACGCCAGCAAATATACCCATTGCGAGAACTACATTGGGAAAAAGCCATTGAAGAAGCAAAACCAGATATTATAATTGTTGGAGCTGATCATTTGCCACAGATAGTCAAAATAGTTGAGAAAAAGGGTTATACCACAAAAATTGTAATGCAATTGTCTCGTCCCAAAAAAATCAGAAAACAAATCAGAAAATCATACTTTTACGATTATAAGAAAAAAATGTGGCGCAGAGAATCGCCAAAACCAAGAAAACCAAGATGATGGTGAAGAAAAGAAAATAATAGAATAATCACTCAAAAAAACTAATTTGTAACCCTTTTTCGTGCAAAGCCGAAAAAACAGGAAGATTTAAATTCTTTCAATACCACTTTTTTAATGCAATCAAGGTGTTTTTTTTTATGGAATTTGAAGTTGTTCTGGAAAGGGCAAAGGAAGGATACACTGTGTATGTTCCCAAACTCCCCGGCTGTATTTCACAAGGGGATACAAAAAAAAAGCAATGGACAATATTAAAGAGGCAATAGAGCTATATCTTGAAGATCTAAGCAAAGAAGAGCTTGCGGGGTTTGTTGCTGTTTAGGAAATACTTCGAATTTCTATGGAAAATAAGCAAGTATGTAAAGATCTGATTTATAAACCATAAATAACCTTTTTATTGTTTTACACTGACTGTTAATTAACAATGACTACGCGCAATTCTATTTTGTTAATCCTTAAGCAGAATCAGGGGATTGAGTTCAATGCCCTTCTCGCAAAAATCTCTGCAAACTATGGCAACATCAATTCCGCAAGGGCTGCCATGAGCAGGGCATTGAAAGACATGTCTGCCATTGGGTTGGTGCAAAAGCAGGAGAAAAAGGTTTTTGCCACAGACAAAGGGCTTGCCCTGCTTGGAAACGAAATGAAAACAAAGCTCATCCTCCGGCTGAACGAACTCGTTAAGGAAGATGAGGCAGCTGAAAACATTGACAGCATTGTGCAACTGCTTTCCACTCTTATTGAGAGGTCAAAGCAGGATTCAGACCTGCTGAAGGCCGCAAGGAGCAACACAAGCTTTTTTCTCGCTGACATACAAAAAATAAAAGAGCGCCTTGACACAAAAGCAAAACACCTGGATTACCTTGGGGAAATAATGATGCAACAGCTTGACTCAATGAGGCAATTGAATTTCAATGATTCCTCCGCCCTCGCCTGGAACCATGAGTCAAAAAAAATCATTTCCGGCATAATTGAAAAAATGCCTTCTCCTGAAATAGTTGCAGAGTGCCTGAATGCAGATTTTCTTGAAAAGGCAAAACAATCCTTTCCAAACTCCAAAACACAGGAAAAAAGCGTTTTCCTGAACAGGGAGCAAATAGCAATGCTGCTTTCCCTTGCCGAGCAAAGCACCCCGCTTTACTCAAACCCCATAAACATTTACGCTGGCAGCATCAAAATCCAGCTAAACCATCCCAGCATTTTCCTGATTGGGCCGGTGCAGGAGGTGGAAGAAATAAAAAAACAAGTTTCCTAAATTTTCCGGAACGCAGCTGTAGTCTAGCGGTCAGGATGTGAGCTTCCCAAAACTTTTTTCACAAAAAAGTTTGCAAAAAACGTGAAACTGAAAAAAAGCTTGCGAAAAACGTGAATTCGCAATAAAGGGAAAAGCTCGCGACCCGGGTTCGAATCCCGGCAGCTGCACAGCTTTTTCTTTTTTTCAAAATATTTATATTCTAGGATGGCCTTATTGTTTGTATGGTTGTTGGCAGGGGCAAGAAGAAAGCAAGAAAACAAGCGCAAGCAACTTCCAGGCAAAAGATCCCGAGAGTTTATTTCAGGCAATTGCTCCGTGGCTCATATGGCTTTCCGCCCGGCACTGTGGACAAAATCTCTGAACACAATCTATTAACTGTTGTAGAAATTGCCCGCAAAATTGATGCAAAAAAACAGCCCGCTTTGATGAGAAAACTGATTGAAAGAATAAACTCCGGGAAATACTCTTGATTTGC
>CAYJWT010000074.1:0-4958 GCA_964373935.1 uncultured archaeon | reverse complement strand
ATTCAGAAATCTTGCTTCTCAATGAATGATAAAAATTTCTCACCACATTAATTTTTTTCTTGATATCATTATCAGTGACTGAATTAAGGCTTTCTAGGCTATCATTGTGGCCCACAATTAGCGGCTCTTCGTAGGTGTGAATAACAATTCTTTTGCCTTCATTAAACTCGACTTTTGGAATGTAATAAATCACTCTTTCCCTTTTTCTGTCTATTTCTTTTTCTGCGCAAAAATGCGGATAAGAAGAAAGATACAGGTTCCCTTGCTCGTGCAGAATGTTATAAGCTTGCCACCTTTCATGGTCAGAATTTTGCAAGTGCTGATCCAAAAAACCAATTACCTTAACAACAGTTTCCAAAGGAACAGTCAAATCATGGTGAGAGGGAGAATGCATATCAACAATCATTTTATATGGAACAACACCAAGCACATAAGCCTGCTTGGAAATCTTCTTCAGTTTTTCAACACTCCAACTTAAATTATCTCTTTTGAAGTTGATTCCTTCCTGCAACGGCATCTGGAGATGAATGGAAATGCCGGCCCTGTTCAGCTTGTCAGCGGCCATTTTTGCTTCAGGGGTCGATAACTGGAATTCATCGGTAACATGGGCATTAACATAAAACTGCTTTCCAGTTGCCATCTCAAACTCCTGCAAAATTTTAACAAGCTCATCATCAATCCTGTACCACATTCCCTGGAAAACTGAAGAAGTGCAAATCCTTACAACTTTAACATGCTTGGCTTCTCTATAATGATTGAGAATTCTTTCAATTGCATGATTGGAAAAAAGAGTTGGCTCTCCACCACTAATAACAATAGTGTCAACTTCATGGTTTTGATTCAACCATTTTACCAATAAATCTGCTTGTTTTACCGCCCTTTCTTCCTGCAAATTCAGTTGCTTTTTGATTTTAGCATATTCTGGATAGACACCTGCAAGGACAGAAAAAACAGTCCTAACCATTGAACCCTTATAGCAGCCATCACAACCAATATGGCAGGCTTCAGTAATGTTTGCCAAAACGGCATAAGGGAATTTTCTTGTGGCAAGATAAGTTTCATTTCCTTGAGAGTCCTTTGCTATAATTCTATCCATGCCTCTGAATATACCATAGGGGGCCATGCTGTGCCTCCACTTCCCAGAGAACTTTGAGGGATGTGAAGGAATGTATTTCAACAAGGTTATAGGAGACATCACAGCATTGTAAGGGAGCAGACTCATTGCTCTGCCAGCACCAATTGCAGCCCCTGCTTCTGTCAAAAACACTCCATCTATTCCAAGGATTTTCAAATGCTCGGCTTTGGTTGCCCTGAAAATCAATTGAAAAGACTGGCTTGACCAAACTTCTGAAGGAGTGATATTTAATTCAGAAGCAATCTTTTCCAGCAAAGAATCAAACAATTTGTTTGGCTTTGGAACCTGAGCCAGGCCCCTATCTGACAAATAAACAAGCCTCACATAGCTAAAGAAATCTACGGCAGTATAGCCCTTGAGCTGTTTCCCAAGAGCCTCTAAACTCAGTATGCTTGGAGACATTTGAAACAAATCAGCAGTATACATAAAAATATTGCAGCAAGAGAACTATTTAGAAAATTGTAGTCTTAATAAAGACGACAAAATGATACAATTTTAATGCTTTTCAATCTAAAGAATTCTTTATGGCAGAGCTTGAAACCCTTACAGAGTTTGGATTGTCAGACGCTGAAGCAAGAATATATCTGGCACTCTTGGAAACAGGACCAACACTCGCCGGACCCATAATTAAGAAAACCGGATTACACAGAGGAACAGCGTATCAGGTTTTGCAGCGCCTTAAGGAAAAGGGCCTTGTTTCCTCGGTAATAAAAGGAAAAAAGCAATACTTTGAGCCAGTCGAACCCGAAAGACTTTTAGACGTTTTAAAAGAAAAAGAAGAGCAACTGCAAGAAATACTGCCTTCGCTTAATGCAAAACTGAAAGCAAGCAAAGAACAGCAAGAAGTAAAAGTTTATTATGGCATAAAAGGCATTCGCTCAGCAATGGACAAAATCCTAGAAGAGTTAAACCCAAACGGCGAATACTATGACTTTGGTGTATCAGGACTATTCAGAGAAATAATGGGAACATACTGGGATATTTGGCAAAAAAGGAAAAAGAAATACAAAATCAAGTCATTTGTAATTTTCAACGAAGAACTGAAAGAAAAAAACCCAAAACTATTACAGGATTATTTTGGAGAAGCAAGATTTCATCCAAAAGAATACTCCAGCATAACAGACACAATGGTCTACAAGGACACAGTAATTCTTCTTATCTGGACAGCCAAACCACCAATAGCAGTAATAATCAAAAACAAAGACAACGCAGAAAGCTACAAAAACCAATTCAAACTAATGTGGAAACGAGCAAAGAGATAGGCCATCGCCGAAACAGTTCTTGACAATAACCTGAAGAAAAGGCATTTATTTGACTTGCTGCAATATATTATTGACAGCTAATAGGACTTCAAAACTGACTGCGGATTCTCTCGGCGAGCAAAATGTGATTAGTTTTTTTCCTAACTAAAACAATACTCATTTAAATATGGCAATCCAATATTGTTTGTGGTGTTTTTTTGAGGCAGGTAATTGCTGTTTTGGCTTTGTTGCTTCCGGTGTTCATGGTTGCTGTAATCTCTGGTTGCTATACTCTGCCTGAAGAAAAAATAGTGGCCAAGCCTATTCCGAGATTCAATAGCTATGAAGAGCTTGTTGAGGCATTCAAGAGCGCACAGCAGGGGATTGGGTATGGGAGAGGAGACATTCCAACTGCGGTTCCGGCTGCGGCAGAAAAATCAACGGCGGATTCTGGAACAGCTGGAGAGGCTGATTATTCCGGGACAAACGTGCAGGTTGAGGGAGTTGATGAGGCAGACATAGTGAAAACGGATGGGAGATATATTTACGCTTTTTCCGGAAACAGGCTTGTTATAACAGAGGCATACCCTGTTGAAAACGCAGGGGTTGTCTCAGCAACAAGGCTGGGGGACATTTATCCCCAGGAAATGTTTGTTTCTGGTAACAAGCTGCTGTTGTTTGGGCAGAAAACACAGGCGTATTTCATTGCAACAAATGGCAAACCCTCAAAACAGCAGGCGTATTTCAGTGCCACAAACGCCAGACTCTCTAGTGCCCCGTATTATCTTACATATGGCGGCACTGCAATAATTTTTGACATGACAGACAGGGCAAACCCGAAAATAGTGAAAGAAATTGATTTCCAGGGAAACTATCTTACTTCCAGGATGATTGGGAATCACTCTTATTTTGTAATAAACAGCTGGCCAAACTATTATCCTGTACTGTATGGCAAAGGGGAAAGAGTAGCAGAAGAAGCAGGAGGCAGTGCAGAGGAAACAGGGAAAGAGGATAATGACATTATCCCGAAAATGATTGTTGATGGAAAGGAAAGCAGGATAGCGGAACCACAGGAAATTGGCTATATCCCGCCGGTTCCGGCACAGAATTTCCTGACAATTGTTTCCCTTAACATTGATTCCGGGGAAATGCAGAAAGAAACAATTGTGGGGAATGGCAACAATGTTTTTGCCTCTCCGGAAAACATTTACATTGCATCAGCCTTGTGGGAACAGCCGGAATTTCCCATAGTTAGGGAAACAGGGATAGGGGCTGAGGGCGGGGAAAAAACAATTATCAGCAAGTTTGCGCTCTCTGGCGGAAAAATTGGCTTTATTGGGAATGGAAAGGTGCGGGGGCATGTATTGAACCAGTTCTCCATGGACGAGTTTGAGGGAAAGTTCAGGATTGCAACAACAACCAACCCAACTTTTGGGACAGAAGGGGCTGAGCAGCAAAGCAAAAACAGCCTGTTTGTGCTTGATGAAACAATGAATGTTATTGGAAAGCTTGAGGGCCTTGCTCCCGGGGAAAGGATTTATTCAGCAAGGTTTTTGGGAAAAAAAGCTTACCTTGTAACCTTCAAAAAAGTTGACCCATTGTTTGTTATTGATGTGAGCAATCCAACTTCCCCTGTTGTTCTGGGAAAGCTAAAAATCCCGGGGTATTCTGACTACCTGCACCCTTTTGATGAAACCCATATTATTGGGGTTGGAAAGGAAGCAGTAGAGGCAAAACAGGGGGACTTTGCTTGGTATCTGGGAATGAAGCTTGCAATATTTGACGTAAGCGATGTTTCAAACCCAGTTGAAATGCACAAGATAGCGATTGGGGACAGGGGCACGGACAGCTTTGCACTTTACGACCACAAGGCATTCCTGTTTGACAGGGAAAAAAAATTATTGGTTTTGCCAATAATGCTTGCAGAAATACCGGCAGAACAAAAAGAAAAACCAATTGAGGGAAACGAGTTCCCCGCTTATGGAGAACCTGTTTTCCAGGGGGCATTTGTATACAGGGTTTCACTGGAAAACGGGTTTGAGGAAAAAGGAAGAATAACCCACATAACTCCAGAAGAAGAGCTGAAGAGAGGCTATTACTTCGGGGATGATTATACAGTGAAAAGGGCACTGTATATTAGGAATGTTCTATACACTGTTTCCCAGAGGATGATAAAAGCAAACGCTCTTGACACACTGCAGGAACTGAAACAGATTGCTTTCCCACGGGGCGTTTCCGAATGATGGCAATATTAGGGAAAGAATGCAGGAACTGAAACAGATTGCTTTCCCACCAGTTGAAGAAGAGCCAGTGCTACCCACTGAAGAAATAGTAAATGGATTGCCACTTCCATTGCGCTAGTTCTAATCTACTATTAACCTAAATCAGTTAAATCGTTATATTTATATATGAGTTTGACTGCTATATTATGTATGGGGTTCAGGCATTTTTGGGGCATTGCAATTGCACTTCTTTTTGCGGTTGCATTGGGTTCTGGCGTGAATGCGTGCCATCCGTCTTGCAGTTATTACAACAGCCCTTATTTTTACAACAGCCCTTATTTTTACAACAGCCCTTATTTT
>CAYJWT010000073.1:0-5117 GCA_964373935.1 uncultured archaeon | reverse complement strand
CGTGATTGATGCAAGAACAATAGCGCAGCTGAAGAGGGTTGAAAACAAAAAAAAAGAGGCAAAAATGAGATACATTAATAAGGGGTTTTCATAGATGGGAAGAAAGAGCTTTGAAACATTCGTTATCCTGCTTGGGCTGCTTGCAATAATGGCGGAATTCTTCAACTTCAACACAAACCTGGGGCCTTGCTATGGGGAACCCTGCCTTTCAAGGATTGTGCATTACGCCATTGTGCTTGCTGGAATAGCGCTTGTGGTCTGGGGAGTAAGCATGCTCAATCCCCAAAAAGAAGGGGAATGGCTTGCCGACTGGGAAGAGGAGTGAAAAGCATGAAAGAAATGTTTTCAGTAAGAAAGGCAACAATGAATGACTCTGTGGTAATAGCGGGCCTCATAAAAAAAGAGTTCCCGTATTTTTCAGTCAGCGAAACAGAGGTAGCTGAAAGGTTAAGCAGGAAAAACATCACGGTCTTCAAGGCAAGCGCAAAAAAAAACATGGCTGGGTTCATCGAGCTAGAGCTGACTGGGGAAAACAATGCAAGAATAAACGGCCTCACGGTCAAAGAGGAATTCAGGGGAAAAGATGCGGCAAAAACCCTTCTCAACCGCGCAATATCTTTCCTGAAGGAAAAAGGGGCTGAAAAAGTAACGCTGCTGGTAAAGCAGTCAAACGAAAAAGCAAAATCGTTGTACAAGCAGTTTGGCTTTGAATACATTGGATTGTATGAAAAAAAGCTGGGTGGGGATGTTGTCGAAGAAATGGAACTCAGCTTGAGTGAAGAAAACCCAAGCTATGCGGCATAATCAGTAGGATTTTGCAAAATATGCTTTTTCACCGGCATTCCTGCCGCAGTACATGCATTTTCCATTCTCCTTCTTTTGGGCAATTGGAATGCACCTGCTTGTGGCTGTTGTTTCCTTTTTTATTGTTTCCTCGCATTCCCTTGAGTGGCAGAAAAACCCGAAAACCATTTTTTTGTTTTCAATGGCTTTCTGGAACTCCTGCTTGCTTTTTGCTTCAGCAATGTTTTCGCCCAGGAATTTTTCTGCCTTCTTTAACAACCCTTTTTGGATTTCTTCAAGAATTTTAGGGATTTTTTTCAGCAAATCTTTTTCTTTAATTGTTTCTTTTTTCCCAGTATCTCTCCTCACTACAACAACCTGTTTTTTTTCCAGGTCCTTTGGCCCAATCTCTATTCTCAGCGGAACTCCCTTCATTTCCCAGTCATTGAACTTCCAGCCAGCACTGTAATCATCCCTGTCATCAACAAAAACCCCGAATTTTCCCAGTTTTTTTTCTGTTTCCACGCATTTTTTCATGATTTTTTCTTTTCCTTTTTCAAAAACAATAGGTACAATGACAATTTTTTCCTTTGCGACATTTGGAGGCAGAACAAGCCCCTTGTTGTCGGCATGCACCATGACAATTGCCCCAATCAGCCTTGTTGAAAAACCCCAGGAACTCTGCCATGGCACTTGCTTTTCCTCGTTTGCATCAGTGAAGCTTAACCCAAAAGAGTGTGCAAAACCCTGCCCCAAATTGTGGGATGTTCCAAGCTGCAGTGCCTTTCCATCAGGCATCAATGCCTCGACAGTAAGGGTGTATAGTGCGCCTGCAAACTTTTCCGCATCGGTTTTTTTTCCCGCAAGCACAGGGATTGCAAGCAGTTCCTCACAAAGCTTTTTGTATTCCATCAGAACCCTTAATACTTCCTTGTCACAATCCTCTTTAGTTGCATAAACACAGTGCCCTTCCTGCCACAAGAATTCCCTTGTCCGCAAAAAAAGCTTTGTTTGCTTTACCTCCCAGCGCAAAACATTGCACCACTGGTTTACCCTGAGAGGCAATTGTTTGTGAGAGCGCAGCCATTTTGCAAAAAAATCGTAAATGATTGTTTCAGAGGTTGGCCTGATTGCAACCCTTTCCTCTTCCTCCTGCTTTTCAACCCAGGCAAGCTCCGGCGCAAACCCCTTTGCGTGCTCTGCTTCTTTCCTGAAAAAGCTCTCCGGGATAAGCAGGGGAAAATAAGCGTTTTTTATACTCATTTTTTCGAGGACGGAATTGAAGTATGCCTGTATTTTTTCCCAAACCCCATAACCCCTTGGCTTTATCACCATGAAGCCCCTTATCGGGGCATAATCAGCCAGCTCTGCCTTCAGCACAACCTGATTATACCACTCGCTGAAATCCTGCTCCTTTTTCACAGTAATGCCAAGCAGCTGCTCTTTTTCCTTTGCCATCAGTAAACAAGAGAACTCAAACAGGTTTAAAAGGGTTTTTTTGGTCAAGAATGCTTTTCAACAAACTTTCCTTTTTCCCGGTCAAAAACAAACCCTTTCATTGGAATTATTTTAATTTGCATTCCAAGGGGAACAAGCCTTTCAATGAATTCACTTCTTACTTGCGTATGGGTTTTGCTTTTTGGAACATTGCCGTGGATAAAACTTCTCAAGCTCAACAAAAATTTCCCACAACTCATGCTTCCTGGATTTCCAGGCCTCAACAAATTTTTTTGTTGCACGGATGCTGACATTTGCACTGGGAGATTTTGGGACAGGCAGTTTTCTTTTCGGCAAGGGCATGAAATAATAGCAGTCCAGGAAATATAAAATGGTTTCCAAAAAAAATCCGCATCACAGTTTTTTGTCAAAAGAGAGGTTTTAATAATACAAAAAGAAACAAGGGTAATTGGCATGACAGTGCACAATTCATTGCTGAGTGTTGTAATAACAGTTGCAACAACAGCAATAATATCTTTTTTGATTGTAAGGGAAATTCACTTAATCACAAGAAAACTCAACGTGCCTGAAAACAGCAAAAACAAGGCAGTGCTTTTTTCAGGAATTTTTTTGTTCGGCTGGCTGCTCCTTGCCATGGCAATCGGGCTGCTGGATTTTTTCCACGTTACAGCAAACTTCATTTCGCCTTTAGTCCCGGTTTTTTTTGCGCTCCCAATAATTATTTTTCTGAAAACCCTGAAAAAATCAGAACTTGCCGGAAAAATTGCCGACAGCTTTACCCAGCCCTTTCTCATTCTCATACAGGTTCCAAGGATCGGGGGGTATGTTTTTCTGGTGCTCATGGAGCAGGGCCTTTTGCCAGCAATGTTCGCAATCCCATCAGGCTATGGTGACATAATAGTGGGATTGTCAGCACCAATTGTGGCGTTTTTTTACCTCAAAAAAACACGCTGGGCCAGGAAACTCGCAATCGCCTGGAACGTTGTAGGAATAATTGACCTTGCAATAGCAATAAGCTTTGGGATTGGGCTGGTGTTTCCAGAACCCTTTCAGATTATACCCACAAGCCCAACAACAGAACTAATGACAACCTTTCCCCTGGTAATGGTGCCGGCATTTGCAGTGCCGCTGGGAATGATGCTGCACATCCTTTCCCTCAGGCTTCTGCTGAAGCGGCTTTGCGGATAAATTGGTTTGGAAACCGTAACCGAAAATCATAGCTTTTACTTCTTCCTATCACAGAGACTGGCCGGCGTATAATGCTAGCCAGGTTGAGGAACTGAACGTGGTTGTGAGTCTTATCCGGTCACTGGTTGATGGGCTGAATGTGACTGTTTTTTGCTTAAAATGTATGCCTTTGAACTCTGGCCTTACAAAACGCTTACCACAGTTCTTGCATAGATATGTCTGGCGTTTCCCAGACTTTGTTTTCCGAAAACCATACCTTATATAACCAGCATGACTACATTTCGTGTTGGGGGTAATGTTATCACCAAAATAACACAAAAACCCCCAACTATAAATACCACCCGACTAATGAACAGAACCGTTTTTGAGGGCTGCGAGTTTATGGCTTTAAGGAAATCACTGGGTTTTTTTGCCTTGACAATGTACGGTGTTGGCATAATCCTCGGCGCGGGAATTTATGCGCTGATTGGAAAGGCAACATTGTTGGCTGGAACAAGCGTCTGGTTGAGCTTTGTTCTTGGTGCAATAATTGCCTCTTTCACTGGCTTGAGTTATGCCGAACTTAGTTCTGCTTACCCCAAAGCAAGCGCTGAAGCCAATTATTTGAAGCATGCTTTCAAAAAAGACTGGCTTGCTTTCTTGATTGGCTGGCTTGTTGTTGCAGTCGGCTTTGTTACTGCAGCAACAGTTGCTTTGGGTTTTGCTGGCTATTTGGCAAGCTTTGTGCAATTGCCAATATTGCTAGTTGCAATAGCATTGATAATCTTGCTTAGTATTGTGAACTTTGCAGGCATTGACGTGAGCGCAAAGCTGAATATTGTTTTCACTTTGATTGAAGCGCTTGGAATAATCATAGTGATTTTTTTGGGCATTCCTTTTTTTGGCAGGGTTGACTACTTTCAGCTCTCAAACGGTTTTAGTGGTATTTTGAATGCGACTGCAATAATCTTTTTCGCATACATTGGCTTTGAGGCAATAGCGAAGCTTGGCGAGGAAACAATAAAACCAGAGAAAACACTGCCGCGCGCACTGGTTGCAAGCATTATTGTTTCAAGCATCTTGTACATTTTACTTTCCTTGAGCGCAGTCAGCATTTTGCCAACAGCAGAACTTGGAAAAAGCACTGCCCCATTAATGGATGTTGCATTGAAAGCAGGCGGCGCAAACATGGGCTTTTTGCTTGGCATAATGGCACTGATTGCAACGCTCAATACAGTGCTAATAACGCTGATTGTCAGCTCGCGCATGCTTTACGGTCTTGGAACAAAACATAGTTTGCCAAAGATTATTGCTGCTATCCACAAAAAAACAAAAACCCCCCACATTGCAATTTTCATTACTGCTCTCGGTTCGATTGCAATGCTTGCAGTTGGAGAAATTGACGCGATTGCAAAAACAACAACCTTCATGACATTTCTTGTATTTCTTGCAGTAAACCTGGCGCTTATTTTCCTGAGAAGAAAAAAAGACTTTTTGCCTGCATTCAAAATACCATTGAATATTGGAAATTTTTCAATCACTGCTTTTTTGGGCGCTGCCAGTTCCCTGCTAATGCTATTCGCTTACTCGTTCTTGGAAGTAATAGTAACAATTGGCTTCATAATCTTTGGACTTGCGCTTTACTGGCTAGAAAAAAGATTTTCGAAAAAAACACCAGTGCTACAGCGCGTTGAATAGCTTTAATTATC
>CAYJWT010000072.1:4805-5119 GCA_964373935.1 uncultured archaeon | reverse complement strand
TGCTGGTTGGTTTTGTTGGATACAGCGCCTCAACCAAAGAATTGATTCTAAAAATGAATACATTCAAAACCGAAAAGAAAGAGCATTATTGGAAAATAATAAATTCAATAAAAACAATAACTGAAAAACTGATTAGGGCAATAAAGGAAGGCAAAAACCAAGAAATAACATATTTATTGAAAGAAAACCGCAAGCAATTACAGGAGCTAAGCAACGCTTCACAAAACAATCTTGAAACAGGAGAGCTTGCATTGCTGGCTGATATTGCTGAAAAAAATGGGAGGTTGCTTGTGCTTTTTGAATTTGAGATTTAT
>CAYJWT010000072.1:0-4795 GCA_964373935.1 uncultured archaeon | reverse complement strand
GCAGGAGGGTGAGATTGTGGCATTGCAGTGTGTTTCGACAAAAAAAATAAAGAAAAAATAAAGCAGGAATGGAAAGAGAACAAAATTTATGTAATTGATGCAAAAATTGCAAAAAAAGGGATAGAATAAAAATACGCAGTCATTTTAGGGGGTTTTCTCCACCATCTGTTTCCTTGAAATTTCTCACTGTGTCCCAAAACCACACGGAATATTTTTCTGGGTGTTTTTCAATATCAGCAGCAAGCTTTTTCATTGTGGTAAGAATGGGCTTTCCAACCATTTCCTTTTTGTTTGGAACAATCTTTCCATCATATTTTGCGCTGAAAATAAGCAAGTACTCATTCTCGCACGTTCCATCCTCATAAATGTATTCGTAAGGAAAACCAAACAGCGTTTTTAACAGAATTTTTTCTCTGATGCCGTACTCGTGTTCAAGGCAGCGGTAGCATGATTGCTCAGGGCTTTCCCCCTCAAGAACATGGGTAACAGGGTAATCAATGGTATTGCCCCCAACCTTTGTTTTGATGCGCTTGTGCAAAATAAGCTTGTTGTTTTTGTCAAAAACAAGCACACCAATTGCCAGATGCCTTGTGCCTGGCGCAGTGTGGGCTTTCCACCTTTCAACAATCTCGCCTTTCTGGCTGCCTTGCGCATCAACAACAAGCAGCCTCTGCTTTGCCCTGTCGGAAAGCTTTATGTTTTCCATAAAAAAAAATAATCACGAAGTTAATAAAAATGTTTTTGCAAAAAAAATTCATTTGTAGCTTTCCACAATTTTTTCCAGCACTTTTTCAATGTCATTCATGGAATTGTTTACCGGCTGCTTTATCCAGTGGGAAAAGCTGTCTTTAAGGGAGTGGGGTTCGGAGTAAGGGTGGTTGTTGAAAGAGTATTTCCTGTTTTTTCTCACAAGAAGCTCCAGTTCAATAAGGCGATTGAGATGATAGCGGATAAGCTTTTCTGAAACCTTCTGCTGGTATTTCTCCGCAAGAAACTGCTGAATGTCAAGGGTTGAGGGAGCAAGCTTTTTAGAAAGCAGAAAATAAAACAATGCATCAAGCACATTCAGGACAGTTGCCCTGCTCTCGCCCCCAGAAATAAGGCCAAAAGACAAAGCAAACCACCTGAGCAGGGAGCGCTTGGTCATAACAATGCTAGGGGGAAGGTCCATCTGCCTGAAAACAAAAGTTTTCCTGACAAGAGACGCTTCAGGGTGCTCCACAACAACCACTCTACTACATAACTTGGAAATAATCTTTTTCCTTTACCAATAATTTATTCCAAGGTTATATTTAAGGGTTTGCACACTATCCAAGAAAAAAAATTGACAAAAAATTGGTTGCTTACTGTGATGGCAGCAAGGCAATTTCTGGAGGCAGCCTGCAGATTACTGGGGTTGGGCTTGTTGCAATGAGTGTTTCCTTTACTGCATTCAGGTCTGCTGAGACTGTCTGCGGATTCCACCAGATTTCCATTGCCCCAGCATCAATCGAGGCACAAAGGGCCCCTGTTGCTATTTTGCTGAACACTTCTTCTATTGAAACACCGCTTGACCTGTGCCTCAAGCCCAAGCTGATATCCCCGGAATTTGGACCCTGTGTCGGGGAAGCGAATATTGTCTGTTTCTGCTGGCAGGCATTGCGGAGCCTTGTATCATCGTTGACTGCAGTATAGAAAACTGTTTCAAGGAACATTCTTCCATTCCTGTTTTCTGGGGGAATGCTTGTAAACCTGAAACCGAATGAATCAGTGCCAATGCTCTGGTCAACACATGATTCTGGAACTGCCCTTGAATCGTTCTTTCTATAGTACACCGTGCTATTGTCAAAGTTCTTGCACTGCATTGGGCTGCTTCCAAACCCGGTCCAGAGCGTGCCATAATTTCCCGGAACAGGAAGGGCCTGATTGTTTTTCAGCAAATAATAAAAGCCCTCTGCTCTTGCCTCATTCGCATCAATAACAACCATTGCAACAGGGGTCGCAAAGCTTGGGGAAAACTCCAGGTCTGCAGCATTCTGGGAAAGGGAAAGCACGTTCTCTCTTTTGTTTATATTCAACGTGGTAAAGTCACTCAGCAATTCCACATCAACTGTTTTCTCGCCTGTCTGGCTTGAAGTTGAAAATTCCGGGGTTATTGGCACACTGTCCCCATTAAATTTTACCCCATATCCCTTTCTCTCAATCCTTCCATCACTGTCTGCTCCAAACAACCCCACACCCCCATTGAGAGGCAGCAGGTAAAAAGGATTGATTGAATCTGGCTCACTGATTTTTGAAAGCTTTACATCAATCACCCCTGCAAGCCCTCCGGAATCAAAGAAGGACAATGGGCCAGCACTTGAATCAACAATTATTTCAACATCATACAATCCGGCAGAAAGGTTTTCCGGGGAAAATTTCAGTCTTGCCGGGTTTGTGAAATAAAGGTTCCATGGAGTCTCAGGGTCATCATAAAATGCCGAGGCATTGAAAAAGCCTGTCTGGGTATAGTAAAAGTCAAAGTCCTTCCTGAAATCACTGTTTATGTTGTCTTGCATTAGCCAGGCCCTGAACTTTGTCAGGGAGCTTGCCTGAGAAACTTTCCCATCTTTCGCCAGTTCATATACCCTGTCAAGCCTCTTTAGCAAAGCAATGCTGAACTGGGCTGGGTCACAGTATACAACATTGCTGTCAAACTGGCCTTTCTGTTCACAAGTGTTGAGTGTAATATCAGACCAGTCCCAGGAAAGCAGGACTCTTGGAACCGCAGTCTTTCCAGTTGCCCCCAGTCTCCCATCTCTCCCAATGCAAAACCCTTGATCCCCCCCTATAAGCTCAATATTGAACTTTTTTTCCTCTGTAAATATCCTAGTAAGTTTCACGGTGTCAGTGCTCGGCTCATTGATGTCAGAATTGCCGAAAACAGAATCATCAAAAATAACATGCAGCCCAAGATTATTTGTTGCAGGAATTCTGACACTCTTTGGCAATTGAACACTTTCTGTCACAACAATTGATTCACCCGGCTTAATCACTAGCCCAACTGTTGCAGAAGGCCCTTTTGACAAAATTTCCCCAACCTGTTGTTTTGACAGGTCAATTCTCTTCAGTATTACCCTTCCGTCTGGTGGTTCAACCAGAACAAACCTGTAGCCATTGGCATCCTGCTTTTGCCCGTTTGCATCTGCCTGCTTTACATACCTGAAAACAACAGCCAAACTTGACTGGTTGCCATTAACATCCCTTGCCCTGACAACAAGCCGCGTGTGGACAATTGGGATAAGGTTTCTCTCAGTATACTCGCATGAAACACTGGCGCCACCAGAATTATTGCCGTCCTCATTCTCGCTGTCATTATCCTCTTCATCGCTCTCCTCAAACTCGCAATCCCTGCCCAAATCGAACGTTGAACTGGCATTGTTCAGGTCAACAGTTATGCTTGAAATGTCCACTGCATTCTGGTCTGGCTGGACACTGATGCTAATGACATTGGTTGTGAAATTAAAGTCCAAGTTCTCCGGGTCAATCACATTTATGGTGGGGCCTATTGGAAAAGTGTCAATTGGGGGGTCATCTTCTTCAGCCTGCAAGTTTAGAATTGTTGGCGCTGGATGCAATGGAGTAAAAGGAAATTTGCTGCTTGCTGTTTTTTCGCCAGAGAAGGAAAAAACCCTGGCAGATTCTAAAACAGTTTGACCAGATATGCTCGCATTCCTGTCACCAGAATTTGAATCAGCGGGAACTGGCTTGATTTCCCTGAAGCCAACAAACCTGCACGAAATATCCCCAGTGCACCCCAGCCCAGTCACTGATTTCACTATAACAGGGTCAAGGCCAGTGTTGGTTATTGTCCAGGAAACAATAGCATTCTTGTCAGAAGCATTTTTCCCGAAAACAACCGTCTGGTCATCAGAGCCATTTATTGTAACAACAGGGTTTATTATGGCATCAAGCCTCTCGTTGTCCCTGTTTGGGTCGCCAAAACATCCTGCATCATCAAGGTCAACCTGGCCATCCCTGTCATTGTCAATATTGTCGCTGCACTGGGTATTTGGGCAGACAGTCAGCATCAAGTAATTGTATTCGCAGGCCTTGTAGTTTGCCCTGAAAACAACATAGCCCGGGGTCGTCATTACGTTGTTGACATCAGCAATAGTGCTCTGCGGTATTTCCACCATCATGAGATAATTCTGGGGGTTCTTGAACACCACTCCTTTGGGGTGCTTTCTCGTATCCTTTAACTTGTAGGTTTTTATCACAAGAGGATTGTTGTTTGCATCAACCCTGTTTGCATCAACCAGGTCAAACTGCACCTTGTCGTGGCCCTTTCCAAGATAGCCAAGCCTTTCTCCGGGAAAAATCGGCACCCTGGTTTCTCTCTTCCACCTGCCAATGCAGTCGTCATCTGGCTGCCTTTTCTTGTAAAGCACACTGCCATTCCTGTCAAAAATAACCCCGCAGTCCCCATCACTGCACAGCTGCCTTTTGCCTGGCCCTGCATCCTGAGAATAAATCCTCACCCAGTTGTCGCAAACAGAAGCAAAGGCAGGCGACATGAACAACAGCAAAAAAAACAAAAAAACAATTTTCCGCATCATTTCACTTTCCCCTTCCAGAAAAAACATACACCAAAAAAGCTAAAATTAATACTCCCACAACAATGAACAACAAGTTATTATTCTGGATATCGCTCACATTGACAGAAGCACTCTGGCCGGCACTCTGACCGCATGCCACAGAACAGCAGGTTTCAGTATCGCTTGAAGAAAGCAAAATGCCCCGGCATTGCTCTTTTTGCTTGCAGGCATAGATCGGA
>CAYJWT010000071.1:0-5385 GCA_964373935.1 uncultured archaeon | reverse complement strand
CTATTGGAAAGCTGCAGGTTGATGGGAACAAGGAGATAAAAATAAACACCGGGTTGCAGTGTGTTGGAATTACAGTGAATTCCGGCAATGACGAGGAAGTGAAGATTGAAACTGATTTTTCTTCAAAGGCAAGCAGGGGCTCTGTTGAAGCAATAGTTGTGAGGAGCATTGATGGAAAACAGGAATTCCTCAAAGAGCTTGCAAACTCCACAAAGACCGGGGACAATAGGATAAAGCTTGAAAAGAAGGGAGCAAAATTCACCAGGGAACTGCAGTTCTGTGTGGATGGATCAGGAACTTTCCCGATTGCTGCAACGGAAATACAGAAAATCGGAGTGAAAGCAAAAAGCTTGAAGGTAGGGAACAGGGAAAGCAAGCAGCATGAAATTGAAATAAAAGCATGCGGCATTCATCCTTACAAGCTGCTTGAAGAAATTGCAAAAGCAAAGCCCGGAACTTATTATGCAACAGTGGGCTGGGATGGCATGCCAGACCAGCTTGAAATAAACGATGCCAGGGCAGCACTGGCAGCCGCCTTTGCAGACCCAGGAAAGCCACCGAAGCCGGGAGAAACACCGGAAGGAAGGGGATTGCAGGCGGAAAAAGACAAATCAGCTCCAGCTTCAACAGTTGCAGGGCAGCCGGGATACCAGAGACAGAAGGATGCTCATATCAGGAATGGTGTCATAGCTTATCTTGGGGGCTGCTTGCCAGTGTCAATTCTTGGCAGCTGGAGAATGGGGCCTTTGGCATTTTTAGGGCCAGTGCTTGACTGTGGGCTGCCTGCAGTTGGCATTCTGGCAAGGCATACTGAATATGGCAGGACAGCAATAGACTTTATTGGCAGGTTTTTCCCGGGGCCGACAAAGAGCCTGTTGTTTGGATTGTTTGGTGACCCGAAAACACCACCATTCGCAACAGAGGCAGAGTCATCAACTCTTTCAAAACAGCAGGCAGACGACCAGTTCCTTGATGATATTATTGCGCCGGCAATAACCGGGGTGAGCGCAGACACGTTAAGGCGTGCAGCTCTTGTGAGTGTTTCAAACCTGCCGATTTCTGACAGCACTGCAAAGATTGCTGCTGGCGAGATTTGGGAGAACACGGAAAAGCGCCTGGCAGCACAGCTTGAAAGCTCTCTTGGAAAAACAGGGGCCAATAAATTTGTAAAGGAAGTGAAGAAAATCTATCCGGCCATCCTTGAAAGGCAGATAAAGAACGCAAAAACCCTTGCCGGCAAAAAAACAATTTATGAGGGTTTGGAGTATGCGGAAAAAGAAGCAGTCAGCGAGTTTACAACAAGGATTGGGGAACTTAACCTCAGGCCAATTCTCACTGCTTCAACCACAAAGCAAACTCTTGGAATTGGAAATGCATACAAAAAGGTTGTTGAAGAGCAGTTGGAGAAATTTGTTCCATCGGCAATTAGTGATGGCTTGAAAGCGGATGTTGTGCTGGATGCTCCTGAATTTGGCGGCAAAACCCCAATCACTTCAACCACTTTACAGGGCAAGTACATTGGGAGCGTCAGGGATCAGGCAGCTAGAAGCATAGAGAACAGGCTGGAACAAGCGTTTGGGGTGAAGCATTGGGCAGGCCTAAAGACTGCTGCGCCTGCATTGCAGACAGATATTAGAAGCGTGGTGGACAGTGCAATCAAGGAATCAGATATAATAGTTGATGATATTTCCGAAATTATTACTGTAACAGGCAAACCACCAAAAGTATTACGGGAATACAAGTATAGAGTTAAAGCTCCAAATCCAACAACATTGCAAAGAGCAGGGCTGGATGTTGGGGCGGCATTAAAGGCAAACCCGAAAATTGTAGAATTCATTACTGACACTGCTGGAAAGGAAGCAATTGAAGGCAGCCTTGGAAAAATAATTGAGGGAGAAACAGTAAAAGGATTTGAGAGCAAGGCAAGAGTGGGCAGCAAGGTTGGAAAATACTTGGACAACATCAAAAAATTCGGGACAACCGGAACATTCTGGAAAAACCTTTTCAAGAATGCTGCAAAAGGGGTGTTTTGGGGGGCAGCGGCAAACTGGGTCGGCTACCAAGCATACAAGTTTTACACTGAAAAAGTTCCTTTTACACCAGAGGGTATCACTTCGCTTAACGAGGTTTCAAAGGAAACACCAAATGTTGACAAGGATGGGGATGGAAAACCGGATGCAGTGGCGCAAGTGGTTAGTGGTGGAACATGGAGAAAGTTTGGAACGTACAGGTTTGCTGTTTCTGCTAACAGCATTAATTTCAGCGAGGTTTCCGGGAACAAGGGATTTGAGCAGATGAACAATGAGATTGCTGGAGGAAATGCAACATTGCTGGAAGAGGATTGTGAACAATTTGCAAAGCTTGGGGTTTCCCAGACAATTGGCTCAATCAGCCCAAAGTATGAGACAGCAGAGCCAGACAGGGGATACATTGTGCCGTTCATTCCTGGCTATTTCCACAGCAATTCTGCGCTTGCAAACGCTGCAATAACACACAGCCTTCCAGAGTCAATGATTGTTGCATTAATGACCCATCAGCCGGAATCAATAAAGGACTGCAGAATTTCAGGGCAACTCTCAGGCAGCACAACAAGAGAGGAAATTGACTGTGCTGCAAGAACATTGAAAATAGAATGGGAGAAAACAAAAGACTGGCAGAAAGCACTGGAAAACATTACAATCTCCCCTGTAAAGAATGCTTATGCGGGAGAAATAGTGAAAAGGCAGAAAGCGTGGGAAAAGCAGCCGAAGATAAGGGCGGGCTGATTACAATTCAACGAAATACTTAAATACACTTTACTATAATATCACTATATAATCACTATAATGAGATTTTTATGGCTGAAACTACTTTGACACTCAAATTCAGGGGAGTTGAGGGGGAAATCCTTGAGGAAATGGTTAGGTCTGGGCTCTTTAACACCAAAAGCGAGGCAGTTAGGTCTTCTCTTGTGCACTATGCTATTCACTTGGACTTGTTCAAGCGCAAGCAGTTGTGGAAAGATATCCAGAAAATACCAAAAAGAAATGTTGCTCCAAGACAGCTTGCCAAAGAGCTAGAGGAACTTGAAAATGAAGGTTAAGGCATTTATTGATACCAATGCATTCATTTACGGGTTTGAGGAAAAAAACAGCAATTCTGTGAAAATTTTGGAAATGCTGAATGAAGACAAGATAGAAGCATACATAAATCTCACCGTGGTAAAAGAAATAGCCAGCTACTTCAAAAGAAATTACTCAAGGGCGGTAGCAAACAAGTTCATGAAGTATTTGCTTGAATCTTGCACGCTGGTTTTTGAAGATGATTACAAGGAAGAAGCAATAAAATTAAAGGGGCAAATAAAAACAAAAGACCTTCCACAAATAGCAGCAACCAAAGCCCTTGGAATAAAATACCTCATTTCATTTGACAGGGATTTCAAGCCATTCAGCGAATACAGGACGCCAAAAAATTTTCTCAAAGAACTTGGCTTGAAACAAAAAGAAACAGAATACTAGCAGCCTAATTATTTGCCTCTTTAATAAAAAATATATACCACCTTTCCTTTAATATTCTTCATGAGATTGCTGAATGAGAGAGCATTCAACTTGTTCACTGCACTGATTTCTTTTGTGCTCATAATACTGAGCGTGCTGCTCACCCAAAGCATGATTCAGACAGAGAGGCAGACAAATGACACCATTGCGGGGATTGAGTCAAGGTCAGAACTGCAGGCAGTTGCTGACATGACAAGGGCAGACGCAATACAGGTTTTCAATTTTGGCTTGAGGGAGAGGATAGAGGACTGGCTTGCAGACAGGGACAGGGGAAGGTACACGATAGAGCTTGCGGACAAGTCATGGAGGGAACTGCAGAATGACTATGCTGAGGCAAAGTTTGGGGGGACACGGAGCATAGAGTTTGCTGATTTTGCGGCAAATTCCCTCATTTCACTTTTTTACAGCGAAGCCCACTATGGGAATTATTCTGTTTCTCTTGAGAATGCACAGACACTCAGGGAAGTGTTGCAGAAGGCAATCCAGACAAGCGTGCAGACAGGAGAATTTTTTGAGGTTGTGGAGTGTGATATGGACCTGCACAAAAACGATCCAAGGCAGTGCAGGAAGGGGACTTTTTATGTTACGCTTGCGATTGCAGCACTGCCCTTTGAGGACTATGAAAAGCTTCCACGGCTGAGAATAAGGAACAAGGCAACAGGGGACGAAATAAAGGAAGTCATTCTTCCAAGGGCAAACTTCAGGATTTTTGTCCCGGTGAGACTGTTCAAGGCCTTGGCAGAAGCAAGGGCAATTGCCCACCAGCCACTGCAGGAGGAAAACACGCAGAATGACAGTGGGTTGTTCAGCGCGAAAATACACAACCAGATAGAGCAGATGGCATTGGGAATGTGCGATAGGGATTATTGTGCGCCGAGGAAAAACCCTTTTTTGCCCCCTCCCAAGAAAACCATTAAGGATTCCGCCTGCCCTGGAGCCTACACTGCAAAAAAATCAGAAGTGAGTGTTTCGGTTGAATGCGATAATGCAGGCTCCTTCTGCACTCCAGGCAGCTATAACGCTTCTGATGAAAGGGAAATGGAAAGAACCCTTGCAGGAATGGTGAGGGAGGGATTGTGCAGAAAAGCGGGCGAGATACAAACTGAATTTTTGGGAAAAGAAAGCGATTTTGGATTGATAACAACGAGCGGCGCAAACTGTGGCGTAATGAGGGTTGAAGTTCAGGCTGACTCTGAAATATCAAAACAGCTCATAAGAGTGCAGGAACTGGAAGTGCAGGAAGAACAGGGCTTTTCAGGGGGCTTTGATGCTGAGTCGTGCAGCAGAAACAATCCGGGAGAAAGGATTGGGCTGTACAAAGGGCCTGGCGGAAAAACAGCTGCCCCAATCATTCCCACAAGGGCAGGCGCATGCACTGGGCCTGGGGGTGACGATGGGCAGAGCCAGTGCAGTGAAGTGACAAGGTTCACTGCCACAATGCTCTTCCAGGAAAGGAACCCATTGTACAAGGTCAACAGGAACAGGGACTTGGTGTTTGAAATAAAATTGCTTGATAACAAGTTTGCTGGATTTGCCCCGGCATACAAGGATGGGGCAGCATTGACTGCCTGTTATTTCTCCCAGCCCACTCCTTCAACATGCAGTTATGCAACAGGGCAAGGATGGAACTGCCAGTCAGTAAGGCTGGGCACAGACCTTGACAACCCGCTGAAAGATGTGGGCTGTGTGCCAAGCTGAAAATCAGAGCTTAGCATAAACGTTTTTCCTGTGGCCAACGCTTAACAGGGTTATTTCTTTTTTTCCAGTGCTTACTTGGGCAATGATGAGGTGAAAGCAGTTATTGGCCGGTTTTGTTGACAAAAAAACCCTTTAATTAATGCCCATTCAA
>CAYJWT010000070.1:0-5455 GCA_964373935.1 uncultured archaeon | reverse complement strand
GAAACTTTTTACCCCAATATTTTTAATTTTAGAAAAGAAAGAAACGCGCAAACTGGTATCTGGAGATGTCGCCTGTGCCGTGGCGTACACTGGCATTACAAATACCAAAGCCAGCCAAAAACCTCTCCTGTTTTTTCACGGATAAGTCGTAAACCCATTTTTTTGTGCTTTTTATTTTTATTACATCTTTTACTCTGTCAAATCCAATGTCACTGTTCAGAAGCTTTTCGATTATTGTTTTTTTAAAGAGTTTCTTTCGCTTCAATTCTTTTATGGCTTCCATTATTTTTTCTTTTGGCACGCTTTTTCTTTTCGCTTGCCTTAAGTTACCTATTTTTCCCAGTCTTTCAAACAAGTTCAACACAAATTCTTTTGGTATTGTATATGGGTATGTTTTCTTTTGTTCTCTGATCCTATCCAAGAATGGGAGTCCGTCTCTAACCTCTAATCTGTATACCCCTGAGTCTTTTTTTAGTCTGAGGTCTTTTCTCTGCAAGAGCATTACCAAGAAAGCCAAGTCATTAACAAGTTCTTTGTTTTTTGTTGTCATTCTAGGGAAGTTCTTATTTCCATCACCCAACTAATAGCCGTGCAAAAATATTTCTTTTAATTTGCGTGGAAGCGAAAACACCATTGATGGAATCCTTTTATCACCTGCTTTTTTCCCTATTCCGAGTGCTTTGAGTACTAAGTATACAGCGATTGCGTTTACTCTAATGTATTTTTTTAGCCTTTCTGATTTTAATCCAAATGCCTTATTTGCACATTTTTGCATATCAGTCAAGATTTTTTGGTCATAGTTTGTAACTACTATGGACGGACTAAAACCACCCTTTTGGTTTTTTTGGTTTCTAGAGTGCCCTTCAGCTAGGTAATATCCAAGAAATTTAAAGAAAGAGTGGTGGTCATAGCATAATGCATTTATTCTATGCCCCCCCCTAGCGGAGCCAAATTTAATTATCTCTAATTCTTTCTCCCCCATGTGTTTGATTTCTTTTCTTAACTTATTGAAATAACATACAAATTTCCGCTGCCGGTAGCGGAATTCCTTAAACAAAATTTTTTCCAATGATAGCTTTTGCCTGCCTTTTTTTGTTATGGTATAAAATTTTTTTTGTGGCTGGGGTTCATCAACTTTGTTTATTTTTTTTACGAGCCCTTCTTTTTCAAGTTTTTTAATATCGTCGCTAACGCTCCGCTCTTTTCTCCCTATTTCTTTAGCTAGCTGCCTAATAAAACAATGTTTTTTGGATAAGCAGTTCAGGGTCAAATACCTTGTTTCTCTCTCTTTGCGTTTTTTGAAGTTTTTTGATTCAATTAAAACAATTAGCTCTTTGGTTTCTTTTTTGGGAAGCCTTGTTAATAAATCTAAAAAATTGACGTACTCAATTGATTTCTCTATAGCAGGAACTTTCAATGGTACTATGACCGGAGTGCCATTTTTTAACTCGTTTGTTTTAATCTCAGTTATTCTCCCAGTTTTTAGCGTGAACAAGCCATGGTCTTTAGTGAGTGTTATACTCCTCCCTGATTGAAGCGTCACTTTAAAGAGTTGCTTTGGCGATTTATGTCTAATGGTTTTCTTAATAGGGAGAAATTTCACTTTTTTTTGATCGAAGCTCAATACTTCTGTTTTATTTTTAGGACTTCCGAACTCACTGTTTTTTATTGCTTTTTTGTTTGAAAGGTTTTTGTCAACAAATCTACCTATTTTTTCTATAAAAATTCTGTTTCCTTGTTTTAGGATAATTGGCTCATTGTATTCGACTGAGTTCAGCAGTATTTTGAGGGCATGCTGCCTTGCATCAAGCAAAAGGTATTCGCTGCTCTTTTTTTCTGTTTTTTTCAGCTTGTTTTTTATCTCCATCCTCCTCTCAAAAATTTCCTTAAGTATGCTTGAAAGAAAGCCTTCCTGCTTCCTGCAGAACCAATGATTGTTAGGAGAAACATTGCTTTTGCATTCCTTGTGCTCACAGTCAAGGGTTTCAGGGGAAATGTTGTGGGAAATCATTATTGTGGGGTGAAGGGAGGAAAAGTCAAGCACTGCAATCCTTTCGTGCAGCCCTGAAACCGGCTCTTTCACATAACCCCCTGCAAAGCTCTGTGCCATTCTCTGTTTCACTGAGTCCTCTTTTGGCCTGTTCCTCAACAAGGTGTTTGTTTCGCTGCACTTGTTCATGAGCAGGTATTCAACAAGCATGCTTGCACTGCCCCTGCTTACATCAAACAATGTCCTTCGCACAATCTTGCACATTTCCACAAGCAGGGGAAGATACCTGGAAGCTATTTCAAGGGTTACTTCTGCATCTTCCTTGTTGTAATTGGCAAGCCTTTCCAGCCCTTTTCCTTCTGCCCATATACTGTTGATTTCATCGTGCTTTACCTTTTCCTTTTGTTTCCCAAAAAGGGTTTCTGCCACGCTCTCAAGGTCAAATTTTACTAAATCTACCACTGTGAATCTGTTAAGCAGCCGGAGCACCTGGTATGCATCCAAGTGCTGTATGCCCTTGAGTTTTACTGCGCTGTCAATTCCTTTCTTTTTTGCTTTCGGTTCACTTCCATCAGCATTCACTGCCAGCTTTGTCCTCAGCACCCCTGCCCTGTCCCTCATGAACGGAAAATCAAACAAATCCCCATTGTATGTGACAATAATGTCAGGATTGTTTTCCCTTACTTCTTTCACAAATTCCTCGAACAGTTCCTTTTCCCCTGAAAGCTTTTTCACGTAATCCTGCTTAACTGGCTTGTAAGTAAACACGGTTGTTTTTCCAGGGACAGCAACTGACAGCATGACCACAGGATCTTTCTTCGGGTCAGAAAACCTTCCGGGGGAAAGCGTTTCAATGTCAAAGCAGAGAAGATTGAATTCTGTTTCCCTTGCATCAAATACACTGGTTTTCTTTATTTCTCCGTTCTCGTGCCCTATTTCAATGCCATTCATGGGCTCGAGCTTTTTATCAATAAGGTATCTGGACGCAAACGGAATATCGTACTCAAAACTCTCAATTATCCCAGGAACTGCCTTGATTTCCTCTCTCACTCTTGTCAGTTCTTCAACTTTCCTGAATTCAAGCCGCAGGACAACAACCCCGTTTTTCTTCTCTTCAGTTATCCTGCTTATTTTTGTGTTTTCCTGAAATACTGTTTTTTCCAGCTGCCTCTTGCTTTCTGCAGGGTTTTTTGCTGTGACAAAAAAATACGGGTGGAAATTGGGGTCTGTAAATGTTTCTATCCCGCTGCCTGTTTTCACGAAAACCCTTATTGCAGAGTTTTCCCCAGTGTTTTCATAGTCTGCGTCGAGCAGTATGCCTTTTGTTTTCTCCATTTTTTTGCCTCACGATAACATTTTAAAGTTCAAATTCTTATTTAATTAATTCTGGTGTGATTATGCCAAGGGAAGAAAGGCAGGGAAAACAGCTTCCGCCAGCGCTGGTGCGGATTTTCGATGATATTAGGTCTTTAAACAGCAGCATTCTCATCATTTCCCAGAAAATAAAGTATATTGTGAGGAACGAGAAAATACTGGGGAGAAACCTTGTTGTCCTGAACAAAAAACTTCAGGCCATGGAGGACAGGATTGCAGAGGGAAGAATCGGGGGCCAGGGCATTTTAAGCAGCGGGCAGGTAGATGAATTGCTCGAGAAAATAGAGGAAACAAACAAGCGCCTTGCATCTGTTGAGGCAGAGCTCTCTGACATCCGCGCAAGCATGGCGTCAAAAGAGCAGTTGCAGGAAATGAAGTATGTCATAGACAGCATCAACCCGCTTGAGTACGTTACTGTGGACCAGGCCAAAGAAATGATGGGCGAAAAAAAAGGGAAAAAGAAAAGGTGATTTCTTGCCTCCCAAAGTAAGAAGAAAAACCCCAAGCGCAAAGTCAAGGATTGAGAAGACAAGGGACATTGGCAAATTTGAGCAGGGTTGGTATAGGAGCAAGCCAGGAGAGTTAAAGCCTGCAGGCGCCAGCAGAAGCCGAGAAGGGGTTTTTGTTTACATGCCCGGCAAAAATGATTATTCCTACATTCACACCCAGCCTGATGGTATTGGAGTTCCCTCACACTCTGATTGGATGTTCTTCCAAAGCGGATTTGTTTATGGAAACCTGCGCTCAATACAGGTTTCAGCAATGGACAAAAATAAAGTTTGTGGCTATCTAACACTATATGCTACAAGAAAACTCAGGGCTCTTGCAAAAGAAAAAAAGCATGCCGTGTTTGGAGACGTTAGTGAGCTGGATGAATTTCTGGTGAAAATGCACCGTCATTTAATAGCGAAAAAACCAATAAATTTCAATTCTGTAGAATATGGAGTGGAACTTGTTGAATGGCTAAAGACAAATGGCCTGTGCAGGGTAAAGATAAGGCCAATGGAAGGATATGCATACAAAAACGGCTATTTTGTGAAAAAGAAAGGATAGATTGCAATGGCTTTCGGTTTTATTAAAAAAGTTTGGGCGCAAAGGCCATGGAGAAAAACAAAAATCAGAAAAAAATTAAAGAGCGCGAAAAAAAGGATTGAGGCAACCACTGGTATTGGAGCGAGGGAAATGTTCTGGCACAGAAGCAGGCCAGGTGAGTTAAGGCCAGCAGCCATTGAAAGAGAAAGGCATATTGTTCTGACCAATTACCCAAGCAAGAATGACAGGTCTGAAATTCACACTCATGCGCCAAATGAAGAATGCTTTCCCGCCCCTGAAGACCTTCGTGGTTTTTTCCAGGACATACAATTTTTCCAAATTAAAAATATGCATGTTGTATCGCTAAGCGGAAAAAATGCAGTAAATGGCAGATACAGCGTGCATGCGACAAAAAAATTAGTGGAATTGCTCAAAAGGCCTTTGGCAGAGGAAGTCAAAGAAAGAATTGCAATAAAAAGAAAATTGCGTGAAATCTCCTATCCAGTCAATTATAATCAAATGCTGCCTTTTATTGGTTTTTTAAGGAAGGAAAATCTAATCAAAACCAAAATAATTCCGATGAAAGGCTACAAATTTGAAAATGGCTATTTTGTGAAAAAGAAAAAATAGTCAAACCTTTCTTCTGAGTTGTTCGTATTCTTCTCGTGAGAGTTTTATTTCATTTTTGGGATGAATACTTTTTTTGGGTCTATGTTTGGCACTATCGGAATGTGGGCTTTTATTTTATCCAATTGGTTTATCCCGACTTTTATTTTTGTTATTTTGAACAATCAATCACCTTTTTTCTTTTCAGCAAATGGCTTTGCTGATTCCACATTATAAATATTCATCAATCCTTGGAACTGTGAAATTGTATTTGCCAACATTGATTTTACCGCGCCAAAAGGCGTTGTTCCTGTTATGGCTGTGAAGGTAAAGCCAATTGAATCTATGTTTTTCTGTTCGTCAATTTTTGCTATGCTTGCAATAATATGGTAATCAAAGTTTTTAAAGTTTTTTTCGGAGAAGTGCGAAGAATAAGGAAACAGAAATTAAGAA
>CAYJWT010000069.1:0-5832 GCA_964373935.1 uncultured archaeon | reverse complement strand
GACACCCATTTTTTCTTTTTCCCAGGTTTTTCTTTCGCAAAGAAAAAGCTGTGCGCCTGCCGGGGTTCGAACCCGGGTCCCGACCTTGGCAAGGTCGTATCCTGCCACTAGACTACAGGCGCGGCCAACTGCTGCAAACCAACAAAAGAAACATTGTTTTTTGTTCCAGCTGTTGATTTGCCATTGGCATTGCTATCCCACTGAAGCGGGACATGCTCGCTTTGCTCGCAATGCGGTCTCTGTCATCGTGCCACTTTCAGTGGCACTTGCTCGCACTTTGCGCTCGCTCCAAAAATTACTTTGCCAGCAATTCTTTTAAAATCAGCAGAATAGCTATTGCTCCTGCCCCCGCAAGAAGCAGGAAAATGCTTTCATCAGAAAAAGCTGTTTTCAGAGTGTTCTCTTGCTTTGTTGTTTTTTGCTGTTCCTCTTTCTCTTCCTCCAAAACTGGTTTTTTTATGCTTTCCTGAGGCATGATGATTGTTGATGCCTGCAAATTGCTTGCCTGTATTACCACTTCGTATGCCCTGTTTTCGTAGTTTTCAAGGGAAAGCAGTATGCTTGCCTTTCCCAGCCCCGGCACTATTTTCTCTGCACTTATTCCTGTGCCTGAAATGCTTGCCCTTGCGGTTCCCTGCTTTTCTCCCGTGTTTTCCAGAAGCACTTCTATTTCAAGCGTGTTGCCCGAAATCTCTGGCACGATGTCAGTTATCCTGATTTCTTCTTTTCCGCCTGTGGGAGTGCCTGTTGTTACCTTTATTTCCCTTGAAAGCGTTTCCTGCAATGAAACAATCGTGTATTCTCCCACAAGGAACTGGTTTTCCGGCAGTGTTGTGTCAACTCTTATTTGCCATTCTATTGTTTTCTTTTCATTTGGCGCAAAAAGAACTGTTTTCGTGTTTTCGCTTGCTGTGATTTCCTTTGGCACAACAAGCTGGAGTGGAACAATGATGTATCCCTGCCTCAGGTTTTCTGCTTCAACACCAAGAGTAAACCATTTGCCTGTTGTTATTTCAATGTCCTCTGCTTTCACTGAAACAACATTCTTGAAAGGAATCATTGAATTAGTTTGCACTCTAACTTCCTTTGGGTTGACTGTCACTTTTGCTGTCACTGGTGCGACAAAAAAATCAACCGCTTTTTCAGGGTCAGAAAAATAGCCCATTACAATATGTGTTCCATCCACTGTTCCTGTTTCAGCGTATGTTGTGTCAATTGGCACCCATCCGGAATTCGGGTTGAAGGCCTCGTTCCAGGCATGATAGCCCCACTTCTCCCCGCTGTAAACAACCCCCACTGCAAACCTTGTTGGAATGCCCTTTGCCCTTAGCATGCCTGTTGAAAGAGTTGCAAATTCATCGCACACCCCTCTTTTTGTATCCAGCACCTCAAGCGTAGAGAACGTTTCTGGGTAAAAGGCCCAGTCGTATTCAATGTAATTGTTTGCCCACTCGCTGATTGCCCTTGCGGTTTCCAGCCAGGAGCTGCTTGTGAACTTGTTCAAGGCAATTGTTCTCACCCTTGCATCATCAGATTCAACATTTTTTGTCGCTTCAAGGAATTCAGGGAATGCAGATATTTTTTGCCCCAAATCGTACTCTTGTAGTGCGGCAATCTTTGCGCTTGTCTGTATGTTTGCAGTGATGTTGTATGAAAAATCTCCTGCTTCCCCTATTTTGAATATTGCATACCTGTTTCCAAGCGCGTCATTTTCGTGGTCTGCCGTGAAAGTTTTGTTGTTGATTGTTATTGTTTCAGAAATAGAGTTTATTGACTGCGATTCATTGTTCTGGAAAGTCAGGACTTTCAGTATAACAAACCCGTTTTTCAGGTCTCCCGAAACAATCCCGTTTGCGCTTAGGGTAACTGTTGCATCAATTCCCTGTACAAACAACGGGTTTTCTATTTCCTGCGCAAAAGCGTTCACTGCAAGGAAAAACAAAAAAAGATAGCAAATTTTTTTCATATTTTTACCTTTTTTTCCTTCAGCTGCATTTCAATATTGTGCCTGACTATCTCGTTCTTTTCCTTTTTCATCATTTCGAGTATCTCTTTTCTTGTTCCTGTTATGGGCTTGAAAGCAAGCTCCCCGCTTGGCAGGGAAACAAGCACTTCAATGGTTATTTTTTCAGGCATAAAAAAGATTGTTTTCCTTGTTAATAAATTGTTTCGTTTATTTGTTGAGATAGTTTTTAATCAAATCACGTTTTCCGTTTATTACAATAGGCTGCATTCCCATAATTTCCACTCTATTGCTTTGCTCAGGGATTTCATTCAGCAGGAAAATATTTTTCCCCAATGCATACGCAAACCCCATTTCGAGGAAAACATTCCCCCCCAACATAGCCGGGAATACTATTTTTCATATAATTTGCAACAAGTATTGCATCGGATTTTTTTATTTTTTTAATATGAGCAAAATATTGGGCCCGGCCGGAATCGAACCGGCGGTTTCCACAGTGTAAATGTGGCGTCATTTATGGATTGGCCAGCGCATTTATTGCTGTAACCCCTTAACCACTAGACCACGAGCCCTTTAACATAAAAAAACCTTTAGGCAAATGTTTAAATACAAATAATTCATTATTGTTTTAGGTTGTTTTTTGTGAAGAAGGTAATGTTTTTCCGCCTTGCGAGCAGGGACGTGCATTTGCCAAAGCTTGTGGGCGCGTTCATTGTTTTTGCTGCACTGCTCTTGTTTTTGAGGGCTGGCGCAAACATGTTTGATTCCTGGAATGCTGTCCAAAGCTATCCCAGCTGCATCCAGAAGATTGGGTCAGAGGTTGATTCTGTTGCGCAATTGCAGTACATGCACTGCAAGGAATCATTGTACAATATTACCGGGGTGCAGTTGAGGGGAGACCAGGACAAGCTTTCAAGCAGGCAGTTCTGGGCCGCGTTATTGGGGCCAATTGCTGAAGTGCTTGCTTGGGCGGTTGTTTTCATTCTCGGAATAATCTTTTACAGGACAGGCAACATTGTTGTGCCAATAGAGCAGGTTGTAAGGGAAGTAAAAGACGACAAGTGGCCAAAAAAATAGTTTTTTCCATGCCCAAAAAACCCTTTACTGGAAAAAAGAAAACTTTTTCTGAATTGGCAAAGGCAAAAGCCAGAAGGGCAATTGCAAAAGCCCGGTTTTCGAATTCGTTTGATAACTCTTCCAGAATCAGAGTAAGGCTGCCCCCAGAAATAGGAAAAAAATAAGGAAAAAAAGGAAATAAAAGTTTCAGTTCAGTGTTATTACTTTTATTCCTTCTACCGGCTCTATTTTTCCCTTTTTTACTCCCACAATTATTTTTATTCCGTTTTTTGCTGCCGCGTCAACAAGCCTTTTTGTCACAATGCCGTCAAAGACAACAGCGTGAACATGGGGTGTTTCGGTCATTTCCCTAAGCAGTTCCCTCACGCTTATTTCCTTGATTGTGTTGTTGCTTTCGTCAAGCAGCCTTGCTTTGAGGCTGTTTTCTATTTCCCTCATTGTGCCCCCGAAAGGCCCAATTTCCTCCGGGCTCACTGTGTGCGGTATTGAACGGGCTTTTTCTTCGCGGAATGGCTTTTCCTCTTCAAAAAATTGCGTTTCCTCTTCCATGCGCCTGTAGCCCTGGCCAATTCTGCCTCTTTCCCTGTCCCTTGGCCTGCCATAGGGCACCCTGCTTCCCATTTTTCCACCGAAGCTTTTTCTTATTGGGTTTCTTTCGCGCATTTCCATTTTTCTTGCATATCCAAACCTTGGCTCGGTTTTTTTTCTGAGTGCGCCAAGCGCTTCTTTTTGTGTTAATTCCTCAACCTCTTTTCCGTCAGGGGCTCTTGCAATATTGTCTATTTTTATTATTGCGGAAAGGTTTCTGAGTATTATTTCCCCTCCCCTGTCTCCGTCAATGAACAGTGTTACATTCTTTCCCCTGCAGAGTTCAGGGAGGGAAGCAGGAATTTTGCTTCCATCTATTCCAAGCACGTTTTTTATGCCGTATTTCAGCAAATTCAGGACATCTGCTCTTCCTTCCACTATGATTATTTCCTCTGCTGTTTCTGCCTCTGGCCCTGCCGGCAGCTTGTCTGGCCCTATTTCAACGAGCTCTGCACTCCTTAAATCAAACCTTATTCCTTCTGCCAGTTCCTGGGTTTCAGGCATTTTTTCAACCATGTCCTTGAGGATTTCCCTTGCTCTTTCTGTAATGTTTTTTCTCTTGCTTTCCCTCATGTCTGCAATTTTTTCTGTCTTGAACCTGCTGTCGCACGGCCCAACCTTGTCCACTGCTTCTATTGCTGCTGCAAGCAGGCTTGTCTGCACCATGTCCATGGAGCTTGGCACAAAGATTTTTCCAATTGTTTTGCCGTTTACTTGTTTTGCTTCAACCTCCAGTCTCCCAATTTTTCCTGATTTCTGCAATTCCCTCAAATCAAGCTCTTCCCCAAGCAGCCCTTCTGACTGCCCGAAAATTGCCCCGATTATGTCATGCTTGTCAACAATTCCCTCGATTTCAAAGTCAGTCACAATCTGATATTTGACTGTGTTAACGTATATTTTTGCCATTAAATCATCTCCTGTTTTTACAGAATCAGAGCAAAAGCAGAGTGCTTTTTTTTTTGAAAGATTCCTGCTTTTCTTTTGCTTTTTACAGGTTTTTCGTTAACCAATTCTTTTTTATTGCGAAAATGAATGATTAATATTAAGCTTTAAACCCCAAACAGGGGAAGCAACAATTTTTTGAGCAAAATCAACACTCGATTGCCCTAATTCTATATAATGATTTATTAATGGTAATAATATTAAATCTTTCTGGTTGGCATGACAAGGTATGCAAAGGGCGCAAACGCTGAAAGAGAGCTCATAAAACTGCTTTTTGAGAGGGGTTTTGCCGTTGCAAGGGTTGCAGGGTCTGGGGTAAGCAGTTTGCCTTCCCCGGATATTATTGCTTTAAAGCCTGGAAAACAGCTGGCAATGGAGTGCAAGGCCTGGTCGCAGGCATACCTGAGCATTCCCCTGCAGCAAATGGACGAATTGAGCAGCTGGGCCAGGGTTTCGGGAACAGAAATGTTTGTTGCTTGGAAAGTGCCCCACAAGGGCTGGTTTTTCCTGCAGGAAAAGCACTTCACAAAAAACCCCAAGTTTTATGTTGTTTCCAGGAAAAAAGCCGAAAAGCAGGGCCTGCCAATAGAAATAGTGACAGGCGAACAATCACAGATACAAGGCAAAAAATAGGAATAAATAACCTTTCCTGCCATTATTATTTCATGAGAGTTGAGCTTGAAGACATGATTCAGGAGTTAAACCTGAGAATGGGAAAAGAAAAAAGCATCAGGAACAGGTTTCTCCTGGAAAAAGCGCACTCCCACTTAACAGAATACAAAAAAGTAAAAGAAAGGCCAATCTGATTTTTTCCAGGCATCTTAAAAACCCGTTAAACCAGGGTGGAAACAAAAAGCATTGTTACCCCGATCAGCGCCATTACCACTGTTATTATCATTGTGTCAACCGTTATTGCTGCCTGGAAAGCAATGAAGAACAGGTATAGTGCGCCAATATTGAACCCTATTCCAAGCAATACAAGTATAACTGAAATTATTTTGTTTTTTGTGCCAATGCCTTTTGCCTTCATTTCCTCCAAGTCAACCTGCGCTTGGTAAACCTGTTCTCCCAGCTCGTTCAGCTTGTCCCTCACTTTTTCGCTCAGCTCTATTGCTGTCGTCACTTTTTTCCCAAATGATGTTGCTAATTCCTGTTCTGTTTTTTTTTACTTTCTGCTCGAAGATTTTTTTCTGGTCATCGCATATTTTATCCAAGCTGGATTTGAGCTCCTTTTCCTTTTTTTTTGATTATTACTCTAGATA
>CAYJWT010000068.1:0-6177 GCA_964373935.1 uncultured archaeon | reverse complement strand
CAGCGTATTTGGCGTAAACATCCTCAATTGTGTTTAAATGGCAAACATCAGGGTTGAAGTACAAAATATCAGTGTCTTTTGCAACACATTTTGCGCTAGCAAATTTCCCGTACACCTCGGTAATGCTTTGTGTGTTGTGGACTGCAACCAGTTCTCCTGTAACAAAATTGTCTATTGTTGCGTTGTCTAAAGTTTGTATATCATAGACGAACTCTGGTTGTTGTTCTTTTTCTTTCATTTTTCTTATTCTCTCAAATAGAAATTCACTGTTAACAAGTTTTTCAATCTTTTTAATTTCATCTGTTTCCCCCACACATTTTTTGAATTCCTGAACAAATCTTTCTACTGTCGAGAATGTTGGCTGATTTACTAGGGCGCGGGAGTAATATTTTCCAAGCTTGAATGAAAGCTTGTGTTTTCTGATTAGTTTGATTATGTCTTGTGCTATAGGCAAGACATTTTGTTTTTTTCGTTCTATTGGGTTTTTACCTAGTTCCCCAATGTTTTTTAGTTTAAATGCGTAAATAATGTACATTGTTTTGTACTGCGGGTTTTTGTTTCTGGTTTTTGTCATTACTGGTATTTCTCCAACCAAGGCCAGCATTAGTTTTATGTCTTTTGCCATTTCTTCTGATGATGTACACCAGCCGATAGTTTCTCTTTTAGTTACACCATCTCCTTCGAAGTATCCTTTCAGGAAAGAAACTATTTTTTCTTTTTTTAAACCAAAAAAGAATGCCGGAAGCTTTTTTTCATGGCAATACTTTCCCAAACCAATAGTATGCAAGAATGCCCAAAGTACAGTATTCCCCGTAACTAATCTTTTTTGCTTGGAGTTTTCCCTTATATCGTCAAACATTGGCACATTAATATTAGTATGGTCTTTGATTATTTGGCTGGTTTTGTATAACACTTGCGTGTTCTGTGAATTTTGCGAAATGCCTATTTGAGGCTTTTCTATTGTTAATCCAGCTTCTGCAAATAAGAAGCCAAATAACCACATTGTTTCTTCGTTCAGTGGAATAGTGCTTTCCATTTGATTGTCAGCCCCGACAGTCACATTAAATTGTTTTAGTGTTTCTGTTTCGTAGGTATTTTTTGGCAGGTTTTTAATGACTGTGAGAGGCAATATTTTTTCATACCTCCAATCATAAAAGAATCTTTCAGCTATCCTTTCTTTTTTTATGGAGGCCATTATCTCTTCGCCATAGTTTTCATACAGCCATTCTATAAACTTGGGTGTTTTTACAAATATGTTCCGCAAAAACTTTTCTTTGTCCGGATGGCTTTTCCAGAGCAGAAAATCAATTACATTCAATTCATCCAGGTTGTTTTCAAAATTGATTTTTGCCGGTATGGCAATGATTTCATTTTCCTTTAGTTCAGAAGCTTTTATTGGAACTATTTCACCTTCTTTTAGCCCAAATAAGCTGTGCCCTTCTGTCACTGAAACAGTGTGTCCTCTGCTCAGTGTTATTTCAAGCACCTTTTCGCTTCTGGCGTGTTTTACAAAAGCCGTTATTTGTTTGTTTTCGTAATTGTATAAATCGTTGAAAGCAGGCGCCATCAGATTGAATGGGTTTTCATACGAAACAATGGTTGAACCATATTTTTTCACGCTAGTTGATGTGTTTATGGTTTCATCTACAATTTCGCCAATTTTTACTCTTTCTAAACCATCTTTTCCAATAACAAGTATTTCTTCTTCCGGAGGCAGGCTTTCCACTCCGCCCCCGATTAGTGCATCAAATTCCTTGCTCCCTGTTGTTATCCTGCCCACAAGCTTTCTCTGTTCCGCCAGCTTGTCAGCTGTTTCATAGTCCATTCCCATTGCTTCCCGTGCCGCCTTTATTGCTTTCTCTGCTGTGCCATCCCCAAGCCCGGCTATTTCAGTGAGCTCTAGCGGGGAAGCGATTGCAATGCTTTCAACAGTCTTGTATCCTGCAGAAAAAAGCTTTTCAGCTGCCTGTGCCCCAACACCAGGCAAATCAGTAATTTCCTTTATCTCTTTTTCTTTTCCCATATTAATTCCCCCATGGTTTCAGGGCTTTCGCGGAAACAGGATTGGGAAACCCTTTCCCTGGCCCAAACCACTGGTAAATATTCTCTTTCCTTGTTTTTAAATGCTTTTGGGAGTGTGTTTCCCCTGAAGATTACTTTTTTCTTCCAAGCCATCCTATTGCCTTCTGGCCAAGAATTTCCTGTTTTCAGGGCTTTTCTGGCCAAACAAAAGCCAGAAAAAAAGTGCCATGAAAATAGAAATAACTTACTGGTATTTAAAACAAGTTTATTGAATTTAGGAACGATTTCGCTTTCGCAAGTAAAAACAAGCGATTATTACAATCTTATTATCCTTGCCCTCCATCCGAGGTGTATTTCTGCCCCGTTCTGCCCTTGCTTGGTGTATGCTCCTTCTATTTTCACTTGCTCTCCCTGCTTTAGTTTGGCTGCTTCTTCGGCTGTTTCGTTCCAGGCAGCAATCCTTGTTTTCCCAGTATCATCCTCAAGCTCTAATGACGTTATTTTCCCTTCATTGTTTTCTTTCTGGAAGTTTCTTGTTCCATTGTTTGCTGTTATTTTTCCCCTAATGCTCACATCATTCATGTTTTCTGTTAAGTCTTTTATTTGCACTATTTTTTCATCTTTTCCCTTTTTCTTCAAAACGATTTCCCCATTGTAAGACAGGCTCAGCTGGGGCTTTTCCTGGAATGTTTTCACAAAGCAGTTTTTTGCGATAATAATATCTGCCCTTTCCACTGCATCAAGCTTCCCAATGCTTTCGTTCCAGACTGTTAATCTTGTTTCCCCTGTTGCATCCCCAACAATCATGCTGCACAGCTTTCCCTTCTTGCCCTGTTTTTCAAATTCTTTTGGCGCAAAAACGTGCATTACTTTCAGCTCCAAATCAATCCCCTGCATGCCTTCCCTGAGCCCTGCAACAGTTGCTTTTTCTGTTTTTCCCAGAAACTTTTGCCCCAGCTCCCCTTCCTCTAAATCAACATTCATTTCCCTCGCAATCATGAAAGCAGCCCCTTCCTCTGTAAGCAAGCCGGCAAACTTTTCCTTTTTCTGTTCAACAAGCTGTTTTATTTCATTTTTTTCTTTCCCAGTTTCTGCCGCAATCCTCGCAACAATTGTTTCAGTGCTCATCATACAGTAAATAGTTTTTTTCAAAAGATTTTTTAATAAGTAGCCCCAAAAAATTGTTAACACCATTTCATTGCGTGATTGGCTTGAATCCAGCGGATAGGTTTGTGGAAGTCATCAATTCATATCATGAGTCTAGGCGAAAGCGGGAGATAGATAGTGTTGCGGATTTGCTTGGAAGCTCAAAAAGTGATTATGCAGTTCGTGTTCTTGTAGGGCTTGCAAGAGCTCCTTTCCACCAAAAAAGCAACAAAATTGAGATTGCAAGGGCTGTTATCCATGCTGCAAAAAAGCCTGCGGCCAGGAAACATGCTGGCGCTGTGTTGCACGAGGTTCTTGATGAAAGCGGCGCGAGAAGTGCCCTGATTGGGGCTATCCGCAGCTATGACAGGTCTTTTTGGTCTGTAAGCGTTCTGGAACATCATGCCGTTATGAGTGCAAGAGTATTGCCGGGGTTCTTGGGGGAAAAAGACAAAAGGGTTCAGAAAGTAGTGAAATACGCTTTGACCAGGGATAATATTGCTGGGCATGCAAGGCAGAGATTGCTTGCAGCGCTTGCTGACCCAAACAAAAGGCAAATGGCGCTTGAAATACTGCAGCACCCGAGCCATGCTGATTATCTGCCGGCTGCAATACATAATTTGCGCCAAAAAAACAGGAATTTGGCGGCAATGGCTGCCAGAATGCTAAAATTAAATGCCCCCAGAAACAAAAGGAAATAGCTTTCCCCCAAAGCAACCTTTTTATTTCGTTCATTGCAGAATATTTTTGGTGGGTTGTTGCAGGGGCATTTTGGCAGGGTTTACAAGCGGATTCTGAAGGAAATAGAAGAACAGGGGGGGCTGACTTTCCTTGTTATTGATCCCCCAAACCAGTCTCCAGAGGGCGCAGGCAAAACAGCAAGGATTGCAGAGGAATCCGGGGTTAATGCTTTTGCGGTGGGGGGAAGCTTGGGGGCACAGGGCACTTTGCTTGATGAAACAATAAGGGAAATCAAATCCCATTCTTCTTTGCCTGTTATTCTTTTCCCAGGAAACATTGCGACTATTTCCCCAAGGGCTGATGCAATATATTATCTCTCCATGCTGAATTCAATGGATCCTTACTATATTTCGGGCGCGCAGATTGCCGCTTCCATGCCAGTCAAAAAAATGGGTTTGGAAGCAATGCCAAGCTCTTACATTATTGTTGAGCCGGGGAGAGCAGTGGGGTGGGTGGGGAGGGCAAAGCTCATTCCAAGGAACTTTCCCTATCTTGCAGCTGCATCTGCCCTTGCCGGCCAGTTCATGGGAGCGCATTTGGTTATTCTCGAGTCCGGAGGGGGGGCTGAAAGCCCTGTTCCAAAAGAAATGGTTTCTGAAGTCAGAAAAACAATTTCCGTCCCCCTTGTTGTTGCCGGGGGCGTAAGGAGTGAAAAGTTTGCCTTTGACACAATAAAAGCCGGGGCGGACATTGTGCATGTTGGGGCGGCAATTGAAAAAGCAAAAGGCAACCCCGAAAAAGCAAAACAGCTTATTTCAAAAATAACCTCCGCGGTAAAAAAAGCAGGAAAAGAAAAAAAATAGTTTTTTTTCAGGGAAAAAATTTTCTGAACAATTGTGTAAGTTTCCCGTATATTTCCCGCTTAGTTCCAACTGATTGGATGCTTGCCCCCGCCCTGTAGTCAAAGATAGAGTAAGTACTGCCTAGCCCTGGCGTCGGCTTTAATGAAACAGAGTACAAAAAAGTGGCTTGTTTTTTTCCCTTGCCTTGCCCCCACACAATTATTGCCGAGCGGCTGTCTTTCATTCTGCATGCACTCACTCTTGTTCCAAAAATTGTTGTCCTGATTTCTTTGCCAGCCAATGCAATAATTTTCCTGCCATCAGTTACTGTTTTTTCACGGACTTGTTTCATTTCAGGCTTTTTTTCCCCAATTTTTGCCCCCAGTTTTTCCAAAAACATTTTTTCTGCCTGTTCCCCAATGCCCTCCCTCAGCACATATGCATACCATTCATCAACTCCGACTTTTACTAGGCCTGCTCCCTTTCTCAGCAGGGGCCTTTTTTGGAATTCCCTTCCAATTTTTTTCTCTTCCACAAGTTTCCATAGAATACCCCCGGGAGGAATTCTGAAGTGAAGGCAAACTGCATCAAATGCGTTTCCAATATTTTTTGTGCCCCTTCCTTTCCCCTGTCCCTTTTTTACTGGCTTGGGGGCGTGAAGCAATCGTGGCCTTTTTCCGGGCTTAGTCATTTTTTTTCACTCCACAAACTTTCCCGCAAGGATTTCTTTTACCATTTCCCTGACTGCCTGGTCTGTTGAGTATTCTGGCTTCCACCCCAGTTTCCTGATTTTTTCAATGCTGTACTCCCTGTTCCTTGTGAACCTTTCAACGTGCTCCGGCAGGAGAATTGTTTTTTTTCCGGTTATTTTTGATTTCAGCAGATAAAAATATGCCATCATCATTCCAAGGGCGAATGGTATTTTTTTTGTTTCCTGTTTCATGCCAAGCTCTTTTTTTATTGCCAGAACAAGCTGTTCGGCTGTTTTTGGTTTTTCCTCCGCGACAATGAATATTTCGCCAATGCATTCCTGTTTTCCAAGCACAAAAACAAGAGCATCGGCAAGGTCTTCAACATATATTGACTGGAAAATGTTTTTCCCGCTCCCTATTATAGGGAAGCCTTTTTTTATTGTTTCAACTATTTTTTTCCAGTAACTGTTTGCCCCTAAAACAAGCGCAGACCTTGCTATTGTTATTGGCAGCATTTCCTGGCTTTCCCACACGATTTTTTCTGCCTCTGCCTTTGTTTTCTCGTACGATGTTCTGGGCGCGAAGGGGCTTTCTTCTGTTCCCTTCCCCCTGAAATTCCCCATTACTCCTGTGGTGCTGAGAAAAATGAACTGTTGCACGTTCGCCTTGAGCGCTGCCTCAATAATGTTTTCTGTCCCTTTTACATTTACTTCCCTCATTTCCTTGCCTTTTTCCTCATCCAGTACTGCCGCGAGGTGGTATACAGCTTCCATGCCGGAACTGTTTTTCTTGCA
>CAYJWT010000067.1:0-6187 GCA_964373935.1 uncultured archaeon | reverse complement strand
AACCCTGATGTTTGCCATTTAAACACAATTGAGGATGTTTACGCCAAATACGCTGTAAACGAAAAAGAGCATGATGGGGGTTTTATTGCAGACCTCAAAAACCCAATAAAGGTGCTTGGAATCAGCATTCAGGGAGAACCAAAAGAAGCTTATGCAAAAAGCCTGTTCAAACAGTTTGCGGAAAAATTATGTAAAGTCAGGACAGAGAGGGGAACAGAGCTAATGATAACCGAGCAGCACCCTCTCCTTACACTAAACGAAAATGGAATGCAGTGGAAATCAACCGGCTTACTCAAAGAAGGAGATTTTATTGGGGCGCCTGGAGAAATATCTTTCAAAGGAAAACAAACGATGCCTGGCAAAGACGCCTATTTTTTAGGGTTGTTTGTTGCAGAAGGATGCGCAAACCCTTTCAGCATCACAATATTCGATAAAAAAATCCAGAAATGGCTGATTGGTTATATTGAGGAAAGATTTTCTTATAAGCCCCGTTTCACAAAAGAAAGAAACCTTATACTGTTCAAAAAACCAACAAAAGAATTTTTAGGAGAACTTGCAGGGAGCAATGCAGGAACAAAACACGTGCCGGAATCAATCCTAAACGGTAAAAGGGAAATAGTTGAAAACTTTTTAGCAGGATACCTTGATGGAGACGGAAGTCTTGACCGCGAAGCAACTGCCTGCACAAAATCAAAAACACTGGCCAAGGAACTAACCTATATTCTCGCACGAATTGGCCTTCAATCAACAATCAAACAAATACACGTGAAAGATAAACCATACTATTTAGTGCGCGTTTCCGACCCAGAAGGAAAACAAATTTTGAAAAACACCATGAAAAAATACAGCATAATAAAAAAAGAATCCCTGCAAGTAAGTAACAAAAACATTTCAAAAAAATATTGCATTCCATTGCAAGAAATCACAGGGATATACAAGTATGTTTACTCCACACTAACAGGATCAAGAAGAAGGTTCAACAAGTGGAGCAAAAAACACATGCAAGAATCAGGAATGAAAACACTCTTTGTATCATTCTTTGGGAGAAAACCTGTAATGAAAAGAGTTACAGCTAAAACGCTCAGGGAAATGGTTGCATTCTTTAAAACCAGATTAGAAGAAATAGGCGAGGCAAACAGCTTGCTAAACAACCCATCAAAAGAAAACGTGTTGAAAGCATTATCAGTGCTGCCATTCCAAACAAAAGAAATAAGCAAAGTAATGGAGATGAAAAGAAACAGCTTTCAAAATTACATAACAAGAAACATCCCAAAAGAAAAAATAACAAAAATTGCTCTCAACTTACAAGAAATTACGCAAAAACTATTGGCTGACAAAAAACTGAAACACTGCCTGAAAACATTGGAAATACTCTCGCGAGAAACAATAAAATGGGAAAAAATAATCGGCAAACAAAAAATACCCTACAATGATTGGGTGTATGACTTGGTCGTGCCAGAAACACACTCATTTATTGGTGGAAACAAACCAGTGTTTTTGCATAATACCCAGGTTGGGTTCCAGCTTGCAGTGAACGTGCAATTGCCAAAGGAAAAAGGAGGGCTTGGGGGAAGCTGCATCTGGATTGATTCGGAAAACAGCTTCAGGCCGGAAAGAATAATCAGCATGGCCAAAGCAAAAGGGCTTGACCCGGACAAAGTGCTGAAAAATATTCTGGTCGCAAGGGCTTATAATGCAGACCACCAAATGCTATTGGCAGAAAAAGCAGCAGAACTAATAAAAGAAAAAAACGTAAAGCTTGTTGTAGTGGATTCACTTACAGCGCAATTCAGGTCAGAATTTATTGGCAGGGGCATGCTTGCTGACAGGCAGCAGAAACTAAACAAGCACATGAGAACACTCGCAAAGCTTGCGGAAATAAACAATATTGCATTATTGGTAACAAACCAGGTAATGCAGCGCCCAGACATTTTGTTCGGGGACCCAACAGCCCCAATCGGGGGGGAAATAGTTGCGCACGCGTGTTTGGATGGAAACACTTTAATTCAATTAAGCGATGGAAGCATGCAAGAGATAGGGGGATTAAACAAAAATAATGCAATGTCAGCGGATTTGGAAAACACTCTGTCAATAAACGAGGAGCTGATTACTGTTAAATCAACAAGAAATGATATTGATGCAGTATACGAAATAGACACAGGATATAAAATTTTGGCTTCGGCAGAGCACGGTTTTTTCAAGCTGAATGGCTTCAGCATAGAGGAAATAAAAACCTCAGACATACGGAAAGGAGATTATTTGCTTCATGCAAAAAATATAGAAAGCAAAGGGACATTACAACAGATTCCAAAAATTGAAATTAAAGAAATGCTTATTATAAACAGGCATGGGGCAGAACTAATAAAGAATTCTCTAAAAGACTTGGGGCTGACAAGAAAGCAAGCCTGTGAAATAATTGACGTAAATGACAGGCACTTTAGGGCAATACTCAATCAAGGAACACCTTTGCCAAAAGCACAATTGATGACACTTGTAAAGCACGGAGCAAACGCATCAGTATTGGAAAATGCCTCACCGCATTCCTCACTCAAAAGCAGACAGCTAACCATGCCAGAGTATTTCACAGAAGAAATGGCCCAAATAACCGGTTATTTTTTAGGGGATGGAAATATTGACAAGCGCAGCATCAGATTCAGAGACGAAAGAATTGAGGTAGTAAAAGAATATGCAGCATTGTGCAGAAAAGCATTCAATATTGAAGGAAAAATAAACAAGGTGAAAAACAAGAACTGCTGGCAGCTAAGCATCAACAGCAAAGAAATAAAAGAGTTGTTTGAATACATTAAAAGCAATGCAATAGAGCTTGTTTCAAAGTCTGAAATCAAAACAATAAGTGCCTTTCTAAGAGGCTTTGTTGATGCAGAGGGCTATGTAGACAAAAAAATTAGGAGAATAAGCATTGCCCAGAAAGATGAACAAATGCTTAGGAAAATTCAAATGCTTTTGTTGAGGCTGGGCATAACAAGCAGAATGAGAATGCATGGGGCAAGGAAATTTCCATTACTGGAAATTTTCAGCACAGATGTAGTGAAGTTCAATGGGATTGTTGGTTTAACAGCCACAGACAAAGCACAAAAATTGGAAAAATGGGCAAAAGAATTCAATGAAAATCAAGCAAAGGAAATTGCCCCATTGAACAGAAAAGAAGTTTGGGCATTCTTAAAAAATATTTTTGGATACCCTTCAAAAGTGATTAAATGGAGAAATTACAAGTATATTTCTTACAGAGAACTGAAGGATATTGTAAGAGCGCTGCAAGAAAAACAGCTTGAAGGCAAAGAACAACAAAAAAAAGAATTTTTGGAAAATTTGCTTAATGGAGATATAGCATTCCATAAGGCCATAAAAGTGAAAAAACAGGAAAACACTGCGCCACTTTATGACCTAAGTGTTCCAAGCAAAGAAAACTACGTTGCCAATGGCTTTATTGTGCACAATAGCAAAACCCGCCTCTACCTGAGAAAAAGCAAAGAGGAAAAAAGGGTAGCAAAGCTCGTTGACAGCCCCTCATTGCCAGATGGAGAAGCTGTTTACCTCATAACAGAAAACGGAATAGAAGACGCAGAATAAACCTGCATCATTTCTTTATTTTCCCATATTCTCACACACAAACTTAATGCCCTGCTCGAAAGAACTCATTTTTATCCCCAGTTTCCTGATTTTTGAGATATCAATTGTTGTGTCAAGCGGCCTTTTTGCAGGCAGCCGCAATTCATTTCCCACTCCCTTTTTCACTAGTGAATCTGAAGAATTGAGCTCTCTTGCAATCGCCAAAGCCATATCAAACATTGACAGCTGGCTTGCTCCAGCAACATGAAACAGGCCCCGGTGTTTTTTTTCGAGAAGAACGCGCAATGCAACAGCCAAATCTTTTGTCAGGGTGGGGCTTCTTTTCCAGTCAGCTGCAGCTTCAATTGTTTCATTGTGGGAAAGCTTGCTTATTGTTTTCCCGATAAATTTTCCCGGCAAAACAGGCAGCCCATAAAGGGTTGAAGTCCTGAGAACAAGATGCTCTGGAACGCTTGAAACAATTTTTTCTATTTCAAGCTTGTTCCTCCCATACTGGTTTATCGGATTTGGAATATCGCTTTCAGAATAATTGCCTTTTTTTCCGTCAAACACAAAATCAGTCGAAAAAAAAGCAAGCAACGCATTGCTTTCCCTGCACCACTCGGAAATTTTTTCGGCTGAAGAAATCTGCATTCTGGAAATATCAGGGTTGCTTTCATAGCTATCCACGTTTGCGTCTGCGGCAGCAAGGACAACAATGTCCGGATGGGCAGTGGAAAGGCCTTTTTTTATTTTTTCCAAATCACCCAAATCAAATTTTATAAACCCATTAACTGGGTTAGAATTATATGTTCCAATCGCATCAAATTTTTTCGGCAGCTCTTTCATCAATGCCTGGCCGAGAAAACCGCTTGCGCCAATCACAAGAACTTTTTGCTTTTTCATTCCAATTCCACTTCTGAGCTAATTACCCTGACTTCAGGTATTGGTATGATATATTTCCCCTTGCGCGCCCTGTGTAGCGGAGTTTTTGAGATAAGCTCTTTTGCAAAATTCCAGGCAAGCAACAGCAAGTAATCAGGCTTTTCCTCTTCAAGGCGGGAGGAGGGGTATATTGGTATGTGGTTGCCGGGAGACCAGCAGTTCTGCTTCTCAGGAGTATCATCAATAATGAAATCAATAAAATTGTTGCCAATGCCACAGTAGTTAAGCAAAGTGCTTCCTTTTGCGCTTGCCCCATAAGCGGCAACGTGCTTTTTTTCTGCTTTTATTTTTTCCAGCAAAGAAAGCAGGCCAAGCTTTATTTTCTCAACGTTTTTTCTCAATAGATGATAGGTTTCAATACTGTACAATCCCTGTGCTTGCTCCCGTTCCAAGATTTTTTTTACTGCAAGCGTGTTCGAATGCATGCTGTCTTTTTTTGCCGCAAACAACCTCAGAGTGCCGCCATGTATTGCAAACTCCTGCACATCAACAACCTCCATCCCGTTCCTTGAAAAAAGCTCGGCAAGCGGCTTAAGCAGGAAATATGACAGGTGCTCGTGGTATATCGTATCGAACTGGTTTTTTCCAACAATGTTGGCAACGGTTGGAACTTCAACAACAACCATGCCATTATCCTTCAAAACACCCCTAACTGCCTTCACAAAAGCGTGCAGGCCATGCACGTGCCCGAAAACGTTTGTTGCTGTTATCACATCAACCTTCCCGAAACCCTTAAAGATTTTTTTTGCTGCTTTTTCAGACCAGAACTCATCAATAGTTGGGATGCCCTGGGCCCTTGCTATCTCGGCAAGGTTTGTTGCTGGCTCAACCCCGACAACATTATACCCCTCCCCCTTGAACTCTTTAAGCAAGCACCCATCATTGCTTGCAATGTCCAGCACACTCAAGCCCTGTCTTCCGCTGAGCCTTTTTTTTATTTCCACTGCCATTTCCCTGCAGTGCTGCTGAAAAGTTTTGGAGATGGAAGAGCGATAAACATACCCCCAGAACAAGACCTTTGGGTCAACAACAACGCTCAGCTGGGAAAGGCAGCACTTTTTGCAGAACAATACCTCAAGAGGGAAATAGAGCTCCTTTTTCCCCTTGGTTTCCGGGCGGACCAGAGAATTAGCCAAAGGGGTTTCCCCCAAGTCAAGGTACTTCTCCAGCTGCTTGCTTCCACATACCCTGCACTCGGAAAGCTGTTTGAACATAAAAGAAAATGCCCTGTAAAAGGTTTAAATAGGTTAATTTATTAGAAAAAGAATTTAATTAAAAAAAGAAATGGACGAAGAAGAAACTAGAAGTATAGCAAATGACAAAAATAATTGAACAAATAAAGGCCATTTGCTATCTATCAAGCGACAATAAATGTTCAAATATTAATGTCGCTTGCTATAGTCTATACGTTTTCAAAAGTTACAATTAAATATCAAGGTACAGTGTTTTTAATATGCCAGGAAAAAGAAAAATGAACCCGGGAATCAAGAAAAGATTATCGGCCGGAAGCAAAGTCAGCAGAAAAACTATAAGAAAACTTGGCTTCTTTAAAAAAAAGAAAAATTTTGTAGTAGCTGCCCAAGTAGGAAAATCACATAGTGGGCATGAACATATATTGGTAAAAGCGTATAAGATGGCATTTACCCCAATGCCAGTAGTATTTGATACAAAA
>CAYJWT010000066.1:5723-6209 GCA_964373935.1 uncultured archaeon | reverse complement strand
GTAATGCAGCTGGAACTGCAGGGCTTTTACAAGCGCGGGATTTTTGTCACAAAGGACACGGGGGAGGGCGCAAAGAAAAAATATGCGCTTATTGACTACAACAACAACCTGAAGATTGTGGGGTTTGAGTATGTGAGAAGGGACTGGAGCAATATTGCAAAGGAAACGCAGAAGGAAGTGATAAAGGCAATACTTGAGGAAGGCAACCCTGAAAAAGCAGTCCAGACTGTGAAGAAAAAAATACAGGAACTGAAGGAAGGAACAGTGCCAAAAAAAGAATTGGTTATACTGACACAGGTGAAAAGAGAGCTGGGGAAGTATGAGACAATTGGGCCACATGTTGCGGCAGCACAAAAAGCAATGAAAAGGGGAAAAGAGCTTGGGGTGGGAAGCGTAATTGGCTTTATTATTACCCGCGCCGGAAAAAGCATTTCTGAAAAAGCAGAACTGGAAGACTACGTGAAAGAGGGGAATTACGATGCAGAC
>CAYJWT010000066.1:0-5713 GCA_964373935.1 uncultured archaeon | reverse complement strand
GGTGGGAAGCGTGGTTTGCTTCATCATCACGCGCGGGGTTGAAAAATCAGGAAAAATTTCGGACAAGGCGGAATTGGAGGAATTCGTGAAAGAGGGGAATTACGATGCAGACTATTACATTGAGCACCAGTTGATTCCGGCAGTGTTCAAGGTGATAAGGGAACTGGGATACAGCAAAGAGGACTTAATACACGGAGGCAAACAGAAAACATTATCAGGGTTCTGATTACTTTTACTTAATTTTCCATTTTTTTATTCTTTTCCTGTAAGCGTTTGGATATTCCACTTTCAGCCAATTCAGAAAATCTGGGAGCAGGCCTTTCCTTTCCAGGTCTCTTTTTTCCTTTGCAAGGGCAATATTATGGGGCGTTTTCCCAGCATATCCTGCTCTGTCAGCCATAAACTCTCTCGCTTCATGGTCAATCATTATATTTACTAGGTCGCTCCTTGTTTTTTTGTCCGGGCAGATTTTTACTTAAGGCGGCTTGGCAAAAGCAATGCCCCAAACAATATGGGCAGGGCTATTACTGTATGGGGCCGGAAAATCACTAACCATGAAATACGGAACACCCCTTCTAAAGCGCGGGTAACCTTTTTCCACTATTTTCCAAAAAAAACTAAATCTTTCAGTGGCCGGATCGTGAAGTTTTGTTATAATTTTAACCCAAGTAGAATAACTATTTTTTGACCTGACATCAAACCTTACATTACCCCCATATTTGTAATAAGGCTTAACCTTTGATAAAGGTGTTTTTGAAAATTTTGTACGCCTCTTTCTTGGTTTCATTGCAATAAAAAGCGTTAAACTTGTATAAAAATCTTTTTTTGGGTTTGGCTAATAAAAAAGCAAATGTTAATAACATGAAAAAACAAGTATTTGCATGCGAATATACCTTGCACTTCTCCTGATGCTTGCCTTCCTGTTTCTTGCAAGTGGGTGCACTGAGAAGTTTGTTGCTTGTGGTACTGATACTGATTGTGCTTCCGGTTTTTACTGCAAGCAGGATGTTGTGTGCACACAGTCTGAGCCAAAAAAATGTGCAAATGTAAGCTATTGTGAGCAGAAGCCAGCACAGGAAGCAGTTTGCGGCAATAAAATTTGCGAGGCACTGGAAAACGTTTCCTGCCAGAACGATTGCTCCTTGACTGGCTGTGGGCCTGCAGAAGATTGTTTTATAAAGGACGTATGTGGAAACGGTGTTTGTGAGCAGGGAGAAAATAGCGAAAACTGTGCTGTTGACTGCACAAACAACATGGAAATTAAATGCGCAAAGTGTGGCAATGACTGCATAATAGACCCTCAAATTACCGGCACAAAATATGACTGCCCAAAAACAACTGAAAAGTTTGGGTGCAAGCCCGTTGACGATAAGGAGGGCGGGAAAAAATGTGTTAAGTTCCCCTTGACAACAGTAAATAGGGAATATTGCGGTGACGGGGTTTGCAGGTATGATTGCCCGGCGTGCACATACTACCCCCAACCATGCGATGCAGCGTGCCTTGAAGAAACACTTGAAAATTGCCCGCAGGATTGCAAGCAACCATGCGTCTGCACGAAAGAATACAGCCCAGTCTGCGGAACAGACGGAAAAACCTATGGGAACAAGTGCGAAGCAAAATGCGCGAATGTTGAAATTGATTATGAAGGAGAATGCCAAAACACATGCATTTGCATTGCATTGTACAAGCCGGTTTGTGGAGTGGATGGAAAAACCTATTCCAATTCATGCTATGCGAACTGCGCAAAAACTGAAATTGCATACCAGGGAGAATGCAAAACACAAACTGAACAGCAGCCATGCATGAGTGATTCAGAGTGCCCGCTAAATTATTCTTGCTGGCGTGAAATACCCAGAGGACCGTTTGCTGGAGTGAAAGGGTCGGCGGAAAACCCAGGAACATGCTGGAGCAACGAAATAATTAGCCAGATTGTTTAAAAAAACCTTTTTTACTACATAATATTGCTGTTTTCTTGCTGTTTTTTATTCCTTTTTCCCCACAATTCTCTTTGGTTTTAATGGAGAAAAAGGAGTTCGAAAACTACATAAATGCGGGCAAAATTTGGAAGATAGCTGCAAAAAAGGCCGAAAAAATAGTCAAGCCGGGCAGAAAACTGCTTGATATTGCTGTTGAAATGGAAAAAGCAATCAATGATATAGGCAAGGTGGAAGGCATCAAGCAGGCAAAACCGGCTTTTCCTGTAAACCTGTCAAGGAACGAGGAAGCAGCCCATTCCACGCCCTCTGAAAATGACGAAAGCACTCTGGCGGAAACAGATGTCCTGAAGCTGGATATCGGGGTGCAGGTTGACGGCTATATTGCAGATGGCGCAATAACATTCAATTTCTCAAACTCTTTCTCAAAGATGATTGAAGCAAACCAAAAAGCCCTGGAGAATGCCTTAAGCATAATAAAGCCGGGGGCCGAGATTGGAAAAATTGGAAGAGAAATAGAGCAGACACTGAAAAAAGCAGGGTTTGTTCCAGTGCAGAACCTTTCAGGGCACGGGTTGGGAAAGTTCGAGCAGCATGCTTCCCCCACAATCCCCAACATTGACAACAGGGACTCAAGAAAGATTGAGGAGGGAATGGCTTTTGCTGTTGAACCCTTTGCCAGCACTGGCAAGGGAACAGTGCACGAATCAGGAAAAGCGGAAATTTTTTCCCTCAAAGAGGCAGTTCCAGTAAGGAATGAGCACGCAAGAATTCTTTTGGAGCACATTGCAAAAAACTATTTGACAATGCCTTTTGCAGAGCGCTGGATTGCCCAAACAAAAATGTCAGGTTTCCAGAGAAAAATCGCTTTAAGAGAACTCCTGAAAGCGGGCATTCTCAGGGCATACCCTGTGCTGAAAGAGGAAGCAGGAAAAATTGTAACGCAGGCAGAAAAAACAGTCGTAATATTTGAAGAAAAAGTTACTATTATTAATTAGAAAGCGTTTGGTAATACAATGAAAAATATTTTTTTGATCTTGTCATTCATGATTTTTTTAAATGGCTGCCTGCAGTATTCCCAAAACAACACACAAAATACAACTACTTCTTTTTCCACGAAAGAGGAATGCCAGCAAAAAAACAACTGCACCTGCGAATTTGTGATGTGTGACTATATTCCAGAAGGAAAAACTTTCGAAGAAACCTGTGGCAAAGATTTTAAAAAAGGCTGGCAATGCACAAACTGAAAAAATATAATTGAGGAAAAAGTAACAGTAATAAACTAATCTTTTGGCTTATTACTTATAATGGATAACAGTAATAAACTAATTCCCGCACAATTTCTTTTACTGCTCCCGTGGGGTAACGGATAGCCTAAGCGCTTGCGGAGCGTTTGATCCGGGTTCGACTCCCGGCGGGAGCAATTGGGAAAATTTATATTGGCAGAAAAACATTGTGCACATATGCCAAAAAAAGCCGGTATGATAACTCCGCGAAAATACTTTAAGATTATTGAGAGAAGAAGAAAATTGGCAAAATTTTGGGGAAACCTTCGCGGCGTGCCAATTGTTTTGGGGGGAATTGGCGGAGCAGGGATTTCCATAAAACTTGGGCCGGGATTTTTCAGGCAGATGTCCCCAATTATTGGCGGAATGGCTGCCGGCTGGCTAGCAATGATTATTTTTGACAAGCATGCGCAAAAACTCGAATTGCAGACATTGCTGGAGATAAAAGGCAGGCCAAAGCTTGCGGAAAAACTGGCAACTCATTATGGCAAGAAAGACCACTTTTTTGCCGAAGCAATAAGGGAATGGGCGAAGGGAGAAAAGCTGTCAAGAGAGCAAAGGGAAGAACTGTGCAAAAAAATAATCAAAAAAGAGCCCCACGACTAAAACCTCCAGAAAAGACTCAAATTAAAAGTTTAAAAGCCCTCTCTCCGGAAAATTATTTACAAAAAGCCGCGGGAGTAGCGAAGCGGTCAAACGTGCTGGCTTCAGGGGCCAGTGGCTTAGTGCCTTCGCAGGTTCGAATCCTGCCTCCCGCAATCTTTCTAAAAATACTGGAAAAAGTGAGAAATTGGAAAAATTTTACGTATTAGAGGGTGTTGATGGAGTAGGCAAGACCACTATATGCAAAAGAATAGCTGAGCTGAAAAAATGGAGTTATGCCTCAACACCTCCGAAAAATTTTTTTATGAAAGAAAAACAGGACAGCAAGTGGAATATCCTGAGATTTATGCTGGGAATGGCAGAAACAACAGAGCATATTCGGAAAAAACTGGGGAAAAAAACAGTTATCTGTGACAGGCATTTTCCAACGCTTATTGTTGATGGGAAAGAGCTTGGAATTGATTTAAGCAACTTTGGAAAAAATTGCCTGAAGCCAGACAAAATAATTCACTTATACACTGATTATGAAACACTACTTGAAAGAATTGCGGCAAGAAAAAAAATGAATAACAGTGAAAAACGCTTGATTTCTGACAAAAAATATTTTGAATCAATGATTAAAAGCTATAGAAAAATTTGCAATGCTGAACTCAACAATTCAAATCTTTCAACTGATGAAACAGCAGAAAAAATATTGAAGATGCTGGGAAAATAGCCTTGTTTTTCAGTTCCTTCTTTTTTGGGAAAAAATTTTTGGCCGCAATGCAGGGTTCCTGAGTGGCCTTTGTGCTCTTGCTTTTTGCATTGCCTGCATTCGCGCCATTTGCCCTGCCTGATAGTTTTTCCACCTTGCAACTGCAAGGCCCCCAGCTATTTGCCTTCTCGCAAAGCCCCCCATTCTCCCAATCCTTTTTCCAATCCTTGCCCCCCTGTCGCCCTGCCCTGGACCAAGCCCGATGGCATTCAGCAAAGGCTGCAACAATTCTGCAAGAGCGTCAAAAAAACCCATAAAAACCATAGAAAATATGGAAAAAGGGATATTTAATGATTTCAGGAAAAAAGTGAAAGATATTTAAAACAAAGCCATCAATAAGTTGTTTATGCAGTATATAAGTGATTTACTTCACATCAGAAAAAAATTCTAATGTTTTGAATAGATGTGAAACTGCATTTTTTTATTCTAAATTTCTTTTTCCTGAACCGAAGGTTCAGGCTTTTTTCTTTGGCCAAGCTTTCTTTTTAAAAAAAAGAAAGGTTGCTGGCGACCGTCGTCTAGCCTGGTCTAGGACGGAGGACTGTGGTGACTTTTTCAAAAAAAGTCAACAAAAACGTGAATTTGAAAAGCTGCAGAAATCCTTCAACATGGGTTCAAATCCCATCGGTCGCCCAGTGTGTTTGAACAAGGTGTGCTAGTATGAGAAAATTACAAATTGGGGTCATGGGTTCTGCTGCGGATTTGGGGTATTCTAAAGAAGTTGAAAAGCTTGCAGAAAGGGTTGGTTATTTTGTTGCGAAAGAGAATGCTGTTCTGGTCTTTGGAGCAGAAAAGGATTTTGATTCGCTTTCAACGGCAGCCTGCAGAGGGGCAAAGAAAAACAATGGATTGACTGTTGGAATAACTTATGGTGTGGACAAAAAAATACGGGAAAAAAATGTAGACATAGTAATTCCAACCGGCATGGATAGGGGTGGAGGAAGAGAGTTTGTTCTTGCACTCGCTTGTGACGCAATGATCTGTATTAATGGCGGCAGTGGGACATTGAATGAGATGGCTGTTGCTTACCAGCAAAGAATACCCGTCATTGCATTAGGAAACTCTGGCGGCTGGAGTGAAAAATTAGCTGGCACTTTTTTAGACTCTAGAAAAAAGCTAAAGATTTTTAACGCTTA
>CAYJWT010000065.1:5883-6325 GCA_964373935.1 uncultured archaeon | reverse complement strand
GCCCAGAACTGGGGTGGATTGCGCCAAAAAACAACGCGACAGCATCAGGCACAGTGGAGTTGAAAGTTGTTGCAAGCGATGCGGGCAGCGGGATTAGTGAAGTGATTTTTTTTGTTGGCACACGCCAAGTTGGGAAAGGCATTCTTGAATCAGGAAATTTTTATGTTTTTGACCTGAACACCCTGAAATACTCTGAGGGAAAGCATGCGGTGGATGCACTGGCTGTTGACAAAACAGGCAACAGGACAACAAGAGTCATTTTCCTTGTTTTTGAAAACACGCCAGTGAAAAAAGAAGCGAAACAGGAAGAAAAAAAGCAAGAACCAATTGAGGAAACGGTGGAACAAGTGCCTGAACAAACAGTTCAGGAAACACCAGCACCGACTGGGCTTGCTTCGCTTGTGGAAAATGTTCCATTGCTGGCGCTTGGGGTAATTGTTAT
>CAYJWT010000065.1:5171-5873 GCA_964373935.1 uncultured archaeon | reverse complement strand
GTTTTGTTTTTTGCTTTCAGCGGCAGAGGGCCAAAGCTCGGGGAAGGGTTTTCCGGGGAAGAGGAATGGGGAAAAAAGGGAAAATGGGCTTTCAAGGGCTAAACTGAAAATAGACTGCTTTTTTCGGATTCTTTTTAAAAATATCCCCTGAACAATATTGCAGCATGGCTGTTGTTACTGTTGTTGGAGCTGGGCCTGTTGGCTTGCAGGCGGCAATAGGGATAAGGAAGCAGGGCTTTGATGTGGAAGTGCTGGAAGAGCACAGGGAAATAGGGTTGCCTGTTGCGTGCACTGGCTTAATCCAGAAGAAAAGCTGTGAGGAGCTGGGGCTGGATGTTTCCGAAACTCTTGTCAACGAAATAAGGGGGGCAAGGATTTTTTCACCCGGAAAGAATGTCATTGAAGTTAAAAGAAATGGTGCAGTCGCAAACATTGTTTCAAGGCACTTGTTTGACAAAAGCTTTCACAAAAAGGCAGAAAAATTAGGCATTCCTGTTAGCACTGAGGCAAAGGTCATAGACATAAGGAAAAACTCCCTGTTCATTGAAGTTAAGGGGAGGGGGGAGCTCAGGAAAACGGGCATTATTGTGGGGGCGGATGGTGCGCATTCTGTTGTGAGGAACATTGTTGACCCTGTTGAAAGCAATAATTTTGTACACGCAATACAGGTGACTGCTTCAGGCAGCTTTGACAGGGATATGG
>CAYJWT010000065.1:0-5161 GCA_964373935.1 uncultured archaeon | reverse complement strand
ATTGCGCCAAAATTTTTCGCGTGGGTTGCACCAGAGTCAGCGTCAAAAGCAAGGGTTGGATTGGGAGCGCCATTGGGAAGCAACCTGAAAGGGCTTCTTGACGACTTTGCAAAAGAAAGGAATATTGAGCTTGCGGAAGCATGCGACAAGCTTTCAGGCCTTATTCCAGTTGGCCCGCCAATGAAATCCCTCGTGAAAGACAACATCCTGCTTGCGGGGGATGCCGGGTATATTACAAAAGCCGTGACAGGGGGCGGCATAATGCTTGGCCTAAAGTCAGCAAACCTTTGCGCTGAAGCGGTTGTGGAGCACCTGAAAAAAAAGAAGCCGCTGGAGAATTATAATGCAAAACTCAAGCCCATTACAAGGGACTTGCAGCTGCACTGGAAAATATACTCTTACATTCATTCTCTCAGGCCAGAGGAAATGGACAGGCTTTTCGTGAAAGCAAAAAAAGCAGGGGTAGAGGATTTCCTGAACAGGCATGGGGACATGGACCACCCAAGCAGGTTTGTGGGAAAAGTAATCACAAGCCCAAGGCTCTGGGGGATGATGGGGGAAGCGCTGAAAGTAATACTGTAAAAGAAAATGATTGCAATTAAAAAAAATTTAAAGGGAATGCCAAGGCTCGGAATTGCAAGACCAAGTACAACACCAAAAATTGGGAAACAATATCTACGTTTTGGTGATATCCTTATACCAAGAAAACTGCCAAACTAAGTTGTAAGTAAGTTAAGGAAAAGATTTGATGAGAAAACAAATTTTACTTTAAACTGGATTGGCACTGAATGTGTTTTTGACTGGAACGGCAAACTTGTTTCAGTAAAAATCAGTGATAAGTGTCAAAAGGTTTCGGAAATAAAATAGCGGGAGCTTGAAGTTATTTTTGCTTTTTTCTTTTCCTTATCCTCGTTGCCCAACCATAATAACCAGACCCTTCAAAATAATCAGCAATCCTTTTTTTGTCTACTCCAATTTCGGTTAAAAAGTGGATTATGGTTTCTGGCTTGATTCCATTTTGTATCAATATGCGAACAGCGTTTTTTTGTCTTATAAAATAGCGTGCTTGATTTGGCGAATCAAAAAAAGAGAATAATTTTCCAAATTTTGGCAAATCATAACCAGCTAATTTTAGGTCTTCTCTTGTAAAGCCGCACCCCATCAAATAAACAGGATCATTAATTCCAATGCTTTTGGCAAAATAAGCATCCAAACCAACTTTTTTTAGTTCTGTTATTGTCAAGCCAGAATATTCAACGAGGAAATCATATCCATTTTTATCCACTTTTGTCCCTAATTCCGCTCTTAATAATTGCCTTGTTTTTGGGGAAACCCCCAACGCTAAAGCTTTTTTAATTAAAGCAATTCTCCCTTTTGTGCTTTCGAATTTTGACAGTTCACGCTTTACTTTTGCAGGTGTGGGGATGGTACTTTTACCTGGCCTCCTTTTACGCATCATTAATAACAAATCAATCATTTAAGATTAAAAACTTTCCTTTGAAAATAAGAGAGGAAAGCTCGAACGAACTTTCCTCCTTTGCCTTTTTGCCTTCTCGAACTAGAACTCGGGGTGATAAACCCACATTAATAATGCCCTACTTTATTAAAAAATAATCTAGTTTGGAAAGCTAACTGCATTGTTTCTGGCTTTTGGCAAAAAAGGGTTTTTGGGGGTTTTTGGCGCAATGTTTAAATTCCCTACTGGGATAAGATTGATTTGAGAGCATGGATTTAAGCCACTATATCAAGAAAAGCGAGACAGCAAAGAGGACAGTGAGGAACTATCCTGTCGAGAAAAAGTGCATGGAGTGCGGCAAAAAGCTTGACAGGGAAACAACCGACAGGCACCTTTTTTTCCAGTGCTTCTGCAGCTTTGAATGCAAGGAAAGGTATGTTAGTTCAGGAAATGGCATCTAGGTTTTCCATTCAATAATGTTCCCTGGGCTTATTTTTTCCGATTTTCCCTCAGGCAGTTCCACAAAATAGGCAGCCGGCTTTTTTGGCATATAGATTGGAGTGAAGGGCTTTACTGATTTTGCAACTTCAATAACTTTTTTTTGGCTGTCAAGAAAAACAACATCAATCGGGAAGAAAACAAAAAAAGTGTGGATGGAAGCAGCTGTTCTTGAAGCAACAGGCAGCACAAACACCATCGCGTAATCAAAATTTTTCTTTTTTTCAAACATCAGCCCCTTGAAGAGGGCGAAAAAGCTGGTTGAAACCCTTGTCTTTTCTGTTATTTTCTGCTTTGTTGTCTTGTTGTAAAGCATGCAATCATTTGTTTTTTCCTTTTGCTTCCTCTTTTTCCTTCATGGTGGCCAGGGGAGGCACGATTATTTGCTCCAGCACTATCATTGCCTGCCGGGGGCTTTCTGTTTTAGTATGTTCAGCACTCTTTATTTCTTTTTCAATGGATTCAAGCTCGCTTATCTTGCTTTTCAGCAGGTCAAGAACTCTTGCCATTTTTCTTTTCTTGATGGAATTTGTGCTTTCCTCCATATGCGCCCTAAAAAATACTGCGCCCCGCTATTAAAGCGTTTCTGGTACAAAAAATTGCTTTTTTTGGGAGATACCTTTTTAAACGATATTAAGCATTCTATTCAATACCCTTTCCTGAAAGAGTGGTTTAATGGAGTTAACATCTATTGCATTTATTCCTGACGGCAACAGGAGGTATGCAAGCCATGCTGGCATTTCTCTCGTGCAATCCTATATAAAAGGCACGCAGAAGGCATGGGAGGTAATGGACTGGCTTGAAAAATACCCGAAAATAACTGTGGGCACATTCTGGGCGCTCTCAAACGAAAACCTGAAAAGGACAGGCACAGAACTGAAACTATTGTTCAGGATTTTTGAGAAAGAGCTGGACAAGACCAAGAAGAGCGATTTTTTCGAGAAAAATGGCATAAGGATAAAGTTCATTGGCAGATTGAATTCTCTTCCAGAATCAATACAGAAAAAAACAAAGGAGCTGGAAACGCTCACCGAGGGCTTTGCAAAAAGAACAGTGAACATTGCGCTTGGATATGGGGGAAGAACAGAGATTGTGGATGCAGCAAAAAATATTGCATTAGAGTACAGCAAAAACAAGATTGATTTGGACAAGCTGGACGAGGAAGAATTCAAAAACTATTTATACAACAGCTTTCCAGACCCTGACTTAATAATAAGGACTTCCGGCACAGCAAGATTGTCTGGCTTCCTTTCATACCAGTCAGCATATTCAGAGCTGTATTTCTGCCCGAAATACTGGCCAGAGTTCTCTGAACAGGACCTTGCACAGGCAATAAGCACATACTCTGACAGGGACAGGAAGTTCGGCAAATAAGTTCAGGGGAAACGAACTCCAGAAAAGGTTAAATATAGTTTACCATGTATAACTATTTATGATGCCTCAGAAAACAAAACTTGAAGGCAAAACTGTTGGCACAAAGCTCGCCCCAAAGGATTATAAAAAAATTGAAGAAATTGTAAGGAAAGGGGCGTATCTTGGGGTATCAGATTTTATCAGAGATGCGATTAAAGAGAAATTGGACAGCGTTGAAGTTATAGAGCTAAGGGAAGTTTCATATAAGCAGGCAAAAAAAGAAATAATTGAATATTTTAAATCCCATAACGAGGCATACCCTTCAGACGCCGCCAATGAATTGGGGATAGATTTGGAGCTTACTTATAAAATAGTGCTTGAGTTAAGAAAAGAAGGAAAACTGGGCGATATTGAATGATTGGCATTGAAGCTGGCGACACGATAAAAGGAGACAAGATTCTTTGCGAGGCAAGAAAAATTTCAAAACCAAAAATAATACCAAAAACAGGAAGGCATAAGGCACAGCAGGTAATACTTTGGGAAAATGCTTACTGTGTTGTGGAAAAGAAACAGCGGTTTATACCTTAAAAAAAAGCCAAGCTTACTTCTTATAAATCCTCTCCACAAAAAAATTTTTATAAAATAATATAGCCCCGTCGTATAGCGGCCAAGTATGCCGGCCTCTGGAGCCGGAGACGAGAGTTCGAATCTCTCCGGGGCTAACAAGCCACGGAGTATTTCAAGCGCACTTGAATTCACTCCTGGGCTATCCTGTTTCTGGGATATAGATATGGGCGACAAAATGAGACACTGATATTGTTTGTGATATCGGGGGAAGTTTACTCTGGCATTATGGCAAAAGGCAGGTTGGTTGGTAGGGATAGCAACGTTCGCAAACAATTAGTATTTTAATATAGAAATGTATTTTTTGATATAGATGCCAAAAAAAACTTCTAGATGGACTAGGAAATTTATCCGCCACCTTTATTTCGAAGGTAACCTTAAAACGCCCTTGAAAGCAGAAGACATTGAAAGAATAGAGAGAAATGCAAAGGCGCATTTAACTGATGATTACCTCGGCAAACATGGTGTCCAAACGGGAAGGCGAATGTCATTGATGGCAATTAATAAGGCATTAAGACCAGATTTTCCGAAAGGAATTGCATTAACACCAGAAGAACAAGAAATTGAATATAGGTGTATGCGTGAACAATTAACACAACCAGAAAGCATAAAACGAAAGCGAGCATTGCAAGTAAAATATATGACCAAAAAGGCTGCTGCTTATTATAAAGGTTACCGAAAACAAACACTCCATCTCAGAGGAAAAATTCCAAAAGTCTTATTGCAAGCAGATCATGTCAGTCAGGCAAAAGCAAGACTGGGTGAAATGAAACATAAAGGAAGAATACCACAGAGGTTTGAGAGACTGGGGGTTGTATTAAGAGGGCTGGGGCCCCCAAATATGTTTGAGAACAAGGAAGCTATTAGAATGAGCAACTACCTTAACAAAAAAAAAGGTGTTAAACAACATTACATAGATCCAGCAAATATGGCAAGAGAATACGACTATAATTTAAAATATAATGCCGGTCCTGGAATGCAACAGTTCTTTGAGCAAATCTATTACAACTGCATAATTTATTTTGAGAACAACGCTTTTTCAGAAAAAAGCTGGATGCATGGAGCATGGGAACATTATGGCACAATCAAGGCAACAGAGCACAATCCACTAATAGGCATTCAAATACTTGATCCCGATCCAAACAAACTGCTTGAATTCGCAAAAACAATGGCAAAAAAAATGCCAAACCACCCAATCCCAATAATAGACATCTATGGGCGCGTATTCTA
>CAYJWT010000064.1:0-6342 GCA_964373935.1 uncultured archaeon | reverse complement strand
CCCCACCTCAAACAGTAAACAACAAACCCATATTTAAACTATCGGGATACGCTCTTAGTAATAAGCAGTGCAGAACACAACAAGCAATCAGGAAATATTATTGTTTTGAGCATTTCTTCCACGCCTGTGAAAGCAAAATTTGACGTAAAACTAAAAAACAGCGACTTATTGGAAGGAGAACTTAAAACTGAAAGCAAAATACTTACAGACTTTCCAACAACAATGGAAAAAAACCTTGTATCACAAAAAATTGGGAAAATAACCAGGCAAAAACTCCAAGAAGTAAAACAAAAACTAAGAGAGCTTTATGAGTTATAATAAAAGCAAATCCGGGAGGCAGGAATCAGATTTTTATATTAAAACAAGCTTATTGTTTTTATGGGAAGATTGAGGAAAGCAGCATTAAAACAATTGCTTAGAAACTTGCCACGCCAACTGTTGACTGGTAGCCTTCTATCAGGGAATTGATGAGCAAAGAGAAAGCAAAAATTCGGATAAGAGAACGCGAGAAACTCAAACAACGTTTTCTTTCTTCCTTTTCGCAAGATCAAAGCAGGGGGTGGGGCGAAATACGGAAATTGGAAGAGAAATTGGGTATTATTGGGAAAATACCAAAACAAAGAAGAAAAGCTAAGTTAGAGCCAGACTATGAAATAGAAGGCCAGATTAGGTCTGGTGCAGTAATTTTAACCAGCATTAGAAAAAGATTCCGTGATTCCCTTACCCCCCTACAAAGAAAATTGTTACAAACAATGGAAGATTGACAACTCACGGACTCTTTTCCTGGGAGGCGAAATAGTAGTTATTTAATTGCGTTAGAACAAACTCTTTTTTATGCGCATCCTGAAGCTTGACCAGAAAAACAGCACAATAAAAGTTGTTCCGGAAGTGCTTGATGACCTGTGGCACCTTGAGAGGATAATAGAAAAGGGAGACCATGTTTCAGGCAGCACTGACAGAAAAGTAAAAAGAGAAGAACTGCAAAAATCGGAGAGAGTAAAAATGTTTCTAAAGCTTGAGGCCGAGCAAGCGGAATTCCACAGGTTTTCCGGGCAGCTGAGAGTGCAGGGAAAAATCCTTGAAGGAAAGCCGCAAGAACTTGTGGAACTTGGAGCACACCATGCGCTTGAAATAGAGACAGGGGCGCAGGTGCAAATAGTGAAAAAGGAATGGAAGCAATACCAGATAAAAAGACTGCAGAAAGCAAAAGAGGCAACAAGCAGGGGAAAAATGCTTTTGTGCGTGCTGGATGATGAACAAGCAAGCTTTGGAATCCTGAAAGAATTTGAGCTTGAGGAAAAAGGAGGCATTTTTTCAGGAAGGCAGGGGAAAATGTTTGCGGAAAACAAGGGAGCAGAGCACAAGTACTTCCAGGAAATACTTGAAAAAACGGCAGAAATAAAGCCAGACAAGATAGTGTTTGCAGGCCCGGGTTTCACAAAGGATGCACTCAAAAAATATATTGTAGAAAAGCAGCCATTCGGGAAAGAAACAAAAGTGTTTTTTGGCTCAACAAACTCTGTGGGAATAACAGGATTACAGGAGCTGCTGAAAAACGACATTCTGGAAAAAATTGTGGAAGAAATGCAGATAGTGAAAGAAACAAAAATGATTGAAAGCATCCTCCAGGAGCTGGGCAGAGGAACAGGAAAAGCAGCCATTGGCATAAAGGCAGTGCAACAGGCGGTTGAAGCAGGGGCAGTGGAAATGATGCTTGTGAATGAACAGCTGCTTCTTGAAAAAAACCAGAAAACAGAGGAAATAATAAAAAAAGCAGAGCAGTTCGGGGCGGAAGTGCACCTTGTTGTTTCAGAGCATGAGGCAGCAAAACAGCTCAAGGGAATGGGGGGGATTGCGGCAATGCTCAGGTATGCAATGGGATAGTAAAAAAATCATGCCATTTTTCTCCTTCCAAAAGCCCTTCTAAGCAGTTCCCTTCTTTTCAGCATTGCCTGCGGCTTTGGCTTCTCTCCCACCTTCAATGTATTGTGGAATTCCTCAACCTCTTTAACCTGACCTTTTTCGTTAAAATGAATTTTATAAGAAATTGGATATGACTCCTTTACAAAATCCCCAAGCTTGTGTTTGGCCAAGATATCCTTCCTTTTCTGTGGATTTTGCAAAAAGCCCAGTATTCCATAATGGGCTCCACCCCAACACATTGCAATCACTGGCTTCCTTCCCAGCTCTTCATGAAGTTTCGGGGCAAGAAATGATTCAGTTTTTTCTGCAACAATTGCATTCCTGATTGTTGTAAGCCCTTTCCCGGACTCTAACTCATTAACCATTGTGGAAATGTTCCAATAACCTTTATGCTTTATTTCTCTTGAGTGTTGTTTAAGAAATCTATCCAAAACTTGCACAGTAGGAAAAGATAAAGCAGAAACAACAATGCCCAATTTTAGTATGCGTGAAAATAATTCTCGCCTTGATAATTTTGAATCTGAAGAAGACGCTCCAGACTTTAACCTGTTGTAAATTTTTTTGCCTGAATAAATAAATGCTGCCAGAAATGATCCCACCACAACACCCTGCCCAAGCCTAGCCCGCAGGAAACTTTTTTTTGTAGGAGAGATGTCAGCAACCCAAATCTGGGAGTTGTTTTCCAATGCCTGTTTTACAATATTGGCATAATTTTCACGCTCTGCAACCCCTCTTATGTAACCAACACCTTCCAAAACCACCGCATCAAATTTTAGCGGAGATTGCTCGACTTTGAAACCAAAATCATGCGCTTTGAAAATCAGCACATACCTTGCATTTGGTGTTTCAACAACAGTCCAGGCCATACTTCATTATTCTGAAAAGTGGTATAAATAACAACCCTTTGTAGTTCTCTTTAAAAAACTAAAACCCTTAATGTTATTGATGGGGGAAGAAGCCAAGCATGAGTGCGGGGTTGCGGCAGTACAGCTGAAAAAGCCCCTTGAACATTCTTTTGGGCAGGCTGCAGAAGTGCTTTACTCCCTGCTCCAGCAACTCCAGAACAGGGGGCAATTGAGCGCTGGCATCACAACCTTCAATTCCCAAAAGCCACAGCTCATAAACACCTTCCGGGACGTTGGCTTGGTGAACGAGGTTTTCAGGGCAAGCAATGAATTCAAGTACAGGCAGGTAATGCAGAAGTTTGCTGGAACGTCAGGGATAGGGCACACAAGGTATGCAACATTCGGGAGCAACTCTAGGCCTTATGCCCAGCCGTTTGAAAGAAAGCACGGGAGAAAATGGAAATGGTTTTCTTTTGCCTTCAACGGCAATATCGCAAACTATTTCGAGCTGAGGAAAAAGCTTGAGGAAAAAAACTTCCACTTCCAGCTGGAATCAGACACTGAAGTCATAATGCACCACCTTGCATACGGGCTGAGAGGGGAGAGCAAACCGGAGTTATCTGACGTGTTTGCGCAGGTTTCAGAGGAGTTTGATGGCGCATTCAACATTGTTTTCATAAATGCGCTGGGAGATATTGTGATTGCAAGGGACAAGCATGGGATAAGGCCATTAAGCTTTGGATATAACGATGAAATCATTGCTGCTTCCTCTGAAAGCGCTGCAGTATCCCACTTGCAGATTGGGAATGCTGAGGCAGTAAAGCCTGGTGAAATGATTGAAATAAATTCTTCCGGAGAATTTGAAAGAAAGCAGTTTGCAAAGCCAGCGCAGAAAGCCCATTGCATGTTTGAATGGGTTTATTTTGCAAACGTTGCATCAGAAATTGACGGGAAAAGCGTTTACCAGGTAAGGTATAATTTGGGAAAAGAGCTTGCAAAGCAGGAAACGGAAAAAATCACTCCCGAACACATTGTTGTGCCTGTTCCGGATACCGCAAGAGCAGCAGCAGATGCCTTTAGCTTTGAACTGGGAGTCCCAGTAAAAGAAGGGCTTTTAAGGAACAGGTTTATTGGCAGGACATTCATTGAGGGAAGCAACAGGGCTGGAAAAGCAAGGGCAAAATATGCCATAAACAAGAGCGTTCTAGAGGGAAAAAAAGTTTTCCTTGTGGAAGACAGCATTGTAAGGGGCACAACAACAAAAGCAATAGTCGAATACATAAAAAAAACAGGAAAAGCAAAAGAAGTGCATGTAAGAGTAAGCTGCCCCCCGATAATGTTCCCCTGCTTTTATGGCATAGACATGAGCACAATGACAGAACTGATTGCATCCCAAAAATCAGGGAATGCCCAGACAGGGATAAAGGACATCCCAAGCGGGACAGAGGAAAAAATAGCAAGAGAAATAGGGGCAGACTCTGTTATCTACCAGAAAATTGAAGGGCTAGTGAGAGCAATTGGCCTGGAAAAAAACAGCCTGTGCCTTGGCTGCCTCACAGGCAATTATCCCACCCAAAAAGGGAATGAATTAGTGCAGATAGCAATAAGGAATGCAAGCAATGGCATCAATGCAAGAACTTATGAAACAGCTATTTCAGAGTGAATTCCTTCCATTCAACTTTCCTGTTCTCCACCAGTTCTCTTACTCTTTTCTGCTTTTCTGAAAGAACCCCGGAATTGCTCTTGAACTCGCAGAAAACAATTGCGTTTTCATCAAAAACAATGCCGTCAACAGGGCTGCCAATAAACCTGAAGTCCTGGGCATTGAAAGGGAACTCTTTCACGAACGGCAGCCACTGCTCGGTAAGTTTCCCGTATTTTACTGACTGGCTCTGCTTTGAAAAAAGCAGCTGGTTGAATGAGCTCTGCATTGCAGCCATTTTTTTCAAAAGAAAAAAAACAGTAATCAATAAAATGATTACCAAAAAAACCAGAAAAAATTCCAGCATTGTAATCAGTAATACTTTGTTCCGCCGCCAGTGAGAACAACAATCCTGTAATCTTTTCCTGCTTCCTTCAAGGCAGCAATAACAGCCATGTGCTCTTTCCCGCTGCCTGAAACAAGGGAAATACAGATGTCATTGCCGGGCAGCTTTTCCTTTATTGCGTCCTTTATCACATCAAAAGGCGCCCTGTTGTTCACAATAATCCACTCAGCATCCTTTTGCGGGGCAAAATTCTCTTTTCCCCAGTCATTAGAGATAAGCAGAACATGCTCCCATTGCTCGACAGTAATCAGCCTTGCAACATGCCCCCAGCTGCCCTTTCCAATGCCCAACACCGCAATAATGCTTTTTCCCACAAAAAACACCCAATATATATTATACATTAACGCGAAGGAAAAGGTTTTAAAGCATGCCAGTAAACAGCAATCAGGCCATCCTTCTCCTTCCAAAAGCCCTGCGCAGAATCTCTCTTCTGTTCAGGGATGCCTGAGGATTTGGGCGTTCTCTTGGCTTAAGTGTTTCATGAAATTCCTCAAATTCAACTTTCTCGCTTAGTTTTTCAGGTATTTTTACCCTGAAAGAATGAGGATAGCCTTTTTCAACAAATTCTTCAAGTTTGTTTTTCATAAGAATTGCACGCCTCTTCTCTGGCTTTTCAAGCAACTCTTTTACCCCATAATGGCCCAAACCCCAAACCATTACAATAACTGGTTTGCGATTTAATTTCTGATTTAAGCGTGGGGCAAGAAAGGACTCGGATTTTTCAGCAGTAATGGCATTTCTGATTTCCATTATTCCCTTTCCCCCCACAACATCCTCCAACTTTGTCATTAAATGCCAGTATTTTTCGTTCTTTATTTCACTCTGGTGAAGCCTTACATGACTTTGTTCAAAAGCAAGGAACCTGTTCGGAGCCAGAAAGCCAATTCCGCCGAAAACAGCCATCCTAAACAAATCCCGCCTTGTCAGTTTCCTTGGCGGGCGTTTTTCTTGGCTTGCCCTCTTTTTTTCACGCCTTTGCCTCAAAGCATAGTAAGAGGCAGCCGCAGAAATTCCTGCCAATCCTTGAAAAATTTTCAACCCCGCCTTTCCCATATCTCCACGCCTCAAAGATTTTTCTGTTGGCGGAACATCAGTAAACCAAATTTCGGCTTTTGCCTGGAAGGCCTGGTTCAGCAAAAGGCCATGCTGCCTTTGAAAAAGAAATTCATAGAAATCCCCCCTTTTCACCTCCCCAGTCTCAATAACCAAAGCGTCCGGCTTTATCGGGGAAACCTCTGAAGACCAATTATCATGAACCCCAAAAACCAAGACATACTTTGCATTCTTTGTTTCAACAATTGTCCAAGACATGCACGATAATAGGTTAAGGTATTATAAATAAGTTTGGCAAATATTTTGTTATGAAAAAATTTTCTGGAGGCAAAACTGGTTTAAGAAAGCTTGTTGAAACAAAAAGAAGAGAATATGCAGGCCTGAACAGCCTTTCAATGGAAAGAGCACTTTTCTTGGAAATAGACGACTATATTATTAGCAAACTTAAAATGCCTAAATCGCGAAAAAGAGAT
>CAYJWT010000063.1:0-6429 GCA_964373935.1 uncultured archaeon | reverse complement strand
TCGAAAAATTTTTGGAAGCAGAATGGAATGAAAACGAAATTGCAGCTTCAGGGCTTTCCATGAAAAAAGAGGAAAAAACAAAACAGCTACTTGAAAGCATTGGCATACCCCACACAATCAATGGGGAAAATATTGTGGTTGGGGGAGAGGATGCAATTGCTATAATGAAAACTTTTGGCTTGCTTGATGGCAAAAAAAACCACGCACAGGCAATAGAAAAAAGCAAAAACAACATTGAGGCATTATCAGCAATAAGCGGCCTAATTCTCAGGGACAGGGGGGGAACGTTTGTTGGTGCAAGAATGGGAAGGCCAGAAGCAAGCAAGCCGAGAAAAATGATTGGAAACCCCCATGTTCTTTTCCCCATTGGAATCCATGGGGGAAACACTAGGTCCATAAACAAGGCGGCCCAGTATTTTTCAAGGGACACAAGAACTGGGGAAATAGATGTTCAAATAGCGCAGTTCAAGTGCATGTCATGCAAAAAAACAATCGAGCAGCCATACTGCTGGGAATGCAGGCAGAGAACAGCATTCCTCAGGCAAGGAGAAAAAACAGTCAATGTCCACCAGGCGCTTGAAAACGCGGCCTCACGGCTTGGAATAAAAGTGCCGGAGCTTGTGAAAGGGGTAAAAGGGCTTATTAGTGATTTGAAAGTGGCGGAGCCAATTGAAAAAGGGCTGCTCAGGGCAAAGCATGGCCTGCATATTTTCAGGGACGGCACAATAAGGTATGAGCTCATCAATGCGCCCTTAACCCACTTCAAGGCATCTGAAATAGGCACAACCGTGGAAAAGCTCAGGGAACTTGGATACACTATTGACATTCATGGAAAAGAGCTTGAAAGCCAAGAACAAATGCTTGAGCTTTTTCCCCAGGATATTGTGATTCACGATGAGGCAGGGGATTTTTTTGCAAATGTCTGCAGGTTTGCTGATGACTTGCTGGAAAAATTTTATGGGGAAAAAAAATATTTAAGCATAGAGAACAGAGAGCAGCTAATTGGGCTGCTGCTGCTCGGCCTTGCTCCTCACACGTCTGCAGGAGTTGTTGTCAGGGTTATTGGCTTCACAAAAGCAAGGGCTTGTTTTGGCCATCCTTATTTTCACCAGGCAAAAAGGAGAAACATTGATGGAGACCAGGATTCCCTAATGCTTCTCTTGGATGCATTGCTGAACTTTTCCAATGCCTACCTTCCAGGGTCAAGGGGGGGCAGGATGGATGCCCCGCTTGTTTTTACGGTTGCAATAAAGCCGACTGAAATTGACAACGAGTGCTATGACCTTGAAACATGCTGGCAATACCCCATTGAACTGTACGAAAAAGCAGACAGCTTTTCTCCAGCTGAGATTGATGCGATTGAAAGGGTGAAAAATCGGCTGAACCAAAAAGAGCAGTACAGTGGCTTTGGGTACACGCATGAAACAACAGTATTTGATGCAGGGCCAAAAACATCAAAGTATGTCCAGCTGGGAACAATGGAGGAAAAGCTCAGGAAACAGGCAATACTGCACAGCATGATAAAGGCAGTTGACTCACAAGATGCACTGGAAAGGGTCATGGTAAGCCATTTAATGCCGGACATTATAGGGAATGCCAGGTCTTTTTCAAAGCAGAATTTCCGCTGCACAACCTGCAACGCAAAATACCGCAGAATACCATTGAACGGGAAATGCGATACATGCAAAAAAGACACAATCATCCTCACAATTGCCGAGGGAAGCGTCAGGAAATACCTGAAGATTGCAAAAGAGCTTACAGCAGAATACCAGTTAAGCGGCTACCTCAGGCAAAGAATAGAACTAATAGAGGAAGAAATAAACTCAATATTCACCTCAGACAAAAAAACGCAAAAAAACCTTTTTGAATACGTTTAAAGCGTAAAAATTTTAGGGGCAGATTATATATTGGAGAAACAGTAAAAGATGAGGTATTGGCAAAAAAATCGTTTGACGCAGCGCTGATTGAAAAAAGAATAAGCGAAGGCAAGATAAAGGTCAGAAAATCCATAAATACTAAAGCAATAAAACAATTAATGGACGATTTTAATATTGGCGAAGGGGAAGCCGAAACAATGGAAATTTGTCTGGAAAACAACTGGAAATTGGTTGGAACTGATGATAAAAATGCAATAAAAGCATGTATTATCCTGGAAATAATGTATTCCACTGCAATGGGTATTTTGGTCGTATTAAACGAAAAAGGGATTTTACCAAAAGATTATGCAATGGTCAAGCTGGATAAACTGGCTTTGTTTGGGAGATATTCGGATGATATTATTGAAGAAGTAAAAAATACACTGAGGTGAAAAAAAATGCAAGATGTCATTAGTATCAGGCTGGGCAAAAAAGACCTGGATTATATCAAAAAAACAGCCAGTGAAAAAGGGACGGAGAAAGCAAAACTAATAAGGGAACTCGTAGAAAAGGGCAGGCTGATGATGGCTATTGAACAGTACAAAAATGGAAAATTATCCATAGGAAAAACAGCCAAAGAGGCTGGGGTAAGCATTTCGGAAATGATGGACATACTCAGTGAAATGGGGGTAAAAAGCAATGTCACAAAAGAGGACTACCTGCAAGGACTGAAAAACCTGAAAAAAATTTGGAAATGAAAGGAAAAGAAAATTTTACGCTGCTTTCAACAGCTCTCTTTCGAGTGTTTCCTTTATTTTTTGGGCATCAAAGCCCAGTTTTATCAGGCGAGTGTTTCCCCTGATTCCTTTTCCCGAGGAAGTTGTTATAATCAGCCCGTATGTTTCAAGCTCTGAAATGTATTCCCTGTACCATCTCGCGCTCACAATGTTTTCCCTGAAGCCCTTTGCTATTTCCTGATAGCTCTCAAAAACGTCCCCGGAAAAGAAAACCCCTTTTTCCTGCAGGCCTGTTATTCTTTTCACTCCTTTCTTTTCAAGGGTCATCCTTGCTATGGAGTAAAGCACAAGCTGCTCCTGCTCCGGCAATGTTGAAATCATGTTGAAAATTATTTCCTCTTCCACCCTTGTTTTTGCTTTCCTGACTTCAGCATCGGTTATTTTCTGCAATTTTTCCCTGTCAGCAATTTCCCCGGCTCTCAGGAGCAGCATTACTGCCCTTCTCGCATCCCCCGATTCCTGGGCAGCTATTGCAGAAGCAAGGTTTATTGCTTCTTCCCCCACAATCCCTGGCTTGAATGCCTTTTCAGCCCTCTGCCTCAGGATTGCAACAAGCTCCTGTGCATTGTAAGGGTGGAAAACAATCTCGTGCTCGCACAATGAGCTCTTTGTCCTGCCATCAAGCCGGTCCTTGAAAAAAACATGGTTGGAAATGCCTATAACGCTCACCCCGCCCTTCTCAAACTCATCATTGCACCTTGTTAAAGCATACATCAGGTCATCAAGGTCCTTCACCTTGTCTATCTCATCAAGCACAAGGATTATTTGTGTTTCATTGCCCTGCGCATACTCAACAAGCTTTTCGTAAACAAAAGCGGCTGAAAAACCAATGAACTGCCCTTCAGGGTAAAATTTTTTTAGTGCTTTCAGCAAAACCTTGTACTTGCTGTTATGGTTCCTGCAATTAATGTAAGCACATGCCACCCTGGAATTGTTTTTTCCTGCAAATTCTTCCAGCTGGCACAGCACATGCCTTGCAGTGACTGTCTTCCCTGTTCCAATCTTCCCGTAAATGAAAACATTGTCAGGCCTTTGGCCTGCAAGAGAACTTGAAATAATGCCAGATATTTCCAGTATCTGCTGCTCCCTGAAAGGAAGCTCTTTTGGCGTATAATGGGGCATTATTATGTTCCTGTCAAGAAAAACGCTCGGCTTCTGGAGTCCCTGCTGGAAAATGCCCTGGAGTTCCAAGAAAAAAGCCTCAGGAAATAACTCACAGCAAATTATTTTTAAGAAGAAGGTGTTCGGAAAACTAACTTTGCCCAATTTTTTTCCGAGAGAGCGTTATTAAAAAATAAACAATACTATTAAAATAACCTTTGATGGAAAATACTAATAGTATATTGCGGGGTGATTCAATTGGAATTTTTGGAGAAGGTGCTAAAGCGACAGGATTCGCTGGACATAGAAGAGTTCCTCAACACGGTTGACGTGGAAGAGGAAACAGCCTATGAGGACGCAGACGCCTTTGTGAAGCCATTAACCCTTAACAGGAACGAGGATGCCCAGCTCGTGATAAACGAGGCAAAATCTGGCAACATCGTGCTCCTGAACATTGCCGACCTGAGCAAGAGAAACGCAATAAAGCTGAAAGAACTCATTACAGACATTAAAAGCAATGTTGTGGCAATGAATGGGGACATGGCAAGGATTTCACAGGACAGGATACTGATAACGCCAAGCAAAGTGAAAATAGTAAAGCGAAGAAACACACAGTAAAAAAAATAGGGAACAAGATTTTCCCTATTCTATTTTTATTTTATTATTTGAGGGGCTTCTTTGATTTCAGGCCAAGATATGACAGGAAAGTCGGGTTTGCCGGAAATGTTTTTGAGGACAAGGAATTTGGGAGGCATTACGATGAAAAGAAAGGCAAAAACCTTTCAGAAACAGAAATGAAAAAAATTGCAGAAGAAATAAAAAAATCCCTCTAACCACTCTGCCCTAATGCCTGCTTCACGCTTGCAGCAATTTTTTCCCCGATTATTCTCTTTAAATCCACAATATCTGTTTTTTTGACATCAGAAATTGTCCTGATGTTTGCCTTGAACAGTTTTCTTGCCCTCACCCTCCCGATTCCCTTCAGCTCTGTCAGCATTATGAGCTCTTCCTTTACCCCGTGCTTTCTGCGCTTTCTCAGCTTTGCGGTTTCAGGCACATGCCTTTCCAGACTGAGGGCTTTCCCTATTTCAAACAACGAATAGCAGAGCCAGTCGCAGATTTGCAGCTTTGAAAAAAGAATGCCGGGCTGTATCCTGAACTGCTTGAGGATGTTTTCTTCAGAGGTCTCATTAACCCATTCCTTCAGCACCAATGCAGAATTGAACTTCTGTATAAGGGAGGAATCAAAAAACATTTCCCTTTCAGCATTTATCGGGAGCTCAGCAGCGTTTTTCTGCAATTTTTCCCACAATTCTGCCTCGTTCTGCTTTCCGGCGGAAAAATTCGGAAAGAACTCAATTGTGTTGCAGAGCATGAACAGGTAAGAGGTTTCGGAAAAAGGGCTTTTTGCTTTCAGGGAGCAAATCATTGCATGCGCAGACAAAGGGTCAAGGTAGAGGTCTGAAACCCTTTTCCCGATAGGGGTTGCCTTAAAGCTCTTTCCTGTTGATTCAACAAAACCCATTTCCTGGAGCTCGAGAAGAATTTTCTGGAGCTTTTCAAACAAGCCGGACATGTTCCCGCATTGCCTTGCAAAAAAAGTCCTGGAAAAGAACTCTTCCATTGACGCAAGGTCAAAAACATAATTTCCTGCAATCAGCCCCAGCAAGTGCATTCTCAGCACTGGCTCTGCCCCAAGTTTGGAGGTTATTTCCTCAATTTCCCCGAAAACATACTCGTCAAAAAATTCCTGCTTCTCTGCTTCAGATTTTGCAATCAAAACAGACCTTCCCTCGGAATCATAGCGAGGCCTTCCAGCCCTCCCCACGCACTGCTTGTACTCCCTCACGGGAACTTTTTCCATTCCGAATGAACCATAACGGAAAGCGCTCGGAATAATCACAGTGTGCGAAGGCAAATTCACGCCCATTGAATTGTGGACAATTAAACCATTGGCTACAAAAAGATGGTCATTGGAATTGTTTGATGGTAGAACAACATCGAAAACCTCCGGATAAATGGAACTATCTTCTTTTGACACGCTTGATACAGCATCCCAAAATAAGTCATCTTCAAAATCCTTTTCTCTCCACGACCCCTTCAATTTAACCCTTAAACTCTTCCGGCAGAGAGGGCATTGAACTAATCTCATCAAACCAGAAAAATTTTTCCTAATATTGAACAAGTACCGATAAATATATTCGCCAAACTTGTTTAGTTTCCAGAATTTTTTATTGCCTTTTCTAACCCTGGAAATAAGCTCAAAATGGTGATTTAGCCTGTTGTCATTTTTGTAAGCAAGGAACCCTATTTTATTTCTTAATATTGAAGACTCTGTTTCACCATTTTCTCCCAAAAATTTTATAATAGAGAGTTTTTTCTCCCCCCATTTCTTCTGTTCTGAAGTTCTTCCGCCAAAAACATCCTGAAATAATTTGAATTTACAGGCAGTGCATGAAACAAAGTGAATATTATAATTTAAGTGGTCAGCAATTTTTTTAAGTCCGTCCTGTTTTCTTATTACACTAAAACAAATTTTCTTGTAAAAATATTATCTATCTTTGATTGGGTTGTTATAATTTGCCAATTACTTCCATTAAAATAAAAATAATATTCCTGCCCAGAAACAAGCGGACTGATGTTTGTTGCCCAACTATTATTTCTCATTGATTTTA
>CAYJWT010000062.1:0-6622 GCA_964373935.1 uncultured archaeon | reverse complement strand
AAACACTTTTTATGAAAGGAGGATGATAACTGTAATCGCGTAAACCATTCCGGTAGATATAACTGTTTCTCTCTGGAAAATTTTCAGTTTTGATTACATGAATGATGCGCTTAGAAAAGAGAATGACAGCAGGAGAATTGTTGAAAAGGCGGAAAAATCCTTTTTGGCAGGCAAACAGGAACTGGAGAAAGAGCAGGAAAAGAGGGTTGAAATCCTGAAAAAGCTGAAAGCAAGGGGGCTTGGATTCAATGATTTTTTTCTTGAAATAAACAGGGTGAAAGAGTGAGGGAAAAAATTTTTTTCTTGCTGGAAAAAGCGCTGAGGACAGCTGGGAATAATGCAAGGCCGGAGGAGTATGCAAGCAAATCTGCGGTAAGGGCCTGCCTTGCTGGGATTTTCGCATGGCTTGCACTTGGGCTGGTTTTTGGGGAAATGTTTTTTTCGTTTATTGCAGGGATTATTTTTGCGGGAATTGTTTTTGCATTGCTGCTTTATGCCCCAGTGGGGAAAGCACGAAGGGATTCTGCGGAGATCGAGGGAGAAATGCCTCTTGCCCTGATGTCAATTGCTGCAGAACTGAACATGAACATTCCGCTCGAAAAATGCATTGAAAACTATGCAAAAGCAGGCAGCAGCATTCTGTCAAAAAATCTCTGGCAGGTAATAAGGGAAAGCAGGGAAATGGGAAAGCCACTGCAGGAATCATTGTTCTCCCTGGCTGAAAGATCCGGCTCCCTTGAGGTGAAAAGGTGCATTGCCCAGCTTTCGGCAGCGCTTGAGCAGGGAAAAGAAGGCAGGAGAGGGGATGGGGTGAAGAGGATTGCTGCAGAAATGCTTTCAAGGCAGAAAGCCCAAAGCAGGGAATTCTCTGGAAAGCTTGCTGTTTTTTCCCTGCTTTTTATTGCTGTTTCATCAATTGTTCCTGCCTTGTTCCAGTCATTCATAATAGTCGGGTCAATGGTGCTGGCAATGGACCTTTCCCCATCACAGGCACTTGCTGCAACAGTCATTGTTTTTCCGGCAATTGACATAATTGTTCTTGCTTTCATAAGAAGCAAGACTCCTGTTTTCCTGCGTGATTGAGCATGCTTGACGTTTTTTTCAGCGAGGGAAAAATCAGGGAGTTCGTGGAAAAGCTGGATTCAAACAGCGGGAAAGGCATTGGGGAATTCCTCAAGGAAAGCGTTTTCTTTTCATGCTGCCTTGCACTTGCCGCTGCAATTGCCGCATTTTTTTTCGGGTTGCAGTTCCTGCCGGCAGTGCTGCTTTGCACCGGGGCTTTCATTGCCAGCATGCTGCTGTTGTTTTTCTGGGAGGAGTATGTTTTTGAGAAAAACAAGCGTGCAAAAGAAATGCTTGTGCCGGATGCGCTGCTACAGGCCGCAATGTTTCCTGAAAAGACAGATGTCGTGAAAATAATTTCGTATCTTGAAAAGGCAGGATACGGCCTGCTTGGAAAGGAATTTGGGCAAGCAAGGGCGGAAATAGAAAAGGGAAAAAGCGTGAAAGAAGCCCTGGAGGAAATGAAAAAAAGGAACAAGAGCAAGGTCATTGACAGGATGGCAAACCTTCTTATCCAGGGGTATGAAAGCGGGGCAGACATGCAGTCAGTTTTCAGGGAAACTGCTGATGACCTGCTTGAAACAAACGCAATAATAAGGGAAAGGGCAGCAACAATGGCGATAGAAAAATACACCCTGCTTTTTGCAGGAGGCATTATTGTGCCAGTGGTACTGGGGCTCATTGTGGGAATGGCACAGAAATTCAGTTTTGTGGGATTTGGAGAAATGGAAATAGGCATGCCTGTTGCAGAAAGAAAAGCACTGCTGGAAGCAGCCCTGCTCGGGAATGTCGTTTATATTGCGGAATATGCCCTGATTGCCTCCTGTTTCCTTGCTTTCCAGGAAGGCAACAGGAAAAAAGCGGTTGTTTATGCAATACTGCTGCTTCCGGCGGGATTGCTTGCCTATGCTGCCGCAAAAGGGATTTAGGCAGGAAAAACAATCACAAAAACCAAAACCTTTTTTAACTGGTTTTTCCTAATTATTCTGGTTTTTTTATGGCTAAAAGCGAGGGAGAGGTCTTTTTCCACGAGCACAAAAAAATGGATTTGGCAGGATACACCCTTATTGAGGGCTTTCCGGGAATGGGGCTTGTGGGAACAATTGCGGCAAAATACATCAGCGAAAAATTGGAACTGGAAATGATTGGGCACATTGAGTCAAGCATTTTTGTGCCAATAATAAGGGTGCACAATGGCTACCTTGTTTTTCCCTCACGCGTTTATGCGAGCGAAAAGCACAAAATAGTGGTGCTGATTTCAGAACAGATAATTCCCACCCCTTACACCGATTCAATTGCAAGGGCTGTTGTTGAATGGATAAAGAAAAAAAAGATAAAAAGCGTTATTTCGCTTTCAGGGATAAGGAGTGTTCCAGAGGGGCAGAACACTGTTTACGGGATTGCCTCAAATTCTGAAAGCAAAAAGACACTGAAAAAATACGACATTGAATTAATAAAAGAAGGCATTACAAGCGGAATCACTGCCCTAATAATGCTCAAGCTCAAGGACGAGAAGATTGATGCCATTTCACTCATGGGAAATGTTGAGGCGGCGGCAGACTACAAATCTGCATCAGTACTGCTTGAAAAACTGAACGATATGCTGGGGCTGCAGATTGACGTAAAGCCACTGGAAAAAGAAGCAAAAGAAACAGAAAAATCCCTCATGAAAAACCTGGAAGAGCTAAAAAAAGCGGCAGAGCACGAGCAAAAAATAGAGGACAAAACAGTCACTGGCCCGCAAATGTACACGTAAAATCGCAGCAAAGTGTTCTGCACACAAACAAGCAAAGTTTTGATGGAAGCGATTTTATGGCCGCAGGCCCAACTAAGCTATTTTGGCCTGCACACCCCCAAATCTATACATAACTATTTTGGGGAAAGGTTTTTTATATTCTGGAAACAAATTATTTACATGCCATTGCCAAGGAGACCTGGAAGAAAAAGCCCTTTCAGAGTGAGGAGGGGCAGGCTTCTTGGGAAAAGGAGAACAGTTGTCACAACCAAGCATCCTCACAGGGTAAGAGTGGGAAAGAGAAAGGTTGTGATAATACTGCCAAAACAAAAAAAACAAAGCAAAAAAAATAATCCAAGAAAAAAAGGAGGAAAAAAAATGCCGCCAAGACCAAGAAGGCCAGTAAAAAAACCAAAAGCGACAATGAGGAAATCCGCTTGGACGCCGAGAGGGGTTGCAACAGAACTCCATGTCAGGGGAGGCACTTTGCCAATAACAGTTGGAAGGCCAACTGCGAAAGTGACAAGGCAAAGGGGTTTCAGGATTTTTTCAAGGGACGTTGGACCAAAGAAAAGAAAAGTAACAATCTGAAAGCATGGCAACCAGAAAAACAGTGAAGCAAAAGCCCTTCCGGCTCAAGGTTGCAAGGCCGCAGATAGACATCACTCTTGAGTCAGGTTTCGGGGTGCGGACAAGGATAACTGGGTCAAAGAAAAAAAAACTCACGATAAGAAGGAAATGAAATGCCGAAAAAGAGAGCATGGAGAAACATGGGGGTTGCAACCCAGGTTGACATAACTGGAAACACGATTCCAGTAAGGGTAAGGAGGCCGACTCTCAGGATACTAAAGGAAAGAGGCGCAGACATAAAAGTAAGGAATGTGAAAGGGGGCTACAAGGGAATTTTTGTTGGGGCACAGGGAGCAAGAAATTCTCCTTCCCTGCCCTCTGTTGATTTTGGGGGATATGGGAGAAGAGTGAACGAACTGGTTTTTCAAAACAGGAAAAAAAGCAAATTGTTTGCTGGAGGAAGGGTAAAATATGCTGGCTTTATTCAGGAAGGAAAGTACAGGTCAACTCCTTCTGATTCCGCAGTGCATGAAGAGCCAACAAAAACAACAGCAAGTTTTAGAGGAAAAAGGGTTGTTCCAGTTATGGGGGGCGGAGAGGTTGGCTGGAAACCATGGCATGAAAACTTTTTCTTGTTCCACCCAATTAAAACTGCAACCAATGTTTTTAGGTGGATGCGAAACCCATCAACAAGAAAGGCGGAGCAAAGGGAATTCGCTGCTGCAGAGCATGCAGCCGGGCAAGCTGGAGTAAACGCGGGAATAAAAAAACTGCACAACCAATACAGGGGGCGGCTGAGAAAAGCATTAATTGACCTCAAGCAATCTCACAATAACTTAAGTCGCGCTTATATCCTGATGGGAAGGGGAAGAATAACGCCAGAACGATTCATGGTGCAAAGAGGCAGTTTCCTGCTGCGCCAGAAAAGATTTGAGGAGCTTCTTAATGAAACAGGGAAAGCGGAAAGGGAGTATGAGCAAGGAAGGCAGGCAATAGCGGCAAAGCTTGCGAAAGAAAGGGGAAAAGTTATCTGAAATCATTCCAGCGCTTTTATCATTGCAATTACCGCTTCCACTGAGCGCTTTGCGTAGGGAACAGACCTTTTTTCGGCAAGCTCCCAAGTTTGCCCAGGCCCTGAGATTCCCAAAGCAACAGGTTTTTCAAATTCCACGGAAAGTTGTGCCGCCATTTTTGCGGTGCTGTGGGCAATAACCTCGTCATGCTTTGTGTCTCCTGTTATTATTGCGCCAAGAGTTGCAATGCCCTGAATGCTCTTGTTTTTGAGGAGTTTTTTTATTGCAAGCGGCATGTCATAGGCGCCAGGCACCTTTATCACTTTCCCCACTTTAGCACCCATTGATTCCGCGTGCTCAAGCGCTGTTTCAAGCATTTTTGAGGTAATGATTTCATTGAACTCGCTCACAACAATCCCGATTGCTATTTTTTTCTCCATATTATCCCCGCTATAGCTTGTAATGTTTTGCATTCTTGCTTCCCTGCCTTTGCCCGGTGCCGGCCCTTGCTGTCAGGGAAGCAGGGCTGAAAAGCATGTCAATGGCATTCAATGTGTGCTTTACTGTCCTGTCCCTCATTATTGAAAGAAATTTTTTTGGGTTGTACAATGCTTCCCTTTCGTGGGCAAAAACCTTCAGTATGTGGGTGTTTGTGAGAAGCTCAGCCTGGATTAAAGCAAGGCTTGCTTCATGCGCGCACACTTCATCAATCGGCATTTTTCCTGCCATCCCGAATGCGAGAACAATGTCACAATTTTTTTCCTCAATAAGTTTTTTGCAGGCAACAGGCAAGTCCTTTATTCCGGGAACAGTCACCCTAACTATCCCAACATTTTTTCCTGACGCCATTATTGTTTCCTCTGCCAGTTTCCCCATGTCCGCTTTTGCAAACATGGTATCAGCAACCCCGATTTTTTTCATTCAATTACACCAGAAACATTTATTGCACTGCCGTCCTTCAATCCAAGCTTTTTTCTTAGGAATGGAGCAGCTATTATTTCCACAACATCATTTGAATGAGAGGTCCTGTCAGGAACAATTAGTGCAGCATCAAGGGTTTTGTTTATTTTCACCCTGTAAGCATTCAAGCCCCCGAAATTCCTTTCTTTTGTCTCAAAGCCCCTGACATAGATTGGGGCAATGGAATTAAGGAAGCTTTCCGCAGCAGATGCATCAACTTTCATGTTCAGGGTTCCGGGATAGGGATTGAAGCCAAATTTTTGCCTTATCTGCTCGGCATACTGTTGCTGGGAAAGGTAATATTTGCCCTCCCCTAAACCGGAAATCACTGTGCCGTTAATGGAATGCGCATGATTCTTTTCTCCGGAGAAAAGCCGCTTCATTTCGTTATAGTAAGAGCTGAGCATTTCAACTGCAGGCCTTTTCAGGGAAACAGTTATGCCGGAGGCAGTTGTGTGCCTTTCAATAAGCCCTTTTTTTTCAAGGCCAATGAGCTTTCTGGAAACAGACTGCTGGGAAAGCCCTGTTTCACGCGCAATCTTGACGGTGCTGCCGGAATATTTCCCGAACACCCTTGTTTTCTTGGCAATAAAAAAAAGCATGGAAAAATCATTGCCATTTGCCATACAGTAAAATAAGAAGCAATTACTTAAAAACGTTATCCTACACGAAAAAGAGTAATCATGCCTTGCCCATTCTGAAAACCATTATTGCCCCAATCGCTGAAACAACAAACAGGAACAAGAGCAAGGGGTTTTCCGGCAAACTTGGAAGATTGAATGGGGACTGCTGTCCCGCGCCAATGTTTATGTTCAGCGGGCTGCCTGACGGCCTTGTGGGAACACTGCCATCTGGAGTTACTTGTTTTCCGAAGCCCTGCTGCCTGAATGCGTCAAGCAGGGGAATTAACTGGGAGTTCTCTGGGTACCAGAACCCTGTTTCCGGGTCATACCAGAAGCTTCCATTGGGGCCCTGTGCCCTCCTTAGTGTTTCCGGCACACCCCCATCAATTGAAATCTTGGGCACGCCATTGTCTGCGGAGAAATCAACATTGTGCTCTTTTCCATCCGCAGTCTTAAACCTTATTCCTGTTGGGGTTTGTTCTAATGGGCCTGCAAGGGGCTGCTCATAAACATCCCCTGTCTTCTTGTCGATTATGCGCACATATGGAATGCACTGCCCGTTCTCGAGCTTTGAAAAGAACTGCAGCCGCTTGTTGTCAGTATCGAACACCTGGAAAGGCCCCATTTTTTTTATTGATTCATTGAAGTTATTCACGTTT
>CAYJWT010000061.1:0-6691 GCA_964373935.1 uncultured archaeon | reverse complement strand
CTCCACAGTATTCTGTCCGTTCCACTATTTCAGGGTTTTCATAACATTCATGCAAGAAATAACAAGTAAGGTAAATAAAAATCTTTGCAAAAGCCGTTTGTGTGCGTGAACGAAAGCACTCCAATTTTGTGGGGCCAGAGGGATTTGAACCCCCATCCACCGGTCTGGAGCCGGTTGCACTGCCGGATTATGCTATGGCCCCGCCAGCCAACTGGCGGTTGGCATCACCGTGCTATACTTCACTGCTGCTCCGTATAGCACTTGCAACAAATCGGCAGCTGAAATATTACTCGATATTTCTTTTGCCGGTTTGTTGTTGCACTTCGTGTTCGCATTAGCCAACAACAGTTGGGCAATATGCTTACAAAGAATCTAATAAAGCGGTTTTTTTATTCGTTTCCGCTACGAGAAAACTGTCTCAATTGCCCCCGTTTCCCGAAGTTCTTTCATGCGCCTGGCACATATTTTCCTGACTGTTTCGTGTGCCTGCTCCGGCTTCACTCTTTCTGCTTTCATTGTTTGAAAAAGATTCTTTGCCTCTTCTGCACTGAAGCCGCTTTTCCACAGCATTGCTGCAATGTTTTTTCCCGAGGCCTTGTCAATTCGCCTGAAATAATCAGTTCCAAGCTCTTGCGGCATTATTTTCCCGATTTCCCTGAAGAATGCCCTTGCTTCCCTGTCAGAAAGCAGTTTTTCGTAAGCTGAAAGCCTTGTTTTTCTGGTTGTTGCAGCAAACCCGCTTGGCCGCCTGAACGCAATCCTTCCGGAAATTTTTTTTCCAGCAGTCCTTGCAATCCCAGCCCCTATTCTTGAGAGAGTGCCTTGCCTTCTATGTGAAAAAGGTGTTTTTCTTCGCATTGCAGGCATAAATAACCCTGCTTTTCCGCAGTTATTAATCCTTTCTTTCAAGCTCTGAAAGCAGGGCAAGCAGTGCCCTTGCTTCCTTTTCTGTTATTAAAGACCTTCCAACAAGCGCTTTGAAAGCAAGCATTACCGATTTTCTGTTCTGGATTGTTTTTGAGGCATTGACAAGCCCCTCAATTTTTTTCAGGGCTGTTCTTTTTGTTTTCCTGCTGGCTGTTTTGAGTTCAAGTTTTTTTTCTGCAGAATACAGTTCATAAAGGATTACGGCAGCTGCATGGCTGATGTTGAGCGTGTGATAATTTTTTGATGCGGGAATGGTTGCGACAAAATCACATTTCCTTATTTCGTCATTAGTCAGGCCATTTCCCTCCCTTCCGAAAACAATGCCCAGCACTGCATTTGTTTTTGCAAAAGTTTCAGCAAGATTTTTCGGGGAAACTGGGGCGCGAAACATTTTTTTGCCGCTTCCTGTTTTTGCGGTTGTTGCAACAGCATAGTCAACCTGCTCCAGCGCTTTTTCAAAACTGTCAAAAACCCTTGCTTTCTGCAGAACGTCCTGGGCATGCATTGCCCTGCTTTTTGCTTGCGCCCCCAGGAAATCGGTTTGTGGCTTTACGATAAGCAGTTTCCCGAAGCCAAAGTTCTTCATTACCCTTGCAACAAGCCCGATGTTTTCAGGGTATTCAGGGCAAACAAGAATGATTTTTGCTTTCATAACCATTTTTCCCAACTAAATGGCTTTAAATATTAGGTTGATTTTATTTTATTTGGATGAGGAAAATTATTATTTTGGCGTTTTTCGCCTTTTTGCTGCCTGTTGCGAGTGCGGCTGTTTCAAGCCAGGAAGCGGTAAACCTTGTTTCTTCCACGCTTCTTTTTGAAAATGAGAGCACTGAAATACTGCCAAGCGTGCTTATTGGCTACTTGAACCAGAAGTACTGGGTTGTTTCAGTTGTTTCAGGTGAAAGCCTGAATTCCCTTGTCCCTGTTTCCTCAAAAGACCCTGCAGACGTGGCAAAAACGCCTTCAGAGCGAAGGGAGCTTGTGAGGACTGCCTTCATTATCAGAAACTATTCACAGCTCAAAGAGTCCCTTGCAAAGCAAGGAAAATGGGTTTTTTCAAGCACTGACTCAAGGTTTTTGCAGCAGCTTGCAGCAGATTTGGGTGATGAAAGGTTTGACCTTGAAACAGCAAGAACAGAGCTCTCACAATACCCTGACATACAGGGAAGCATTGATTTGCTGCAGGAAGGCCTTTCGCGCTTGAAGCAGCAGGCAGAGCTCCTTTCAAAAGAAACAGACGGGCTGATAGAGTTTGAGTCAGCTTTCATGCGCACTCCAGACACAAATTCAGTCAACAGTTTCAAAGCAGAGTTTGATGCAATAACAGGGGCGCATGAAGAGACAGAGCGCTTAATGAACGCTTATGTTTCAGGGCTGGATAAGGTGAAGCAGGAAGTTGCACAAACAAAACTTGATATTGACACAAAAAGGTCATTAAGCAACCTGCTTTCTTCGCCCCAGCGCCTCCAGGGCTTTTCGTCAATGATTTCTAATGCTGCCCTATTCGAGGAAAAGCTCCAGGAGATTTTCGACAATGCGCTTGCAAGAAGGGACACCCTTACTGCAAACCTTGGAACAAGAATAGAGAAAAACAAGGCCTTTCAAGCACTGTATGGGACAAGCCAGGGCCTGATTGAAAAAACAAACGGGGACTATTCAACGCTTGAGGAAGCTGTTAACAGCATTTTTGCAGGGGAATTTGAGCCGCTGTGGAAAGAGCAGAACGAGCTTGCAAAACTGAAAGAGGGCTGGAAAAAAGCCCAAGCATACTATAATGCAGGAAACTATGGGCTTGCTGTCCAGCTTTCCGCCAGCGCTAAAAACAGTGCGATAAAAATCTACAGGGCAGGCTTCAAGGAGCCAGAAAAACAGACCGGGATAAACACCGGCCTGCTAATAAACGGCATAATTGTTCTTGTGGTCCTGCTCATTCTCCTGTTTGCACTGAGAAACAGGAAAAAACTTTACTCCCTTGTTTCAGAGCCATTGGGAGGGCAAGAATATGAATAAAGCACTTGCCATTGTTTTTTTTGTTTTCCTTTTTTCGCACGCAAACGCAGAGCTCCTTTTGGGAATTGCGCCAAAAATTTCCCGACAGGAAATCCTCTACCCCGGGGAAACATCGGAATTTGTTGTTTCTGTCTTCAATGACAATGACTCAAGCGCAAAAAATGTTGTTCTCAGGATTACCGGCGAAAACGGGATTTTCCTGATAAAAAACGGCGAGGAAAGAGTGCAGGTTGTTGAAACAATTGCAGAAATAAGGCCGGGGCAGAGGGAAAGGGTTTTTTTCACCCTTCATGCTTCCGACAGGGCGGGAGAAAAAGCCGGGGTTGTTGTGGAGTTTGGCACTGAAAACGTTTTCGCCAGTTCATTCAGGCAATCAATAGAAATTTCGCAAGGCGCCCTAACTCTTGAAGCAAGAGCGCTCAGGGACACTTTGAATGTTGGGGGCAAGAGCAGCATTTCTGTTACAGCAAGAAACACCGGCAGGCAAAAGCTTGAGAAAGTGCTGATTGAGCTTGTTCTGCCAGCAGGCATTCTCCCTATAACCCCCCCACTGCTTATCATGGAACTGGCCCCTGGGGATGCGCTTGTTGACAAGGGCTTTGGGTTTGAGCTTGACCCTGCAATAAGAGGCAGTAAAACAATCACAGTCAGGGCATCATTCACTGAAAACGGGCTGCCAAGGTTCGTTGAGAAAAAAATTGAAATACAAGTACAGGACAAAAATCTTGTGATTGGAGGCATAATAATAATCATTGTCGCGCTAATCCTATTGGCGGTTTTCATGCGGAAACAGAAAAAGCAAAAACCCTAAAACCCTGTTTTTATAAAAAGATTTTTTTCCCTAATTCTGGCCTGACAGATTTTTTCAGGAGTATATTTCTACTATAAAAATTAGTCCTTATAGGTTATAATATTGGTTTTAGTTTTTTTTATGCAACTGCTTTTATTTCTTTTAGTTTTTTTGCCTCTAGTTTTACTAATGGAAGTATGAGAATTTCTTTTTCAACTCTTGGCACAATATTTTTTCCTTTCTTCCCAAGCTCAATTATGCTAAACTTTTCCAGAAGCTCCAAGTCTCTCATTATTGCGCTCAGTCTTCTCCCTGTCAGCTCGCACAATTTTGTGGCATTTTTTGGTTTCTTGCTTTGAATCAATCTTACCAGCTCTAGTCTTTTTTTTGTGAAAACTTGGGTTATTTCTTCGTCTGATAAACTAAGCAACAGTGCTTCATCAGGATATTTGTTAGGGTTTTTCCATACTTTATTGAGATAGCCCCTTATTGCCTGCCATCGCCCATCAGTCATTTTATAAACCATTTTTTTCACCTCATTTTCGCCCTATCTAAATAATACTTTTTGTATCTCTCAAAATTCTCTTTCATTTGCTCCAAATAAAAACTGAAAACATTATTCAAATCCTTTCCCATTAAAGGAATCGGAATTGGTTCTGGAGAAAGCCAGAAACGTTGCTCGTGCAAGCAACTATGTGCTGTATCAATTCTATAAACTTCATAAAAACTTCCTTCGATTTTTGTCCGGTAATTCAAGGCAAAATTCACCGCTTTATTGTTTTCTATTTCCAGTTTTACATCCAGCATATCTGTTGAACTTAATGGAATTGAAAACTTTTTCCATTTTGCCACTAAAACCACTCGACATACTATACATTTAATGTATAGTGTAGTTTAAAAATATTGCCATTGTTCTTTATAAAAAAGAAATCTCCTTATAAATAGAGGGTTACTTTGTACAATCAACGAACAGCAATTTTAAAAATATGGGTATTTATGCCCCATGTACAAATATTACCCATAACGGCCTACGAGTATATTTCCATTAACACTATTGTGCGTTATAAATTATAATATTGTGTTTTTTGTTCAAAAGTCGAGGCATTATTCGAATTAGGGCGGCCTAATTTTTACTAATGTGTTCAAGCAATTCTTGTGTAGTAAAAATTTTCGCTTTGTTTTGTTTTTTGAGTGCTTTGTCGTTTGATCAGATCGGGCAGTTAAGGTGTAAGGCGAGAGCAAAATATGATGTATCCAACACATCTGGCGAAATCTTTTTGGCTTCTTCTTTTTTGTATTTGAAATCTTCGAAAGGTATTAGAGAGAGTTCACATGCTTTCAGCAAGTTATCAAAAAGTTCATTAATTTCATGCACAGGCAATTCAGTCTTTTTTTCTAGCGTTGGCAAATGCTTCTTGAATTCTTGGATAGCAAATTCTGGTGCATAAAAGTCAATTCCAGATAAAAGCATAATCGCCCTATTTGTGCCAGATTTTATAATTGCGGCGAACAAGATATTTGCATCAACAACCAACTGCATTCAATCAGCTTTTTAAAAACTTTTTAGAAATCTGACGCTTGACCTTTCTGCCTAAATTAATGGTTTCTTTTTCTGTTAGTTTGCTCTTGGAAAGCTGCTTGTCCAATATCTCTAAAAGGTTTATTCTTTCAACAATTGCCTTTCTTGCAACTGCTGACCAGTTCATTTCCGGAAACAAAGCCATTTTCTGCTTCAACTCTTTTGGGACAGATAGTGTAACAGTAGTCACATAAATTACCTCATAATAAGTACTGTGCTAACACAGTATTTAAATATTACGGAATCTATGTTTTGTAATTTCTTTGTGTATTGCATACAGGCGCTCGAGTTCAGCAAAGACTCGTTGTACCTGTTCCATAATAGCGCAGTGTTTACTCCTATTTTTGCCAAACCATTATAAACAAACAGTCCCGCTAAAACCGCATTATATTTTGTAAGGGTTCATGTGTATATCTCTATTATAATTATTGACCTTAAAAGTTGTCAGCAGAGTCAAGCCTTAAGAACAATTCTTTGCCATTTTGTATCCCCTTATGACAATCAGTAATTGTTGAGGCAGATCCAAGTCATCTGGCGCATATCCTTTTCCATTATTCCGACAAACTTTGTGAAAAATTTCCTGCCTGTAAAGCGGTGGAAATCGTGCACAAGCCTGCGGCAGTTGAAGCTTTGCAGGAACCAATACCAGCTATAAATTCTTTCCATTACCTCAAGAGCCATGGATATCATCTCAAATTTTTGGATTATAGAAGACATATTAATGTGATTTGATATTTATTTGTTGAGGGGTGGGAAATGCCAAATAGTACTAGTCGTTTTCGTCATTTTGAGGTGCCGTTGAAAAGTCATCCTGGAAAACCTCCAAGGAAGGTTTCAGTAGTTTTTCCAAGGGTTACATTTGAATCGCTTAAGACCGCTTTTCGTGAAAATAGAGCGCACATTGGTTGTGTTTGTGAACTGAATCGTGGTAGGAGTCAAGTTTTGATGTTTTTGTTAAGAAAAGCATTATCCGAAAGAGGCTTGGGCAATATTGCCGTTCATTCTGCCGGAGTTAAAGCCAAAGTTGGAGACCCATTAGGGCCAATGCCAGCTCTTCTTGCCAGAGCCGGTATATTGCGTGAGGAGGAGGTTAGATATGCTAGAACCGCTCCTGTAACTCCTGAATTTGTGAGGGCCAGTAATATTATTTTTGTCATGGATCATAAATAAAAAAGTGAAATCATCAGAAGATTTCCTGAAGCGGCGGAAAAAGTTTTCACGGTAACTGGCTTTATAAGTGGAAAAGAAGGTCATTCAACCGTGGTTTTTGATCCCGCACAAAAAAATGAATCCAAAGACAAGTTCAAGATTGGAAGAGAATTACAGCGTGGAGCCGAAAGAATCTCGCTGATTTTGGGCCATATTCTGAAATCTTGACTTTTATT
>CAYJWT010000060.1:0-6901 GCA_964373935.1 uncultured archaeon | reverse complement strand
TGCGGCACTTTCAGCTGAAAAAACTGCCTTGCTGGAAAGCATTTCTGGACAGAACAGGAAGATTGATGAATTAAGGGTGAAGGCAAGATAGCTGAATGAAATAATTATTGCAAGCAGCGAAAAAACCTATTCCACAATTGGGGGAGCGCTTGAGGAGAAAAAAGCTGAAAAAACAATAATAGAGGAAAGGATTTCCGGAACAGGGCTTGCAATTGCCAAAAACAACGAAAGGATTAATGCGCTTGAAAGCAAAATTGATGCGCTGAAAAAAGAAAAATCATCAATCAGCACGCGGCTTGCAGACGGGGAAAAAAGGATTGTTTTCCTTTCCACACAAATAAAGGAAGTTTCTGCCCAGAAAACAGGGGTTGAGGAAAAGCAGAATGCGCTTGAGAAAGAGCTGCAGAAGCTGGATGCAAAACTGCTTGAGATAAATGAAAAAAGTTCCAGAGCAAGGGAAAAACTGCTTGAAGCGGAATCGGAAATCGAGTTGAGAAAAAAAAAGCAGGAACTGTATGAAAAATCCCTTTCAGGGATGAAAAAGCAAGAGGAAAAAGCAGGAACGGAAATAAAAGAGCTTGAAAAAAAGCAGGCAGCATTAAACAGCATTATTGCAAAATTTCCCGACCCGAAGGAAAAGTGCGAAAAAATAAGGAAGCAGGCAGAGCAAGAGCTTGAAATCCTGAAAACAATTGAAACAAAAATCTCTGAACTGCAGGAAACAAGCACTGCCCTCAAAAAAGAAACAGCCTACTGCCCTGTTTGCGAGGCAAAGCTTGAAAAGGAAAAGAAAGCAGGCCTGATTGAAAAAAAAAGCAGTGCAATAAGCCATCTGGAAAAAGAAAGGGAAAAAGCCATCTGGAAAAGGAAACAGCTTGCAGAACAGCTTTCAGAGGCAGAGGAAACATTGCAAAAAACGCTTGAACTGAGAACAGAAATTTCTTTTTTTGAGGAAACAAGGGAAAGGCATGCAATCCTGCAGAAAGAGATAATGGAAACAGAGAATGGGATAAGGAAACTTGATTCCGGCCAGTTGCTCAAGGAAAAAAACCTGGTTACTGATGAACTGAAGGAACTATGGCAAAAGAAGGCAGAGCAGGAGCAGAAAATCAGGGAAGCAAAGGCATTTTCCTCGATTGAAAGATTCAAGAGCGTGAGCGGCAAGCTTGCTGAACTGGAAAAAGAAAAAAACATGCTTGAACAGCAGAAAGCATTCCTGCTGGAAAGGGCAGAGAATTCAATAAAAAGCGAAATAGAAGGGATAGCTGGGGAAATTGCCGCAATTGAAAAAGAAAACAGGGAGACAAAAGAGGCAATTGTGACTGAGGAAAAAGCCCTGAAAAAAACAGCAGAGGAAATCAGGCGGCTTGAGGGAGAAATGAGGAAACAGGAAGAAGAAAGCGGCAAAACAATCAGGGAAAAGGAAAGGGCAGAGGAAAAAATCCGGGAGCTTGCTGAAAGCATTTTCTCGAAAAGCCAGAAGGCAAGAATGGCTGAGTCAAAAGAAAACCAGCTGAATGTTGAAGTGGGGAGGATAGAAGTGAGAATTGCTGACCTTGAGCAGGAGCAAAGGGGGTTTGAGAATGTTCAAGCAATAAAAGATGCTGTGCCTGGAGAGCTCCTGAAGCGGCTGGCTGAAATAGAGAAGCGCATCAGCCAGCTTGGCGCTATAAACATGCGCGCAGTGGAGGCCTTTGAGGAACTTTGGAGAGAGGTTGATGATGTCAGGCAGAAGGTGCAGAAGCTTGAGCAGGAAAGGATTTCTGTGCTGGAAATGATTGACAAGATTGAAGTGAAAAGGACAGGCGTTTTCCTTGATTGCTTTAATGCAATAAACAACAATTTTTCAAGAATGTTTCTTGCCCTGTTCGGGGGAGAGGGGCAATTGTCCTTGAGCAACATGCAGAAGCCGCTGGAATCTGGGCTGATTATCGAGGCAAAGCATAAAGGAGAGAATCTGAAGAACATTGATGGCATGAGCGGGGGAGAGAAAAGCCTTACTGCACTCGCTTTCCTCTTTGCAATGCAGCTGTACGAACCTGCCCCCTTCTATGTTTTTGACGAGGCAGATGCTGCACTGGACAGGGAAAACAGCAAAAAGCTTGTTGCACTCATAAAAGAAATTAGTGCGCAAAGCCAGTTCATTGCGATAACACACAATGAAAGCCTGATCAAGGAATCAGACCAGATAATCGGGGTTGCCTTAAACAAGCAGAAAAGCTCGGTAATAGGGCTAAAGCTGACAGAAGAAATGGAAGCAACAGCAGAATAAACATGACGAAAAAGAAATTTGAAGGAACAATACTGGCAATTGACCATTGGGAAAGCCTTGGCCCTGTCTTGGAAAGATTTAAACAATATGTGCAACCAGGGAAGACATTGTATTTAGAATATCCAGAACACCTTTTGCCTGAAAAACTAAGCGATAAGCTATGGAGAAAAGTTGGTACTTGGGGCAAAGTAGTTGATTTTTGCTTGGACAATAAAATGAAAGTTGTAGCACTTGACTCTCAGAAAATAAATAAAATTGAAACAAAATTAACGCAGCAATTAAGCGAGGCATGGGAAAAAATTGGCGAAACCGCAAAAAAATTCGGCATATCAGAAAATGAATACCGTTCTTTTTCAGTTGATTATGGTATGAGAGAACTAAGAGAGCGGAGTTGGGCTATAAAGCTTAGAAATGCAAAACACGGAGATATAGTTGTAATGCATCCGGAACATGCCTATAGGATTGCGCCCAGACTTGGCATTGAAAGAAAAAAAGTAGTTTGGTTGCACGGCTACCAGTCCATAAAAACTCGTGATATTGAAAAAGTACTTCATTGGAGAAAAGTAGCAAAAATCAAAAAATTGAGAAACGCTTTGCGGGAGCAGCGCAGGCAGGAGAGAAAAAAACCAAAATAGTTTTTTTATAGAAATGTTTCGAGAGTTGGTTTTTGTGTGTCGGGGCCATTAAAAAAATCTTGTATTAGTTCTTCCATGTTTTCCTTTACTTCTTTTTCACTCTTGCCCTGTGTGGCAATGTCCAGCAATGGGCAGGAGGCAACAAACCATTTCCCTTCCCTGCTGATTACTATTGGGAAAGAAACCTTCAGTTTTTGCTTTAGCTGCATAAAAAATCATTCAAAATTGTGTTTGGCTTTAAACTTAAATGTTTCGCCGAATCAGGCAATTGCCGAAGCAACCTTTAAATAACTCCAACTTGTTATTCTTGCATGCACGCCAAGCGTTTTTACTGTTTCCAGTGCGGGAATGTTTTTCCACTGTCGGAAATAATGTTCGAGTGCAGTGAATGCGGAGGACCGCTGGACATTGATTATGATTACAGGAAAATAAAAAAATCTCTGGAGAAAAAAGAGTTTTTCCAGAGGCCTGTTTCCCACTGGAAGTATGCTGAGTTCCTCCCCGTTTCAAGAAAGGAAAAAATTGTTTCCATGAAAGAAGGCAACACCCCTTTGATTCCAAGCATTCACGATGAAAACATTTTGTTCAAGCTTGAGGGTTTAAACCCGACCTGCTCTTTCAAGGACAGGGGCAGCACTGTTGAAATAAGCAAGGCAATGGAACTGGGAGTAAAGCAGGTTTATTGCGCTTCAACAGGGAACATGGGAGCAAGCGTTGCAGCATACTGCGCAAGGGCAGGCATAAAAGCAAAAATCATTGTGCCAAAAATTGCCGAGGAAAGGAAAGTAAGACAGATGAAAGCGCATGGCGCGGAAGTGAAAATAATTTCTGGAGATTACACTGCTGCACTCAATCTGGTCAGGAAGCAAAGGCAAAAAAGGCATGCTTACCTTGTTGGGGATTATCCGTTCAGGGGCGAGGGAGAAAAAACAGTGGGTTTTGAGATAGCGGAACAGCTTGGCTGGAAAGCACCAAAGCAGATTGTTTGCCCTGTGGGAAATGGAACGCTGATTTATGCTGTTTTCAAGGCATTCAGGGAATTGAAAGTAACAGGATTCACAAAAAAAATGCCGCGCGTTATTGGCGTGCAGGCGGAAAAATGTTGCCCTGTAGTTGATGCATTTGAAAAAGGCTTGCCAATAAAGGAAGTAAAAAATCCGCAAACCATTGCTACAGCAATCGCCTGCGGAAACCCCGTTGATGGTTTAATGGCTTTGCATGCAATAAAAAAATCAAAAGGCTTTGCAGTGAAGGTTTCCGAAAAGGAAATTCTTTCAGCACAAAAAACACTTGCTGGGCAGGGGATTTATGCCGAACCAAGCGGTGCAGTGTCTTTTGCGGGAGTAAAAAAAATAGGATTGGGGGAAAGGACTGTTGCAGTGGTAACAGGCCATGGCCTAAAATCAAGGATTTAATTTTTTCCCTTCTTTTTTGCTTTTTTCCGCTTTACTGGCTTTTTTATTTCAGCGCTAATTCTCGCGAAAGTGTTTCCTGAAACGGCTGGAAGGTCTTCTTTCCTTACTGCAGGCAACCCGGATTTTTGCCCTGTTTTTGAGATTTCCATTGCCGCCTGCCTGAAAGAATAAGCCTGCTTTTCATTTTTGGCCTGCAGCTCTTTTTTTGGCTTTGCTATCTCCCTTCTTTTTATTTCCTGCTGTCCGGCTTCCTTTATCAGGGCTTCCTGCATTTTTATTTCCCCGATATCGCGCTTGACCTGTTTCTCAAGCTCTTTTTCCGCTTTTTCCAGGTGTGTTTTTGTAATGAAGCCCTTTTCATGCTGTTTTTTTATTCGTCTCAGGGCAAGCTTGTGGGAAAGAAGCTTTGACTGCAGGGTGTTGAGCTTTATCATGGCAGAGCTTATGTTCTCTTTCCTCAGCATTATTTCCTTGTAGCTTGCTTCCAGCGCGGTTTTTTCTTTTTCATAATCGGCTTTCGAGATTTTTTTTCCAGCAAGCCCTTTCTCGAGCTTTTTCTCCTTAACCCTGATGTAATCCAGCTGGTTTGCCAGGGAAATTGCCCTGTACTCGCGAATGTTTTTGAGGAGCAAAACAATTGTTACCACAAGCACTAACAGCACAACCACAAGTAAAATAATTGCCACAAAATAAATCTTCTCATTGTCAAGAACAAGAGGCTGCTGTGACACAGTTTGAGCTGGCTTCCCACTAAGGAGCTTTTCTGCTGGAAGGGAAACATAATATGATTTGAGCTTGCTTGTTACCTCAAAAAGGTTCTGCGCAAGAAAGAGCAGGCTTATCCCGTTTTTTGCTGCATCTGATGCCCTTGTAAACTGGCCGTGCGACTCATAATACACTGTGGCTTTTGAAAAATACCTTGCGTGGTCAAGATACAGCTGTGACCAGATAAAACCATTATTGCTTTCCTCTATTTTGGAATCAAGCTCAGCTATGCCGGAAGAAAGGCTTTCCTTGAGCTCAGCGAGGCTTTTTCCCTCGGAAAAAACAACCTCTTGTGAAAGCGCAAGCGAAAAAGCAGAGTCAAAAGCAGAAGCAGCATACCACCCGTATTCCTTTTTGCGCTTTGCTGCATCAATTTTTTCCTGGGCATCGGCTGATTCATCCTCGCTTACAAGCCGCAATCCTTCCTGTGCTTTAATCAGGTAATTATCAGCATCCCCCAAGAAAAAATCATCCAGCACTGCCTTTCTCTTGGAGTGGATGGACACGGCAAAAAAATCTTTTGCGACCCCAATCCATGCAGCAGCAAACTCCATGTCCTGTATTCTGCCAAGAATTATTTCAGCCTCGCTGGCGCCTGTGTCAATTATTGCTGGCGGAGATTCAAGCTTCTCCAGCTTCAGTTCAGCCCAAGAAACACGCTGCTGGGCGGCAATGTGCCATTCAAGTTGCTCGACTGCCATAAAAGAATTAAGGTCTGACTTGAGCGCATTGAGCTCTGTTTTAAGGTTTAAAAGCTTCAGGTCAAAAACAACAGAATCGCTTGCAAGAATAGAGGGTTTTTCGCTAATGTCTTTTACAAAAGCAGCGTTCACTTTTGCAAGAAAAGCAAGGTTTGCCGCACTGAACAAATAGTTCTGTTCCATCAATTGCTTTGCATGCTTTATGTCTGATTCAGCAGAGCTAATGGATTTGAGCAAGACCCCTATAACCTTGGTGTCCCGCAGCAGGGTTGTGGACAATGATTCCTTGGCGTCATTCACTTCTGCTTCAGTTGATTCAACAAGCTGCCTTGTTATTCTGGCCATTTCCCCGAGGTCTTTAGAGTAAGTAATTTGGTCTGGCACAAATTCTGGAATTTCTTGTTTTGCCTTGTTGATGTCTATTTCCCCAATTTCTGTAAAAGCAAGCTCCAGAGCATCATCAATGTTTGTTACCTCAACAACCTTCATTCCCCATTGCTCAAGCGCATAAGTCTGGAGGTTTATGGCCTGCAGCCCTGGCCCCTCCCTTATTATCTGCTGGCTTTCTCCCACTGGAATCAGGAACAGTTTCACCCCAATCCTTGCCGCTTCCTTGGATTTCTCAAACACGCCCCCCACATTCCCCACAAGGCCATCCTCGGTGATTGTGCCAGTAATCCCAACATTCTGAGGCAGTGGCTTTTCCTGCAGCATTGTGATAACAAGCAGTGCCATTGCCGCTCCAGCGCTTGGGCCCTCAACAAGGCTCGCATCGCTGTTTATGTCAAACAGGTAATCATAGTTGTCAACATCGCTTGCATACTTTTTTGCAAGCTCAACAGCAATCCTTTCTGTTGTCTGGGTGCTCGTGCCCACAAGAGGTGTTACCGAAGTCCAGATTTTTCCATTGCCTTTCACGATTTCAAGGGCAAGCTCAGCATTCAGTGCTGCCCCGCTGTCTGTGACTGCAAAGACCTTCATCGTGCCATTCTGCAGCGCAGCAGAAGCACTCCCAACAGCAAGCAGAACACACAAAAACAAAAGCAAAAAACGCCTAACCATCTATGAAAACCCCTTATTAATGTATCTCATTTTTGCCTCTTTTTTTTTTGT
>CAYJWT010000059.1:0-7243 GCA_964373935.1 uncultured archaeon | reverse complement strand
CCTACACAACTACTCAGCCAACCACATGAACGGCTGAGTTTTGTCCCAGAGTCAGCCAGTAAAAGCAATAATTAACTGCTTTTAATCTCAGAAAGCAAAGTTTGCTGCCGGCGAATTTTACTTTTTTTGTATCGATAAAGAAAGCGTAAGATATTTATATTGTTGTTCACACATTATAGGTAGTGGTGTTTTTATGGAAACCATAACTTTGTCAAGGAAGTTTCAGGTTGTTATTCCAAAAAAAATTAGAGAAGATTTGAATTTGAGGCCAGGGCAAAAGCTTGTCATGATTGAGAAAGGCAACTCTATTGAACTTGTCAAGATTGGCGGCATTAAAGAGGCAAAGGGAATGCTAAAGGGTATCTCAACAAAAGGGCTTAGGGATGAGCATGACCGTTTTGATTGACTCCAGTGGCTGGATAGAATATTTTGCTAGTGCTCAAAAAGCAAAAAAATATTCTGACTATATTGAAAAAGCCAATAAATTAACAACCATTACCCCAACAATTGTTCTTTTTGAAGTTTTCAGAAAAGTGAAAAAAGACTTTGGCGATCAAAAAGCAAATGCAAGCATAGCCTACATTATTGACAATACCGCCATAATAGATATTGATTCCAGAACTGCCGTTAATGCAGCAGAAATAAGCCTTAAGAGTGGTCTCCCTATGGCGGATTCACTTATTAAAGCCACTGCTGAACTAAACAATGCAAAATTGATTACAAGCGACAAGCACTTTGAAGGGCTGCCAAACACAGAAATAATATAGGGCTATTTTTTTCTGGAAAGCGCCCTACTACAAGTTAAATACTTTTCCAGAGCCAATTTTTCTTGATGCAGGGGTGGCGGAGCCCGGTTTAACGCGCAAGCCTGGAAAACTTTTCTTTTAAAAAAGAAAGTTTTATTAAAAGAAAAAGCCTGAACTTCCAGTTCAGGCTATTGGTAATATAGTTCTGGCCAGCTTGTGTCCGAAAGGACGCGAGGGTTCAAATCCCTCTCCCTGCGAATCCTGATTTTCCAACGCACAACACAGTTTTAAATTATTGGCTATGTCATACCTTATGTTATGGCTGAAGAAAAATTAAGCCGAGTGGAAAAAATGCTTAATGCTTTCAGAAGGCTTTCACTTGAAAAGCTTCTTGCACAGACATACCAGCGTGATGTCCTTGTTGTTGATGTTGCTGTGCTTGTTTTAAGCAGGAAAGCCGCTGATGTGAAAGATGCAGGGCTGGCAGAAACTGTTTTTGAAAGATTCAGGCATGTTCTCAACAGCCCGCGTTTTATTGTAAGAACCAAGTGCTATGCAATCCAGGGTATTGCAGGCATTGCAAGAGGCAATGACGCCCTAAAACCAAAGGCAAGGGCCCTAATAATGGACAAAATAAGAAACAAAAAAACACCTATTGAAATCAGGAAAGCAGGCTTGGATTATCCACAGCGCTCTTGGGATTATGACCCAGAATTCATGAAGCTTGTTCACTCAATAATAAACATTGGAATGGTAAAGCGTTTTTTGAAAGGAATCCCAAAATCTTTGCAGTCTCATGCAAAAGACATTTTTCTTCCAGGATGGCGCAGAACAAGGTTTTCGAGAAGAAAATGACTCATGAAAGCAATGCCCTGATGAAAAACCAGGGGCTTTCCATTTTTCTCCTTGCTTCCTGGTTCACAAGGCTTTCCCCGATATAGTTTGCGATTTTTGGGTTCCTGTTTGCCTTGCTCACAATAAGGTTGAACAGCCACGGGTAATTGCTGAGCTTCTGGAGATAGTAAGAGTTTTTTATTTCCTTTCCAATGCCTTGCCAGAGCTTTTCCTCGTAAGGCAGAAGTGCCTGTTTTGAAAAATCTTTTTTTGAATGGCAGTCAGCGATTGTTTCAGCGGCAATTTTTCCTGACAAAAGCGCGTTCCCAATTCCCTCCCCGGTAAAGGGGTCAATAAGCGAGGCAGCATCCCCGATGAGGATTACTCCTTCCTCGACTGCAGGCCTGTGGGCTGTGGCAAGAGGCAAATTCCATGCTTTTATTTCCGAAGCCTTTTCCGCCTTCCAGAACCTTTCCTTGAACATGGGATCGTTGCTTATTGCATTCATCATTGCTTCTTCCAGGTTTATTTTTTTCTTGTTCTTTTTTTCAAGGGTCATCCCAATGCCCACATTCGCAATTCCATCCTCAAGGGGAAAAATCCAGAAGTATCCCGGCAAAATGCTTTTCAGGAAATGCAGTTCAATCATGCCCTTCATTCCCTGCACTCCCTTGTAATAAGCGCGGAGTGCAACAATAAGATGTTTCGGGTCTGTTTTCCACAACCCCGCCTTTCTCGCAACAACAGAGTTTGCGCTGTCCGCCCCAACAACAACAGGCGCTCTCACTATTTTTTCTTTTTTGTTTTTGTCTTTTCCCACAATTCCTGTTGCCTTCCCGTTTTCTTTCAGCAGGTCAGTTACCTCAAATTCTTCCCAAACAACAGCATGCTTTTTCGCGTTCTGGAACAGTATGTCATCAAAAACCATTCTCCTGCTGCCATACCCGTATTCCAGCGCATCCTGGTTTTTCGGAATTGGCACTTCAAGCAGTTCGCCTTTTGGCGAGGAAAAAATAACCCCATATATTTTTGCGTGAAGCGCTTTCTCTATTTCCTTCTGCATCCCAAGCTCTTTCAGGAGCTTTATGGATTTCCCGCTAATTCCATCCCCACAGGTCTTGTCCCTCGGGAATTTTGCCTTGTCAACAAGCAGCACCCTCAATCCCTTTTTTGCGAGGAATGCTGTGCCAGCGCTCCCCCCTGGGCCGCCCCCCACAACTATCGCGTCAAAATCGTATTTTTGCTTTGCCATGCTTCCAGCATTAATCATGTTTTGCGGCCATTTTTTAATATTTTCTGTAAAGGTTTCCTTTATATGAAAAAAATTGTTTTTCTGTTTTTTGTGCTGGCTGTTTTTGCGGGCTGCACTGCAAGCCAGCAAAACACAGTCAAACAACCTTACCAGGAAGAGGGTGAAATCATTCAGGAGCAAACAGTCCAGAAAGGAGACAGGATAAGGGTTGATTATGTTGGGAGGCTTGAGGATGGCACAGTATTTGACCAGTCCGCCCCAGAACAGCCACTGGAGTTCACTGTTGGCAGCGGGGAACTCATTCAGGGCTTTGATGAAGGCGTAATTGGAATGAAGAAAGGCGAAACAAAAACCGTTTCCATTCCCACAGAAAAGGCCTATGGCGAAAAAAGCGAGGAAAACATTTTTGAGATAGAAAAAACAAGGTTTGGGGCTGATTCAAACAATCTTAGGGTTGGAATGGAGGTAACAGCAAAAACCGGCTATACGGGCATGATAGCGGCAATCTATGACGAGAACATTCTAATAGACTTCAACCCCCCTCTTGCGGGGAAAACCCTCATATTCGAAATAACTCTAAGGGAAATAGTGAAATAAAATCCAATAAAAATGTTTGGTATTGCAAAATTTATATTAAAGTATTTTGTTTTCTTTTTCCCAGGTTTTTCTTTTCGCAAAAAGAAAAAGCTGCGGGGGTCGGATAGCGGTGTTCACAGGAAATCTACCGCCAAAACTCATTAAAAATACCTTAAAGTTGCATCTTTCATGCAACAAGAGTAAGTCCGTCCGCATCATGTGGAATTTTTAAGCTTGATTGGTTCTCACAATCCAAAGCATTTAACGAAGTTTGAGATAGCCCAAAAATTTGGGCATTGCCCCACATACACAACTTTAGAACAAAGAGAGCAAATATTAAAAGGGTTTATCGACCCATTATCACTATACCGTTGATAGAATGCGGGGGTCGGATAGCGGCAATTCCGCAGGCTTGAGGAAGCTTCTCATAAAATATTTTTACAGAACTGCAATGGGCCTGTGCCTTAGTGGCTTCGAGGGTTCGAGTCCCTTCCCCCGCAAAGTTTTCTTTTTCTAAAAAAAAACTTTAATCAAAAGAGAATGCCAATCTTTCAGATTGGCGCAATTTGCTTATAGCAAATTGCATTCTTTTTCCCAGGTTTTTCTTGAAAAGAAAAAGCTGTTCTGGGACCCCTCTTCCGCACCTTTTCTTTTCTAAAGAAAAGCTGCACCAAAAGAAATTCTTTTGCTGTGCAAAAGCGGCAAACTTATAACTCTGGCATTTTATTATAAAAAATAGTTTTACCTTTCACTGATTTTTATCCCTTTTTCTTTCAGCTGTTTCCTGAGTATTTCTGCGGTGTGGAATTCTATTGTGCGCAATCCAAGTTTTCTTGCAATGGCAAGGTTTTTGGGCAGGTCGTCAATGAACAAAGTGTTTTTCGGCTTTGATTTGAGTTTTTTGAGAGAGATTTTGTATGCCTTGACATGGTTTTTTCTTACTCCAGTCTGGTAAGAATAGGAGACTGCACCAAAGAGCTTTCGTAAATGGTGTTTTTTCTCCAAGTACTGTGCCCATTCAACACAATTGTCGGAAAGCATTCCGAGCTTGTAGTGCGGCTTGAGCTCTTTTATTATTCTTTTGACGCCTGGTATTTCCCTAAAGTTTTTCCTTATCATGACCATGAGAAAGCTGATCGGAAGGTCGTGCTTGTGCTGTTCAAGGGTTCTCTTCCAGAACTCTTTCTCTGAGATTTTTCCCTCAAAAAGCAGCCTCTTTTTTTCCCCGCCAAGAATGCCGTTCACAACATATTTTTTCTTTACATGGAATATTGGGGCAAATTTTTTTTCTACCCCAAGGATGCCATGAACTATCACATCCCCGCAGTCAAAAATAATGGTGTTAATTTTCATGATAGTAATAAAAAATACAAAGGATTTTAATATATGCCATGGTTTTGCTTGATATCCTGTTTTTTGCTGTCGGGCTTGGGCTGCTGGTGAAAGGCAGCGATTTTGTTGTAGATTCTGCAGCAAGGATTGCAAAACAGGCGGGCGTGAGCGAGTTCATAATAGGGCTCACGATTGTTGGAATTGGAACATCCTTGCCCGAAACGTCCAATGCCATAACTGCAAGCCTTTTCGGAAACCCCGATGTCGCAATAGGCAACATACTGGGGTCAAACCTTTCAAACATTGCGTTCATCCTGGGCCTATCGGCAGTTTTTGTAACTGTGAGGATAAACAAGGAAATATATGACAGGGACTGCCTCTTTCTTTTTGCGTCAGTAATTCTTTTTTTACTTTTTTCAATAGATGGCGTGATTGGAATGCATGAAGGATTGTTCATGCTGCTGCTTTTTTCGCTTTACATGGCATACTTTATTGCGACCAAGCCGCGATTCAGCAGGGAATTCCACTATGCCAGGTTTGCGCAGGATGTGCTGGGCTTCAAGTCGATTCCGGCAGTAAGGGGGAGATATGAGTTCCCAAGTTTTTCTCCGGGCCTTGATTATTACGCTTACAGGGAGATTGCAAAAGCAGCAATTTTTGAGATCAGAAAAATTTTGGCCCTGCTCTCAGAGATAACAAGGGGCGAAAAAAGGTTTCTGTGGTTTTTGTTTTTCCAAATAATTTTGTTTTTTGGGGGGATTGCCATGCTTGTTCTTGGCTCAGGAATTGTAGTGAAAACAATTGTCATGCTTCCTTTTTCCCCGCTTGTTGTTTCACTTGTTGTTGTTTCACTTGGCACCACAATCCCTGAAATGATGGTTGCTCTTGCAGCAATAAGGAAAGGCTACCCCGAAATAATGATTGGCAACACGATTGGGAGCGTTATAACAAACACCCTTTTTATTGGGGGGATTGCTGCTGTGATCAGGCCTGTTGCAGTGCCTGAGAATGTTGCGTTTATTTACCTGCCTTTCCTTGTTTTTGCGTCAGGCCTTTTCCTTGTTTTCATAAGGAATGATTACAGGATAAGCAGGATTGAGGGGGTTTTCCTGCTTGCTTTTTACCTTGTTTTTGTGGCAATGAGCTTTTATTTCAGGTAATTGGCGTGCTCCAGCTGCTCTATTATTTCATCCACTATCTCTTTTTCCCTTGCCTGCTTTTTCTTTTCTTCCTCTGTATCTATCTGCCTAAGTTTTTTCTTGAGGTCTTGCATTATGCCTTTTGCGTTTTCCTCTGCAAGCATTGCATGGATTTTTGCCTGCACTTCCACAAGCTTGCTCTGTGTTTTTTCTGTCAGTTGCTCGTAAGTTTTTGAGTCAATCTTCCGCTTGAGGAAGGCAGTCCTTGCAATCTGCATTTCGCTGAGAATGTTTTTTTTCTCCTGAAGCAGTTCAACGGCAAAATGCCTTTTCTTTGGCTCTATCTTGTCCAGCAGCTCGTGGTCTTCCGGAACATTCTTTTTTATTTTGCCCTGGATTGCTGACTCGACCTTTATCAATTCTTCCTGCTTTTCCCTGAACAGCTTTTCAAAAGTTTTCTGCTCTATCTCGCGCTTGAGATACTGCTTTTCCAGCAAATCAAGCCCTGCAATAATCTCTCTCCTTCTTGAAACAGGGTCGGAAAGCCCTTTCGCAAGCAGTTTTTTCCTCACAACAAAAAAAAGAACGATTAATATCCCCAGGGCAATAATCCCGAGCACAAGCTGCTGTGCCGCTGAAAGCCCCCCAAGAAAACCCTGCTCTTGCAGCAAAACCATGCAAAAACAAAGGGAAAAGAAAAATAATAAGCTTTCCTATTGTTCTTTGGCATGCCTTTTTTCTACTTCATTTCCTATGATTGCTCCCAGAATGCCACCAATAATGGCTCCCGCCGGCCCCGCAAGCAGCCCAACCACGCCCCCTATAACTATTCCAACAAAAATTCCTTCCCCGGAAACAAATTTTTTGTCTTCCATAGAATTCATCTTTGCCACCTGGTGTCTTTAAAATTTTCCTTGTTAGCATTCCAATCCATTTTCATGTGCTTTAGGTCTTCCCTTAATTCTGTTATCCTTGTTTCCAGATTTTTAACTGAAAATCCCAGCCAGGCGAAGTAAATTGCTATTGCTGTTGACCCAGAAACCTCAAAAGGTATGCCGCCAACATCAATTGGGTCCTTGGTTGCTATTGCAAACAAAAAAACTATTACTGCCAAAAGCAAAAAAACCCGTGCAGCATCATACGCTGATTTCCGGTAAATAAAAAGTGTCCTCACAAAAAAGCTTAAGAGTACAAACAAAGCCAGTGCCAGAGTCAAAAAACCAGCAAAGTAAAAGTAAACAGCAAATGTCCCCATGTAATAAACAAACAGTTTTTGGAGAATAATAAATTTTCGTTTTGTTCGGCAATCGACTAAAATGCCCGGTAATTAAAAATTATTTGAAGTGCCGGTACAGGAAAATCAG
>CAYJWT010000058.1:0-7360 GCA_964373935.1 uncultured archaeon | reverse complement strand
GCCCCATTTTTTTCCGCTTTTTTTTGCTTTCCGCAAGCTCTCCAAGTGCATTCTTCCAAACTATAGGGTCGCCAGCCGGAAAGGGTGTTCCGCAGTGGTATTCCAGAAATTCTTTTTCAAATGCTTTTCCAGCTATTATCACCGGGATTCCATAAGAAAGAAAATCCACTACCCTCCTCGGCCTTATTTTTCCCAGCAAGGGTGTGTTTTTCAGGGGCACAAAGCCAATGTCTATTTCTTTCATGGTTTTCCACAGCTCGTGCCTTGGGCTTACGGGAATTATTTTGGCGTTGGATAAGGCATGCTCCTTTATTTTTTCTTTAAGCGCCTGCTTTTGTGTTCCATCCCCATTAATGAGAAATTCAATGTTCTTGTTGCTTTCAAGCAGCATCATTGTTTTTGCAAGGGTTTCAATGTCATATTGGTGCCCTATTGCCCCGATTATGCCAACTCTTGTTTTTTTCCCATTTTTTTTCGCTACTTTTTCTGGCTGTGCCCAGTTCGGTATAAATTCAATTTTTTTCCCTTCAATCCTGTATTTATGCTTAATGAATCCGGAAAAGCCTTCTGACAAAACTATTATTTTTTCCGCTTTCGTGTACAGGTATGAGGCAATTTTTTTTGCAAGCCATGCTTTTGCAGGGCTTTTGAGCAACCCCAGTTCCCCAAGTATTTCCGGCCACAAGTCCCTTATTTCAAGAATAAAGCGGGCTTTTTTTGCCCTGCAAATGATGTAACCCGCCAGGGCAGCATGAAGTGGGGGGGAAGATGCAATAACCAAATCAACATTTTCCCCAAGCCCCTTTCTGATAGTTCCCTCAATGAAGGAGTAAAATGTTTTTTCTTTTTCAGGAATGCCGCCATGGTGGCTTCCCTTTGTGGGTATTGTTGTTATCCTAATATTGCCAACGCGTTCGGGCAATGTTCTTCGTTTGTTGGTCAGGTAATTTATTTCTCCCGTAATAACATGCACGCTATGTTTTTTTGCAAGCTCCACTGCAAGCTCGTGAAACCTTGGGTGCCCTGGTTCTGTTCCGAGGCAGAAATACTGGTGGATAAGCAGGATGTTCATGCGTTTTCCCTGCCTGTTTTTGTGATGCTGGAATACAGCCCGCTGTAAATCCGGGCAATTTTTCTGATATCAAATGTTTTTGCCCTTTCTCTTGCTTTCTGCCCAAGTTTTTCCCCAAATTTTTTGTTTCCAAAAAGCCGCATTATTGCTTCTGCCGCCTGCTTTTCATCCCCTACTTCCACTAGCAGGCAGTTTTTTTTGGATTCAAGCACGCCTTCAACCGCAGGTATTCTTGTTGCAACTATGGGCATTGCGCATGCCATTGCCTCGAGCAGGCTGTTTGACATTCCCTCGCTTGAGGTTGTTGCAAGAAAAATTTCATGCCTGCAATAATCCTCGGCTGAAACATCTCTTCCCAAAATAACCTCTATGTTGTCATGCAGCCCAAGCTCTTTTATTGTGCCAATCAGGCCATGTGCATTGCTTTCATAGCCCCCAAATATTGTGAGTTTTGATTTAGGGTGGGCTTCCGCAACGATTTTCCACGCCCTTACAGCCACATCGGTCTTTTTCGCGGGAACTATCCTTGCAACCACAACCGCGCTTTCCCCTAATTTTTCCATTTTTAATGGCCTGAATTTTTTGAGGTCAATGCCGTTTGGAATGCGGGCAATTTTTTTTTCCGGCACCCCCAGCAAAACAAGCTCGCTGGCTATGTGCCTGTTCAGCGCAACAAACCTGTCAGTGATGTTTTTTACCGCTTTTATTCCCAGTACAAACGCAAGCCGCCTCAGGCCTTTTGGCAATGTGTCAAGCTCTACCCCGATTTTTATTATCAGCCTTCCCCCAAAAATGCTTTTCACGATTGCCCCTGCAATTCCGAAAGCCAGATGGTGGGCGTGCAGTATCGCAGGGCGCCTTTTGATGAAAAAAGCCACTGTTGAGAGTGCAAGGCTTGCTGTTGAAAGGTATCTTGCCGAAATGCTGGGAATGCTGTGCCTTGTCATGCTGTTGGCGATTTTTTCTTTTCGAGATTTAAGGCCTGTTGTTGTAAGTATGCTTATATCCCACCCGCTTTCTGAAAGGGCATTGCTAAGCCGAATCATTTGCCTCCTTGCCCCTCCCACCCTTCTACTGTCGCACAGCATGAAAACGCTTTTCATATAACTGAATGATTTGCATAGTGCTTTTTTTATTGCTTTTGCGGGCTATGGCCTTTTCACATTTGCGGGTTGTTGTGTGAAAAAATTTTCCTGAATGCCCTGACCGCATTGTATACGGGGTAGAATGCAAACAGCCCGAACACGATGACTGTTGTTATTTCCCTGCTGTAAATTAAAGGCACATTAAATCTTGGCAGCTCTTCATACAGCAGCAATGCAACCCATGCAATGCTCAACACCACAAAAGCATTCAGTGCAACTGCTTTTGCCTGCTCCATTGTGTAGGAGGTGTGGGGCTTTATTTCTGTTTTCGGCTGCTTTTTCTCGAACAATGTTGGGAGCATTGAAACAAGCTTCTGGTGCAAGGAAAGCCTTGAGTACAATGGCTGGAAGCTGACTACAGTAAACAAGATGAGCATGAAAGCTATTATCGGCAATAATGCTGCTTCTTCCGGCCCCAGCACGCCTGTGGTTGCTGTTGCAATTATAACAACAAACTCCCCAAGCGGCAGCAGGAGTATTGCTGTTGCGCTTGAATCCTGCCTGCTTAATCCAAACAATGGGCCGAAAAGCGCGCATGCCAGGGTGTGGGCAATGAACGCAAGCCCCGCCAGGAGCAGTGCAACAGCCCCGAAGAAAAGGAGAGTGTCAATGCTCGGCAGAATTATGCTTGCTGCATGTGGATTATAGAATATTGTTGTCCCGAAAGCCACAAAGAAAAAAACAAGGAAAAAATCTCTCAGAAAGTTTATGTCTTTTTTTATTTTGTTCCCAGCCTGGGTTGCGGCAAGGGCAAACCCTGCAAAGTATGCCCCCAAGGCAGTTGAAAGGCCAAGCACGCTTGCAAGGGTTGCGACAACAAGCCCTATTCCCACTGCATAAAGTGTGATTTCAGTGTGCGAGTAATCATGCTTTGTAAGCCATTCCTCAACAAACTTGGATAACTGGTAAACGGCATAGAATGCTGCCACCGCAAAAACAACTGCCCTTAGTGCAAGGCTTGGGGCTGATGTTGCATGGGAAGCTGTTGTAAGCAGTACAATAAAAAGTATCCCCAGAAAATCCTGGAGAATGAGTATTGAGACAGCAAGCTGCACGTTCTGCTGCCTGAGGATGTTGTTGTCTATTGCAAACTTTGCCACAACCGCAGTGCTTGTTGAGAAAAGCATGAAACCAAGTGCAACAGAAAAAATGAACGAGAACCCAAGCAGTTGCCCTATAATAAATCCTGCGCCAGCAGACGCAATCATGTCTATTATTGCAAGGCCAAAGGATGCGCTGCCTGCCGCAAGAAAGTCCTTTATTGACAGCTCCAGCCCAAGGTAAAACAAGAGAATGAACAAGCCCATTTCAGAAAAGCCAAGCACAAGCGCATCTTCCGGGTGCAGGAATTTCAGCAGAAACGGCCCAAGAAGAAACCCTGCAACAATAAATCCCAGAACAGGATTCTGCCCAAGCTTTTTCACCAGAACACTCAGCGCTATTGCCGCAATAATAATTATGCCGATTGTTGTTAAAGGCAAAACCCCTAAAGCCATGGAAAAACTATGTCAAAACAGGTATAAATTTGTTTTTGCCTCTCAGTTCGCCCATCTCTCTTCATTCCTTGCGGTCAGCGTCATCGTCAGTTGTACATCTATAGCACTTGTTGATGACGTAGCATCCAGGCTTGAGTATGATAGTTTTTGTGCAGCTCGGTTCGCCCATCTCTCGTCATTTTCCTTTCGGAATCCGCGTCATCGTCAGTTCACTCATTGCTGCACAGGAATTGTGGCGGGAAATATTTTTTAACCCTCTATGATATGTCCCTGAGGGTGGAGTACATGTAGGCAACGTCCTTGTCGTGCTTTTTGAGCAGTTCACTCACGAAAATGTGAATTTCTGTGCTGTCAACCACTGGCTTTTTCTCAATCCATTTTTTCACTTCTTTCAGGATTTTTGAGGAAATCTTTTCGCACTGCTCTTCCCCAATCCCTGTTGTCTTGCACGCCCAGTACACGCTTGCATACACTTTCTTGCCGTCAAACTTTTCCTTGTGCCCTTTTCTTTTCACAACATGCAATTCTTTCATATTTGATTCACCCGAAATTTATTGCTCCGTTTGCTATGAATATGAGCAGCCATCCCAGTGCAACCATCAGCAGCCCTGACATGAGGCGCATGTATGGCCTGTTCCTCTCTTTCCACATTTTCAGCTCTGTTACTTTCATGCCGAACAAAGCAAGCAAGAGTATTATGAGCAATGGCATTACGAAAATGACATTGTAAAGCAGCATCAGGCCAAGTGCTGCAAGATTGAATTGCTCCCTGAGCACGAAAATTATTGCAAGATAGGGGGCGCCAGTGCATGGCAGTTCAACCGCTGCAACAAAAGCCCCCAAAAAAATCATTCCTGGCACTGTAAGGTTTTTTGCGTAAACCTGTATTTTTTTTGCCATCCCCGGGTCTATTGCAAGGGTAAATCCCCGCCCATACCAGTAAAAGTCTTTTATTTCAACAAGCCCTGCAAACACAATTACTATGCCAACAATGATTGAGATGTATTCAGCAATTGCTTGGGGAATGCTGGAGAGGAAGAAAATCATTCCTATTCCTGCAAGAAGGTATGTGGCATAAACAGCAGCAATGTATGCTGCCCCCAATACCATCATTCTTTTTCTTGACTGGGAAGTTGCTATGACTGTGGAAATAAGCAGTATCAGCACTCCGATTGCGCACGGGTTTATTGAGTCAATGGCTGCTGTAACAATCACTGTGCCCAGTTGTGGCAATGAGGCCTCAACTGCCATTTTCTTCACCCTCTGTTCCAAAAACAATCATGAGAAAGTCCCCCTCCTTTCCCTCTACAATCGTGCCAACGTATGGGGATAAAACATATTCATCCAGTTCCGGCTTTTCAACAAGCTGTCCGGCAGTAGTGTTGTTCATTGCCAGCAGCTTGAGTTTTCCCGGCTTGCCGTTTGGGCAAAGCATGCCGTTCGTGTAGGTTACCCTGTTGCTGTTGTTGAGTGGGATTGTCAGGGTGTCTTTTGTCAATTGCCCTCCAATTGCCTCAAAAAACCTGGCAAGGGAAACATCCTGTTTTTTCACTACAACCCCTTCAACATGTATCCTGTAGTCATCGTGGTGGTGAAATGTTTCTGTTCCAACCTTGTTTGAAGGGAAAACAGGGGAAACAAGGTTTTTTACCTGCTGGCCGCAAACCCATATTTCAAAATCAGCATGCCAGTGCACCGGCCCCTGTGATTCAGAGATGACATTGAGCAAAACAGTTGTTCCTGCCGCATAAATTGTTGTTGCCACAACAGCCATCACAATAACTATAAAGAATGCCTTTTTTGTCTTGTCTGACAGTTTTTCCCCAAGATACAGGGAAACAAGCGCGATTACCAGCACAAGGAGAAAAACATAAACTGCAAGCTCAAGCGGGTTAACTGGGAGATAGCTTGCCTGGAAGGGTTCTTCATGAGGGTATCCTGTTTCATGGGCCATTGCCATAAAAGGCAGCATGGCCAAGACCGCAAAAAGCAGTATTTTTTGTATGGAAGGCATTAGATCACTGTTTTTTTGTTGTTTTAATTGTCTCTTTTTTATTATAAAATACTTTGGTTTTTGCCTTCTTCCCGGGGAAAAAGACTGGAAAAATACGGCAAAAGCCATTTTTTTGGGCTTTTTTGGCTGTTTTAAGCAGTTTTATTTAAATACCTTTTCCTCAGTGAAAATATTAGTTAATTGTTTTTTAATGGAGGTAGAAAACATGGCAGATTCTTTGGTTGTTACTTCAAAGGTAAAAGAGGCTGTGAAATCAGCAGGCTGCAACTGCGCTTCTGACTTTCCTGACGCCCTGAGCGCAAAAGTGCAATGGCATGTCAAGGAAGCCGCAAAAAGAGCACAGGCAAACGGCAGAAAAACAGTTAGAGCAGACGACCTGTAAAAAAACAGCAATCTTTTTTTTTATTTTGCGGGGCTTCACAGCCCTGCAAAAAAATATTTTTTTTTATAATCTGTTTTTTTGTGTATTCAGGGTGTTACCCTTTCCATCTGGTAATAATTGATGTCGTTTTCTGAATCCACGACCGCCTGGAGCATCATTGTTTTAATGTTTCCAGCAAGCCTTACCATCCTGCTCAGCTCCGGCATGCTTGTCCTTTTTTCCTGTGTCGCAACATCAACAACCCACTGGGTATGAGCTTGGCCGGGCTTTTTTCCTCTCGGGTAAACCCTGAAGTCAAACCCGAACTTGAACCCTGTTTTCACGACAAAGCCCCTTTCCCTCAAATCCTTGTACACAAGGAATTTTGCATAAAATTTTGCCTCTTTTTTTTCCCCGAGCTTCAAAAGGTCTTTCTCAGAAACCTTTTTTTCCTCCCTGTTTTCAATCTCCATTTTTTGCTTCTGCATTAAGTACAGTGCTTCCTTCAGGTCTAATACCAGTTCCCCAGTTTCCTGCTTTTCCCCAAAACCCTTTTCAATCAGCTGGCTTTTCCGGTCATTTTCCCAGACAAGCACCTTGCTTGAAATAAGCATGGAAGCGTTTTTTTTGGTGCTTTTCATGAAATATTATGGTAAGCCAACAAATTAAAAACACTTAATGGTTTATTGTTTTTGATGACTGTATTGCTCGAAAAAGCGTAGTTGTTAGCACTAATTGAACTGTGCATCACTAGCAGAAAGAATTTTGCGGGTTTATACAAACTAATTGGCGTATTTAGCACGGAATATCTTGCCTGCTTCAGGAACAGGCGGTTGTCCGAAAAAGCAAAAAATGTCCGAAAACTCGGACAATACTATTTATGCTAACAATTTTCCAATATTTTGTCAGCCTAAATATTATATGAAGTTTCGGACAAAAACAGTTCACGGAAAAAAGTACTATTATTTGGATTTGGGCTATCGCATTTTAGCCAAATCAAAAACTTTCAGCAAATATGTTGGCACAAAAAAGCCGTCAGAAAGTGAGCTGGCAAAGATTGAGCAATCTTTCAGGACTGAAATAATTTCAAAACTTTCAGGAAAACAATATGTCACTGAATTCATTTCAAAAGACGATTTGATAAAAGCACTGCTTTTCAAGGAAGCTTTTAACAAAAAGTTTGCTTCGCTTTCCGCTGCTCAAAAGCGAAAACATGAAGTTGATAGCACAATTCTTTTTACACTGACCACGCTTACAACTGAAGATGTTGAT
>CAYJWT010000057.1:0-7521 GCA_964373935.1 uncultured archaeon | reverse complement strand
TGCAGGCATAGCCATTTTGCTCTGCGCATGTCTTGGATGCTGCAGGGAAAACATTTTGTGTTTCACTGGAGCCAAAAGAAACCCTTGACTGCTGTTTTGCCAAAAAATTGTTGATTATAAGAGTGTAAGAGGCATTAGGAATGTTTGGCACCCTTACTGTCTGCGGCAGCCTTCCGGACAGAGTTCCTTCCCAAACCAAAGAATTTGCCGAGTAATCCATGATTGCATAGGACGCATCAGCTTCATTCAAGAGTTCTGGGTTTTGGGCAAAAAAAGCAACCTCAAGCACCCTTTCCTCCGGAGAATAATTGAATCTCGCCCCTATTTCAGTATACTGCGCAAAAGCCAAGGAAAACATGCAAAGAAATGCTGCCACCAAAATGGCAATTTTTATTTTTTTCATTTCAGCACCCCTACATAATCAAGCACTGTTAGCCTGGTGAATTGTGTCGAATTAAGCGAAACATTCGCAATCTCGAAATTTATTGCCGACTGTGGGGAAGTACGGTTTTCGCTGCCAGCATATTTTCCATAAATCCTGTTCCCGACAATCCACGTCTGCACCCTGTTGTCGCTGCTTTTTGGGGTAAGCTCAACATCCAGAATAAAAGAATCATTCTGGTCAAAATATTTCCTTGCATCATAAACAAAGCTGCCCAGAACAAAGCCCTTGTGCTTTGCTGGAATCATTATTACCTGCAACGGCCCAATGACAAATGTGCGCTCTCTCACCTTGTTCAGTTTCACAACAAGATTATTGATCTTGAATGGCCTCAGATTGTTCCTGTTTGCATCAACCGCATTGGCATCAGCACGATTGGAATCAATCACGCCCAGGTTTTTTGAGTTTGCGTCCGGAACAAACAATGGCCTCACATCATTCTTGTCTGCAGTGATAAACTTCACTTCAATCCTCCAGTCAAAAGTTATTCGGGATGGAATGTTTGAATCAAGGTTTTTCAGGGCAGCATCCCTGGAAGCAAGCGAAAGCTCTGGCAGCCAAGGGTCTGGGAAAGCAAGAGGGCAGGAATTGTTAACAATGCCCGAATCAGATGGCCTTGTTTCAAGGTCAAAGCTGTACTTGCTGAGGGAAAAACAAGTGTTTGGGTCATTGACAATAACCTTTGCCAAAAACGCGTTAACAAACCTCACATCCCCCCCAAACCTTGCCTGCACAAAAATTGGGTAAATCCCGGGAATAATTTCTGGGTATCCTGGAGCATTCTGCGCTGTCAGGGTTATTGTCTTGAGATCGTTCTGGTCGAGTGAAACAGAAGCTGGATTTGAAACAAAGCCAGTGTTGAGCTTTACCTCAACATTTTCAGGGCAGTTTGTTGTTTTAACAGAAATGCCAAAGCTGCCTCCAATTGCAACATTGAAAGAATTCTGGTCAATGCTTACACAATTATACCTTGGGTCAATAAAGCGCAGGGGCAAAACAGACAAGGAGGCAGTGGCTGTCCTGTAACCTGATTTTGATACCTCAACAACAACCGTCTGGTTTGGGGAAAGAAGCATGTTGACCGGCAAAGAAAAAAATCCATTGACATCAGTGATTGCCGTGCCAAAGGGATCTGTTGAGCCGGGAACAAAAAGCTTTGCTATCGCATTCCTCAATGGGAGGAGGGTGTTTGCATCCTTTACAATGCCCTGAACCCTCTGTTGGTCATCAAAAGGATTAAGCTTGTCTGACGAAAGCTGTATTAAAAGGGCTTTTCCGGGAAGAACTTTGAAAAACAGTGTTTTATTCTTGTCTTCAAAAGAGCTTGTAATGCCAAAAGAATACAGCAATTCAGTGAAATCAGTATCCTCACCGCTTCTTATGGTGAGGAGCGGCAGTTCCTTTCTCGTGTCTTCCGGAATGCTTATTCCAGAAAGAATAGTATGCGGCCCAGACCCTTGCCCAAGCAGAGGGAAAGAGATTGCTCCAGCTGGATTCCTGTTCTCCACATTAAGGTCAAGCCCTGAAAAATCCTGCCCGGAAGTATTCCTGACCTCTGAACTGATGTCGAAAACTGTCTTTGAGGAAAGGCTGAATTTTGTCTCCAGCGAAAAATTTGAAATCTGTACTTTGGGGAGTTCCTGCCCCTCAATGAAAAACTTCCACAAAAACGCTGGGCAGTCAACTCCAGGAGTGCAGATTGGAACCCCTATCTTGAACTGCTTGAAAAATTTTTGGGTCTGGAAATAATTGCCATCAAACAGGCCTCTTGCCTGATACCTTACATCTATGTCAGTTCCATCAGCAAGGCCCTGCTCCACAAGAACAGGCACTATTACAATGAGAGAGGCATTGCTGAAAGGATTATTCCAAAAAACATTGACCTGTTTTGCATCCAGCCCAGGGTCAACAATGCAAGCATCAGGGATATGGAAGAGGGCATTAAAATCATTCTGCAAAGTATAGCATTTTCCCTGGTAAGCGCTTGAAAAAGGCGTGCTTCTCACGTTTCCTTTTGCTTTTATTTTATAGCCAGGCAATTGTATGGGAGCACTGCTTTCCTGCCCGAACCTGAAAAAAGACAAGAGAGTGCTGTAATTCCTGTCTATTGGAAGGAAGAGATTCCATTTTGCATAATACTGCTTTGGCTGGGCTGCATCAGACTGCAGGACAGACGCCTTTGTTGTTGCTTCGGAATTGGTGTAAAAGCCAGCAAAAGCTATATCAAAAACATTTGGGGCCGGCAAGGGAGGAAAGCCACAATCAATCGGGCATGTTGTTGGGAATTCATTATCAGAGCAGACATTGTCCCCGCAAGGCGCAGGAGGAAAGCCGCAATCCTGGGGGCAATTCTGCTGGTTTTCACCAGCACCACAAACACCATCATTACATTGAACTGGGGGATTTCCACAGTCCTCAGAACATGTTAAGGGGGTTTCCCCAAACTCGCACCCGTTCTGGCCGCAAACCGGCCCCTGCCCACAATCAGCAGGACAGCTTGAAGAGGACTCTGAAGCTGAACAAACATTGTCCCCACAAACCGGCAAGCCGCAATCCTGGGGGCAAGTATCAGTTGTTTCCCCGGCTTCACATGTCGCATTACCGCATACTGGGGGAAGAAAATTGTTTTGCACTAGCAACACTTCAATCCTATTCACGCCCCTTGCAACAGGCACTGGCTGGGAAATAAAACGCAGGTAATTCGTTGCACCGACAATAATGTATGCTGTCTTGTCAGTAGGAATAGGGCTTGATTCAAAAACACCGTTGGAGTTTGTAAGGCCTGACTCAATGAGAGTGGAATCAGAAAAATTATGAATTGCCACTGTTGCTCCCTGAATAAGTGATTTTGTGGCACTGTCCTTGGCAGTTATTCTCAGGCGCCCTTCAGTAAACACCAAGAAAATGTCCAGGACAAGTGTCTGGCCTGAAACAGCTTTCTTTGATGCAGATAAGCCATACTGGTTCCTGCTTGTTGCTGTTGCAAAATAATTGCCGTCAGCAGGAAGCCTTGAAAAAAATGCCTGCCCTTGAACCGAGGTAAGAGTGTAAGGGTAATTCAGTATTATGCCATTATAGTCAGTGTTGAACAACAACACAGTTGCGTTCTGGACAGGGCCATTGGTATCGTTGTCTGCAACATTTACTGTTGCAGCAACAGCAAGTTCCGGCACAAATGGTGAAAGGGAAATTGTTGTGGGGGTGGGGGAAGTTTCATCCACTGGCTGCACCCTGACAATTTTCATGATGTAGTTCTGGTGGGTAATTACTGCAACAAAGTCTATGTTCTGGTCTGAGACAACAATGCTTGCAATGCCAGTTGTGTCCGAGTTTCTTGATTCAAAAAAGGAACCGTTGGCAAACAGGTTTACTTTTGCGTCAGCAACCGGGGCATTGGAGTTTGAGTCAACCATTTTGAGGAAAACCTTTTTCCCGACAGCGGGAGCGTTTGGCAGGGTTATTGTAATATCAGTTGTCTCACCAGTTTCAACCTGGATGTTCTGCCTTTCTGAAAACCTGGAGGCAAGGGACGCGGTTATTTTATAGGTGTCAACATCAAGCCCCTCAAACAAGGCATTTCCAGAGCTTGTTGACTGTTTTTGGTTTTTCATGACTCCTGCAGAATTAAAAATTTTGATGTCAACACCGGAAACAGGGCTGTTGTTGGTGTCAACAACAGTTACTTTTATGTTTCCCACTGCTTCAATCCCTATTGGGTCAAGCTCGACATATTTGGGGGTTCGGTCCAGCCTTACCCCTGTTTTTGGTTCATAGGCATCAGCCGAAATGTCCATTAAAAGTTCGCCGCAGTCAGATGGCTTCTGTATATCCTTGAACTCCCCACCAACCCTTGTTATGGGGCTTGGCGCCTGTGCTCCAGAAGAGCAGGAAAAGTCTATTGTTGCACTGTTTGTTATAAGCCTTCTGCTCTGGCTGTCAATAATAAAAACATTGAATGTGCCTTCAAGACCCCCTATGCAATCCGCAGGACAATTGGCAAAGCTTTCCCCTTTTCCTGACTCGCAGATATTGTTGCCGCAGACAGCAGGGGAAACAATACCAGAAAGGCGAATATCATAAAGCTTGTTGTGCTCAAGCAGCAAGCTTGCGCTCTGAGGGTTAAAGCCCTCCTTGCTCACGCTCAGCTCTGCCTGCACAGATTGTGATGGCAGGGGCACTTTTGCTTCCCCAAAAGAATCAGTTATGTGAACTGACTGTTTTCCCACAATAATCACATTAACGCTTGCCCCTTCAACCCCCACATCATCAGCAGAAACTTTTATAGTGGCAGAAAAACCCGCAGTACCGCCACCGAAAAGATTTGAAATAAAATCAGGGGAGACAAAAGTAAAGGCGAGAAATCCAAGCAAAAAAATTATGAGCAAAAAGAACAAAACAAAAGTGGGAAAAACCCTGTCAATCGGGTCAATTACCTTGTAAATGGGGATGCTTTCATTAACCTTGTCCAGAAAAGAGTAATACTTGTCCTCCCAGTAATAGTATATCTCCTTAAAACTGTCAATAATCCCCAAGTATCTTCACCATTTTAAAGTTGGGCCAAAACTCCAAATTAACAATTCTTAATTAATAACACATTCCTGCTTTAAAAACAAATCGTTCCCTTTGGGTACAAAAACAAGCACAAAAAAAACAATTTAGTGCTACATAATGATAATTAATTTTAAATATTCGCAGTGAGTAATTAATAACTACCACAAAAAATCTGGGTGAAAAAAATGATTGATATTGCCACAACATATACTCCTATCCGCCACAAACTCTCAACGAAAGAACCAGTTAACCTGAAAGTTGTGCTGCACAACAAGGGCAAGGAAAGCAGAATGATAAGCATGGAACTCAGGCTGAACAGGAACCTGAGCTTGGACAAAAGCGGTTTCAGGGGATCAGATGTGAAAAGGCTTGAAAAATTTGGGAAAGGCGAAAAAAAAGAGTTTTATTATGAAATCTGGCCAAAGCAGTCAACAAGCCCAGGCGAGCAGCCAGTGGAAATAGTTGTTGCAGAGCATTACAACAATTTTAACTATGTGGAAAAAGAACAGAGGAAATCAATTCCCCTGACAGTTGAGTGACTATTTCAAAGGCCCTTCTTTTCCCTTGTTCTGGTAAATTAGCCTGTCAAGTTTGCTTGGAACAAAATAAAATACTGGGGTGACAAGGTAAATCGCTAGGCTTGCGGCAGTGTTCAGGAAAGAAAGCAGGACCGCAAGAATGTAAACAAGCGGTGCAAAAAGCATGTACTTTTCCGCCTCGCGCTTGAGTTCTGGGGAAATCGGCAAAACAAAACCATTCCTTGTCGCATACATCCAGTTAAGGTAAAGGAAAATTGCGGCAATAGTGAGATTCAGCCCATAAAAAACCACCGGCAGCTGCTGGTCAAAATACCTTCCCAGCAAAGCAGCTGAAAAAGGAATCAGGCTGATGAAAAAATAAAAGAAAATGTTTATCCAGAAAAGTGTTCTGTTCGACTTGGTTATATAATGGAACTGCAGATTGTGACCTGCCCAGAACAAACCCAGAATAATGAAGCTGATGAAAAAGCTCACCATGTTAGGCCACAGCTCAGCAACAGCTGGCAGCAATTCATCAGAAGCGAGGGAATGCGCAATCTCAGGCACCCTCAGTTCAAGGACAAGAAGGGTCATGACAATCGCAAAAACAGCATCCCCCAGCGCTTCCAAGCGAAAAGTCCCCAGAAGATGCCTTTCAGCGGCAGGAGAAAAATTTTTCATAAAAAAATATTATAGAAGCGGAATTAAAACTTAACTCAACAATATTATGTATTTAAAAGATACATAACAAATGTTTGTTTGTTTTTTTTCCAATAACAATAATTTCCAACCCTTACAACCCATAAAAACACTTTGTAATTTCGTTCTTTTACTTTCCAGCCGCCATGGGGGTTTCCTTTAAAAATAGTGGAAATTGGATTTTTGCCAAGATTTGCCAAGAAAAAAACGGTTTTTTTGGAAATTTTTGCTTTTTTGTATAGCACATCAGGCCGCGCCCCTTAAAATTTCTGCCTTTGGCCTCGGACTTGTGGATTCTGTAAAAATGCCGGCTGCAAGGTAAAATAAATTTAGACAGTGAGGCCTGCATTTTTTCTTTTTTGAAGCACCTTAGAGATTTTAAGGCATTATTGACCAGAAAGCAAGTCAACAAAACATTATTTACTACATAACGTGTTTTTTAACGTCCCCTAAAAAAAATAACCCCTAAGCCCCCCACTTCCCCTATTCACTTTTTGCCATCAAAATTTGGGGCATTTCTAAAAAATTAAGAGGAAATTTTGACGTATAATAATGATTGTGCCGCAATACATAGGTTTTGGGGTTATTTTGGCTAAAAACACTAAAATAATGGCAATTGAAGGGAAAAAACAACAAAAAAAATTATGTATGTAATTTGGTTTTTTTACAACCAGTTTTTCCAGTGCCTCCTAAAAAAATATCGGGGCAACTACCAAATTGAAGTCTTTTACAAGCACTCCCAAAAGGCATGGCTCGGGGAGCATGAATAATTTTTTTGGGAAAAAACGGTTTAAACAAAACTCTTGTCCAAGAAATTGTGTTTTATTTTTTCGAATGCTTTCTCAACATTCTTATGGGTAACATGGTCTTTGTGATGCCGAAAGCCTCCTCCAAAGCTGTTGGGGATGTGCAGGAGCTCGTGTATGAGTGTTTTGATTTTTTCGTTCTCCGGCTGCTTGTGGAACTGTTCCGTTATCAGTTCAATTGTGTAAAAGCTGTTTGCCTGCATGCCCTCCTGCATTACCTTCCCAAGAGAATGAATCCTCGCAATTGTTCTCTTTGCCTTGCTTCCTTTGCTTTCAATTACTGCAACCCTGTCAAAATCAATATGGTGAAAGCCAAGCTGCCTTGCAATCTCCCTTGTTTTAAGAGTCCAGTGCTCACTATAGGAATATTTCATGCAAAATCATGGAAAGAAAACATTTCCGTACAAATCAAAAATCACGACTGGGTTTTTTGGCCTTATTTTCAGCATTCCTTTTGTTGTCTGATACAAAACCTTCGGATCCCAATGCATTACCTGAATACCAA
>CAYJWT010000056.1:2002-8028 GCA_964373935.1 uncultured archaeon | reverse complement strand
TACCAGCGTGCGCTTTTTCCTCCTTTGCGCTCTCTGCGGCTGCTTTTTCCTCTTTTTTCTTTTCATGCTTTTGGGGGGCGGCGACAGCTTTTTCCTCTGTTCCCCTTTCCTGCTTTGCGGTCTTTTCACTGTCTTTTTTTGCTGCCGTTTTCCTGGCTTTTTCCTTTGCTTCTTTTGCCTTTTCCGCCATTCTGAACACTCACATCAGACAAACTCTTGCTTTTGTTTTTTCACCTTATCGCCCATTGGAACGACAAAGAAAACAAAAATAGTATACAAAAATTTGCCCCGAAAACATTTAAATAGCTTGGCTTTCTCCCTTAAACAGCGCCCTTGTATCTCACTCTTTTCTCCACCTTTTCCATCTGTTCAATAACAATCATGTTGGGGTGTGCTGAAAGGTATCCCGCAATAATCATTTTCCATCCGTTTTCAAAAATCCCTGAATGTGTTGCCCCAAAAGTTTTTTTCAGGTTCAACAGGTCCACTGCCTTGTCCTCAGCCCTGTTGCTTTCAAACCCCAGCCCAAAATCAACAAACACAAGCTCTTTCCCACTGACAATGATATTGCTTGTTGTTAAATCACCATGGATGAGGTTGTGGGAATGCATTTTCCCGATAATTTTTCCCGCCTGCCTGCAGAGAGAAGTGCTTTTTTTGTTCAACATTGTTTGCATTGTTTTTCCATCAACAAACTCCATCACAATAATGTTTTTCTCCACACTAATGATTCCCGGCACCCTAATCCCAATCCTTTCTGCCTTGCGCAGCATTGTTTCCTCAGATCTTGTCCTCTGCTTCCTGATTGATTCATCCAGCTGCCTTTCCCTGTACTCCTTTGGAACCCTGTCCTTTACAACAACAACCCTGCCATCAAGCACTTTCTTGTAAAGGACTGCCTCTGCTCCCTCCTTCAATAATTCCATGAAAAACATTAGTGCAGGAAAAGTTTATTAATTTAAATGTTATTTTAATTTTAATATGAGTGGAATATTAAAGGCCATATTTTTGCTTTTAGGCGGGCCAATTCTAATTTTAATGGGGTATGTATTTGCCCCAATTTTTTCCCCTGCAATTTGGCTGACATTATTGGGGGTTTTATGGATTTTATTATTTCTTTTATTCTTTCCCCCATATTGGTATTATTTGCTATTTTTCAAATCGCAAATGCGTTCAGAATACAAAATTGTTGGGAAAATTTTTTCTGGGCCATTATTTTTTGTAATTGCATTATTATTATCTAAAATTTTTTGTCCTGGTTTATTATCTTGTGATTATTTGCCTAGTCCATTAATTATCGTGATGTTTTACTGGCTCTTTGGCATAGGTTTTTCTATTGTGGGAATATCTGGTGGCATCTACGATTTGTATAAAATCACAAAAAAATAATTATATTTTTTCCAAAAATTTCTGAACTCCAATCACTGCACACATGCCTGGTTGTAGAAAACCCGCATTTCTTTCTGGAGGTTTGATATTGTTTCCGCAAACTGGTCAAAGTCCTCAACAGAAAGGTTTGATTCAGCATACGCTTGGGGGCGGTTGTTCCTGAAGCCGCTAAGCCGGGCTTTTATTGCTGGGGCATCATCAAGCGTGCCATTCAGCTGGCTGATTGCCTTTTTCAAGGGATCCTGTTCCCCGCAGCCGCCTTTGATGGGGCTGATTTTGAGCATGGTTTTCTGTGCCTCAAGATAGTTTCTTGAGAAAGAAAGCAAATCCACCCTTATTCCAATCATTTCCTGGACTGGGGGCAAGCTTTTCTGGCTGAGAGTGCGAAGCTCTTCTGCCATAAGGTCAATGTCTGTTATTGTTGCAGGGGCAATTGTTCCCCTGCCCATATACCTCAGCTCTATTTCCTTGAGCTCTGCAAGGCCATTGCTCTGGGAAACGCAGCCGGAAAGAACAGCAAAAAACAGCAGTGCTGCAGCAAAAAGTTTCATTAAATCCCCATTATTACAAGCTCTTTCATATTTAAATTTTTATTGCAACAAAAACGCCTTTTGCTGCTTCTATTTCGTTTTTTCCTGCCTTTTCCCTTGAAACAGCAATCTCTTTTATTTTCATTGTCTGCCGGATTTCCTCTTTTGCAATCTCAAGCAGCTGGAAATGTTCCTTGTCCTCGCAGAAAATTCCAATTTCCCGGATTTCGGAATTAAGAGGCAGGCCTTTTTCTGTTTTTGCCTTTCTCAGTGCCGCAATAACATTATTCATTAATGCCCCCATTCTCTCCATCTCGTGGTCAACAAAACTCCCTTCTGATTGTGGCCATTCCTCAAGGTGAATGCTTTTCTGCTTGGGCATTTTCCTGAAACTTGTCTGGGCAATCTCCTCAGTTATATGCGGAAGGAAAGGGGCTAGCAACAGGAGGCATTCCCAGAAAGCCTTCTGCAGTGCATACCTTGCCTCTTTTGCGCTTTCATCCTTTTCATTGTAAACCCTGTATTTTATTTCCTCAACATAATAATCAGCAAATTCCAGCCACACAAAATTCCTGACAGTGTTTAGGGCTTTTGAGAAATCATAATTTTCCAGGGCCTCTGTTGCAGTTTTTTTCACGCTATTTACCCTGCTCATTATCCACCTGTCTGTTGCCCTGAGTTTCAGGTCTTTTTTGTGGAATTTGTGGAAATCAAAATCCTTGTTTATGCTTTCAGCAAACCTTGCAATGTTGGCAAGCTTTGTCAGGAACTTTTGCCCTGCAACAAGCTCTTTTTCCTGAAAACAGGCATCTTCCCCAAGGCTTGAAATGCCTGCCCAGTATCTCAATGCATCTGCGCTGTATTTTTCAATCATTTTCTGGGGCTCAATAACATTCCCCAGGCTTTTTGACATTTTTTTTCCTTTTGGGTCAAGGGCCCAGCCGTTAATCATTATTGTTTCCCACGGAAGCTTGTTGCTGTGGAGGATTGATTTTACAATGGTGTTGAAAGCCCATAGCGTAATAATGTCGTGCCCCTGCGGCCTCAGGCCCATTGGAAAAGTGTTTTCAAAAAAATTCCCTTTTTCCTTCCATCTGCAAACAATCTGGGGCGTTAAAGAAGAAGTAAACCAGGTGTCAAAAACGTCTTTTTCCCCCTCAAATTCTTTGTGGCCGCATTTTTTGCATGCATTTTTTGGCTTATCCGTTAGTGGGTCCACTGGAAGTTCATTTTCATTTGCAATTGTTTCCTTTCCGCATTTTTTGCAATACCATACTGGGAAAGGAACTCCAAAGTGCCTTTGCCTTGAAATGCACCAGTCCCATTTCAGCCCATTTATCCAGTTATCATATCTTGCCTTGAAATGCTTGGGCTTCCATTCTATTTCGTTTGCCCGGTTAACAAAATCATCCAATAAGTCCAGGTATTTTACAAACCACTGCTTTGTTGTCAGTATTTCAACAGGCGTTTTGCATCTCTCGTGCACATTAACGGTGTGTTTTAGAGGAACTGTTTTTTCAATTCTTCCCAGTTCCTGCAGCTCTGCAATTATTTTTTTTCTCGCTTCCTCAACTTTAATTCCCGCATATTTTTCCGCTTTTTTGTTAAGTTTTCCATCTTTTTCTATGATGGGGGTGGGAGTGAATTCTGGGTGCTTTGCCATGAACTCCAGGTCAGCCATATCGCCATAAGGGCACCAGTAAACTGCCCCGCTCCCCAACTCCATTTTTGAAAGGGTGTCAGTTATTATGGGAACCCATTTGTTGCTGATGGGAATTTTTGCTTTTTTTCCCACAAGCTGCGTGTATCTCTTGTCTTGCGGGTGAACTGTAATGCAAACGCACGCATGCAAGAGCTCAGGCCTTGTTGTTGCATAAATTATTTCTTTTTTTCCCTCAGCCTCTGCCCTGACAAAAACAAGCTTTGTCTCTTTTTCCGAATCCTCTAGCTCTGCCTGCGCAATTGCTGTTTCGCAACTTGTACAGTACATTGTTGGGGCAAGTTTTTGGTAAGCCCTTTTCTTTGAGTAAATGTCAATGAAAGACCTTTGCGCCTGCTTCCTGGAGTAATCATCAATTGTCCTGTACAACAGGCCCCAATCACATGCAAGGCCAATGCTCCTGAAATCCCTTTCCATTATTTCCTCTGCCTTTCTTGTTGTCTCAAGGCAGATCCTGATGAAGTCCTTTCTGGAAAAGTCCTTTGACTGGATGTTTTTTTCTTTTTCCACCATTCTCTCTGTTGCCAACCCATTGTCATCAAAGCCGAAAGGGTACAATAGCTCAAAGCCCTGCATTTTCTTATACCTTGCAATAATGTCTGCCTGCGTATAGCCAAAAGCATGGCCCATGTGCATTTTCCCAGAAACAGTGGGGGGTGGGGTGTCAACAGAAAACAATGGCTTTTCTGGCTCATCTGGCCCCTCAGCAAACTTGGGGTTGAACCTGAACACTTTCTCTTTTTCCCAGAAATCCTGCCACTTTTTCTCAATCTTGTGAAAATCAAGCTCAGCCAAAAAAACCACAGCCAAAAAAGACTAAAAAGATTGGTTAAAAAAGGGTTAAATAACTTCCTTAACCACTTTTTCAATAATATTAATTTTCTCTGTAGTTTCTGGTTTTGTTTTTGGTATCTTTATTCTCTGCCACTTTTTCCCCTTCTTCAGATCGAAAAACAGTTTTCCGTCAAAAAAATGAAAATGCAGAAAAGCAGAATTTTTTATGTAGAAAACACCTTTCTTTTTTTCTTTCAATTCTGGAATTTTTCTTATTTCCTTCAAAAATCTTTTTTCTTTTTCCAGTTGTTTTTCTGTTGCATGCAAAAAAATCACTTTTTAGTGCCTGATGATTTGGCAAGTCTTTTCTATCGCTTCTATAAGTTTTTGTTTTGCCAGAGAACCAGCCCTATACAAAATTATTGATTTATCAGCAGTAAACAGTTTGTTTGGCCTTATATTGCTTTCTTGTCTCAGCGTGCCAGTATCAAAATCTTTTTGTAGAAGTGATATAACGTAAGGATCTTTGTTTTGCCTGCTTGTTATTTGGCACAAAATCAAGTCATTTCCTTCAAGCACAGAGAGCACCAGAGCTGGCCTCTTTTTATATTGCTTTAAATCAGAAAAAGGAAGGGGCACAACCACAATGTCTCCCTTTAAAGGTCTTTCCATGCTTTTTCTTCCCTTTTGGACAACCATTCTTTTGCAAGTGCTTTTTCACTAAGCAAAGCCAAGCTAAGACGATTTGTTATAGTTTCTTTTCTGGTTTTTTTGCCTATTGCTATCAGCCTGTTAACAATATCATCGAAAGTTTCACGATTATACTCCCTAAAACCCTCCAGATTCTTTTTAGTGGTTTTATTTAATTGAATTGTGGTCACAACACCCATTAATATCACTATAGAATACTATAGTTATCTATATTTAAAAGTTCGCTCTCAGCTTCGCAAAAAAACTTATGTAGAACTTATTGTTGTTTTTTTTGCTGTTAATAAATTTTGAAAGGATTATTTGCTTTAGCGTTTTGCTTCATGTAATGCAGTTAGTTTTTTTATTTTTCCATCATTTTTCCCCTTTTTTCTTTTGCTTCCTGTTCCTGCTTTGCCAGTTCCTCAAGAAGCTCTTTTTGCTTTCTTGACAAGTTTTTCGGGGTTTCAATTATTGCTTTCACAAACTCATCCCCGTGTGCATGGGAATCAAGTTTTTTGATGCCTTTGCCTTTGAGCCTGAAGATTGTGCCTGATTGGGTGCCTGGAGGAACCCTTATTTCTGCTCTGCCGTCAAGGGTTGGAACTTCAATTGCTGCCCCAAGTGCTGCCTCTTCAAAGCTTACCGGAATTTCACAAAAAATGTCAGAATTATCCCTCTTGAATATTTCATGGGGCACAACAAAAATAACAACAAACAGGTCTCCAGCATGCCCGGATGCAGCGGAATTTCCTTCTTCTTTTATCCTCAAATGGTTCCCAGTATTCACGCCAGCCGGAATTTTTACTGAAATCATTTTCCTCTCCCTAACCATCCCTTTTCCACTGCATTCCCTGCAGGCATTCTTCACTGTTTCCCCTGTTCCCTGGCATTTTGAGCAAGTTGACTGCATTGAAAACATGCCG
>CAYJWT010000056.1:0-1992 GCA_964373935.1 uncultured archaeon | reverse complement strand
TTTTTTGCACAAAGCCTTTTCCATTGCAGTTGCTGCAGACAGCTTTCTTTCCATCAGCGCTCCCTGTTCCCCTGCATTTTTTGCATGCAGCTGTCCTGTCAAAAACAATTTCTTTTTCTGTCCCGAAAGCAGCTTCTTCAAAGCCAATGCTGATATCATGCCTTATGTTGCTGCCTTTTTCAGCCTGCTTTCTCTGCCCGAACGATTCCCTGAAAATATCTCCAAAGCCGCCAAAACCAAAATTAGAGAATATGTCTTCAAAATCAAATTCCTCTCCAGAAAATCCCCGAAATCCCTGGAAGCCATGCCCGAACTGGTCATAGTTTGCTTTTTTCTGTTCATCTCCCAGAACACTGTATGCTTCCTGTATTTCCTTGAATTTTTCTTCGGCATTGCTTTCCTTGCTCACGTCAGGATGGTATTGTTTTGCCAGTTTTTTGTATGCCTGCTTTATTTCATCCTGTTTTGCGCCCTTTCCCACTCTAAGGATGTCATAGTAATCTTTTTTCTCTGCCATGCAATTCAGAATTTAATTTTTCTTTTTTTATTTCTTTTTTTCGTCCTTCATTTCATAGTCTGCATCAACGACATTTTCATCCGCATCATTGCTTTCCTGATGTTTTTCTTTTCCCTGCTTTCCATAAATCTCCTGCCCGATTGCCATTAGCGCTGAATTAAGCTCCTGTGTTTTCTGTTTTATTCTGGAAATGTTTTTTTCTTTTTCGCCCAGCAAATTTTTGAGTTCATCAATCTGCTTTTGTATTTTTTCAGACTTGGCTGAATCAATTTTGCCCTTGAATTCTTGCAGGGTTTTTTCCGCGCTGTAAGCAAGGGAATCTGCCTCGTTTACTGTTTCTATTTCCTGCTTTCTTTTCTTGTCTTCCTCTGAATGCATTTCAGCATCCTTTCTCATTCTTTCAAGTTCCTCTTCACTTAGCTTTTGGGATGCCACAATCTTAATGCCCTGCTCTTTTCCTGTCCCCAAATCCTTTGCCGTAACGTGCACAATCCCGTTTGCATCAATGTCAAATGTTACTTCAATCTGCGGAATGCCCCTTGGCGCAGGAGGCATTCCAATCAATTGAAACCTTCCAAGGCTTTTGTTGTCCCTTGCAAGAGGCCTTTCTCCCTGCTGCACATGGATGTCAACAGCAGTCTGGTTGTCTGCAGCTGTGGAGAAAACCTGGCTTTTTTTTGTCGGGATGGTGGTGTTTCTTTCAATCAGTGCAGTCATTACCCCGCCAAGGGTTTCAATTCCCAAAGTCAGGGGAGTAACGTCCAGGAGCAATACATCCTTTACTTCGCCTGCAAGGACTCCTGCCTGTATTGCTGCCCCCATTGCCACACACTCCATTGGGTCAACGCCCCTTTCCACTTTTGTTCCAAGCATTCTTTCCGCGAATTTCTGCACAGCAGGCATTCTTGTTGGGCCTCCAACAAGAATAATCCTGCCGATTTCTCCAGCGCTCATTTTTGCGTCTGCCAGTGCCTGCTGCACTGGGGATTCGCACTTTTTTATTATTGGCTCAACAAGCTGCTCCAGCTTTGCTCTTGTTAATTTCATTACAAGATGCTTTGGGCCAGATGAATCTGCAGTAATGTATGGCAGATTGATGTCTGTTTCAAGGACTGTTGACAATTCTATTTTTGCCTTTTCTGCAGCTTCCCTTACTCTCTGCATTGCAATGCTGTCCTTGCTTAAATCCGCCCGCTGCTCTTTCCTGAATTCTTTCACAATGTGATCAACAATCACATTGTCCATGTCAGTGCCGCCTAATTGGGTATCCCCGGAAGTGCTTTTTACCTCAAACACCCCCTGCCCGAATTCCATTACTGTAACATCAAGTGTTCCCCCGCCAAAATCAAAAACAAGGATTTTGTGCTCTTTTCCCTTCTTGTCCAATCCATATGCAAGGCTTGCTGCAGTGGGTTCGTTTATTATTCTTACAACCTCCAGCCCCGCAATTGCCCCGGCATCCTTTGTTGCCTGCC
>CAYJWT010000055.1:0-8106 GCA_964373935.1 uncultured archaeon | reverse complement strand
AAAAAAAAAGTAATTAGCCAATCGTCGTAAAGCTTACAATCATTCAACGTTAGTTTTATTAATTCTGCATTCCTCAATTATTGCTTATGTCGGAAGCGATTTTGCAGGCAAAGCCGGGCTGGCTTAAAATCAGGCCGCCAAAAACAGAAAAGTTTGCTGAGGTAAAGCAGACAATCAGGGAACTGGGTTTGCACACTGTCTGCGAGGAAGCCCACTGCCCCAACATTTCGGAATGCTGGGACTCTGGAACAGCCACCTTTATGGTTTTAGGGGACACTTGCACTCGCGGGTGCAGGTTTTGTGCCGTGAAGACCGCTGCAAGAGGGAACTGGGTTGATGCTTTTGAGCCCAGAAAGCTTGCTCTTGCGGTAAAAAAATTCGGTCTTGATTATGTTGTTGTTACTTCTGTTGACAGGGATGACCTCAAAGACCAGGGCTCTGGGCACTTTGCCGAGTGCATCCTGGAAATAAAAAGGCTTTCCCCAAAAACCCTTGTTGAAGTGCTTGTTCCAGACTTCAGGGGGGGCGAAGAGTGCCTAAAAAAAATTGTTGAAGCAGGGCCTGATGTTGTTTGCCACAACATTGAAACAGTAAAGGAATTGCAGTCGAGGGTAAGGGACAGGCGTGCAAATTACTCCCAATCCCTGTTTGTGCTGCAAAAAGTGAAAGAGCTGGATCAGAAAATTTTCACAAAATCATCCATCATGCTTGGTTTGGGGGAAACAGAACAACAGGTTTTTGAATCGATGGATGATTTAAGGGCAACAAATGTTGACTTCCTTACCATTGGCCAGTACTTGAGGCCCAGCTTGAAGCACATTGCGCTTCAAGAGTTTGTTTCTCCGGAAAAATTCGATTATTATAAAATCATTGCCCTGCAAAAAGGTTTCCTGTATTGTGCTTCCGGCCCTTTTGTCAGGAGTTCTTACAAGGCGGGAGAATTTTTTGTGAAAAGCCTGGCTGAAAAAAGGAGCATTCAAAATGCCAATTAAAAAAGTATTTGAGGGAAGCATTCAGCATTTGCAGGTAATGGATGAAAACGGGAATGTTGACAAAAAGCTGTTGCCAAAGCTTTCCGAGAAAACAATGCTTGAAATGTACAAGACAATGGTTTTGAGCAGGGTTTTTGACAACAAGGCTTTTTCCCTGCAGAGGCAGGGAAGATTGGGGACTTACGCGCAAATCTTTGGGCAGGAGGCAAGCGATGTGGGAAGCAGTTTTGCGCTTGGGGAAAACGACTGGCTTGTTCCCACTTACAGGAATGTTGCCGCACTGATTGCAGCTGGAATGGAAATGAAGGCAATCCTGCTATACTGGGGCGGGGATGAAAGAGGGCATGGCCTGCCAACAAAGAAAAAAATCGTGCCAATTTCAATTCCAATCGGAACGCAGCTGTTGCATGCTGTTGGCATTTCTTGGGCAATGCAGAAAAGGAAAGAGAAAGGCGCTTCATTGGTTCATTTTGGGGATGGCGCAACAAGCACCGGTGACTTTCATGAGGCCATGAATTTTGCCGGCGTTTATAATACTCCAACTGTTTTCCTCTGCGAGAACAACAACTGGGCCATTTCTGTTCCAAGAAAAGTGCAGACTGCTGCCCAGACAATTGCCCAGAAGGCCATTGCTTATGGCTTTGAGGGAATGCAAGTTGATGGAAATGATGTTTTTGCCGTTTACAAGGCCACAAAGGATGCACTGGAAAAAGCCTATTCTGGAAAAGGCCCAACGCTGATTGAATGTGTTACTTACAGGATGGGGCATCATACAACAGCTGATGACGCAACAAAATACAGGCCTAAGGAAGAGCTGGATTTGTGGGCAAAAAAAGACCCAGTTTCGCGCCTGGAAAAATTCCTGCTTGCTGAAAAAATATTGAAGGGGAAGGATGTTGGGGCAATCGCAAAATGGGCGGAAGAGCAAGTGGCAAAAGCAGTCAGCGATTATGAAAATTTTCCCAAGCCAAAACCCACTGATTTCATTGACTATACTTTTGCAAAACCCACAAAGCCGCTTGAAGAGCAAAGAAAAATGCTTGAAGAATACGTTGAACAGGAAGGGGGCCTGAGTGAACACTGAATTATTTTCTTCTGAGGAGGCATACTTATGCCTGTTATGACTATTGTCCAGGCAATCAATTCTGCGCTGAGGCAGGAAATGGAGAGGGATTCAAGCGTTGTTGTTCTTGGGGAAGACGTGGGTGTTGATGGGGGCGTGTTCAGGGTAACTGATGGGCTGCTTGCAAAATTCGGGAAGGAAAGGGTTATTGACACGCCCTTGGCTGAATCTGGAATTGTTGGAGCAGCAATCGGGCTTGCAATTGCAGGGATGAAGCCAATTCCGGAAATACAGTTTGACGGCTTTGTCTATCCTGCAATGGAGCAGATTGTTTCCCATGCTGCAAGGATAAGAACAAGAAGCAGGGGAAAGTATCACTGCCAGATGGTTTTGAGGGCACCCTATGGTGGGGGCATTCATGGGCCAGAACACCATTCTGAGTCCATGGAAGCAATGTACGGGCACGTGCAGGGACTGAAGGTTGTTATTCCCTCTTCCCCCTATGATGCAAAAGGCCTTCTTGTTGCCTCAATCAGGGATTCTGACCCTGTTGTTTTTTTTGAGCCAAAGAGAGTTTACAGGGCAATAAAGCAGGAAGTTCCAGATGAATTGTACACTATTGAGATTGGGAAAGCAAATGTCGTGCAGGAGGGAACTGATATTACTGTTGTTGCATGGGGCGCGATGATGAAAACCTGTTTAGAAGCTGTCGGGAATTTGAAAGACAGTGCAAGCATTGAATTGATTGATGTGCGCACAATTTCCCCGCTTGATTCTGCCGCAATAATTGATTCCGTGAAGAAGACTGGAAGATGCCTGATTGTGCAGGAAGCCCCAAGAAGCTTTGGCCCTGCATCAGAAATAATTGCGCAAATAAACGAGAAAGCATTGACAAGCCTGGATGCGCCGGTTGAAAGGCTTTCAGGGTTTGATGCTCCCATGCCATTGTACAAGCTTGAGAACTATTTCCTTCCAAACGCAAAAAGAGTGGAGAATGCGATAAAAAAAGTTCTTTTCTACTAAACAAAAACCAGCATTTTTTTTCATTGCCATTCTTTTTCAAACTTTTTCCACTTTCCCTCAATAATCGCTTTTCTTGCTTCCAGCAAGAGGTTTTGCAAATAGTGCATGTTGTGGATGCTTAACAGCAATTGGGCGTTCTGTTCTTTCACCTTGAACAAGTGGTGGATGAGCGCTGCCGGGTGGCTGGAGCAGGTGTAGCATTTGCATTCCCTCACAAGCGGCCCTTTTTCTTTTGCAAAAACGCTTTTTGTCGCATCCAAAAATTTTGCCCCCGAGAAGAATGCCGAGTGCCTTGCCATTCTTGTGGGATAGCAGGAATCAAAAATGTCTATTCCAAGCCCAATGCATTTCACAATCTCTTTTGCGCTCCCCACTCCCATCAAGTGCACTGGTTTTTCTTCCGGAAAAATTTTTTTGCTTATTGCAGCCATTTCAATCAATTCACTGCTTTTTTCCCCTATTCCCAATCCACCTATTGCATATCCGTCAAAGCCAATCTCTGTTATTTCCCTGCTGCTTCTTTTCCTCAGTTCCCTGAAAGTGCCTCCCTGCGCTATCCCGAAAAGCAGTTGTTTTTTGTTTTTGTGCTCTTGCCTGCACTGTTTTGCCCATTTTGTTGTGCGCTCAAGGCTTTCAACCACTTTTTCTTTTTCCAAACCTGCTTTCGGCATGTGGTCCAGGCAGAATGCTGCATCGCTTCCCAGCGCATTCTGTATTTCCACTGCATTTTTTGGCGTAAGCACCATTTTCTGCATGGTGAAGGGATTCCTGAACCTAATGCCTGTATCATTTATTCCGAGAAAAAGTTTTTCTGCAATGCTCTGGAATCCGCCAGAGTCAGTGAAAATTGGTTTTCTCCACCCGAAAAAAGCATGAATGCCCCCCACTCTTTTTATTGTCTGGATTCCAGGCTTCAGGTACAGCAACAAAGAATTGGTGATAATTCCCTGCGCTCCCATTTCTTCCAGCTGCCTGTTTGTAAGGAATTTTGCTGCACCCTTTGTTTCCACCGGCAGCAGGCAGGGAGTAAGCATTTTTCCGTGTGTTGTGTGCAGGATGCCTGCCCGTGCTTTTCCCTGCCCCGCAATTATTTTGAACATTAAATGAATTCCGGTAAAGAAGGGTTATATTATTTTCTGATTCTGTGCACGTTTCCAAAATCTGTAATTACTGCACAACAGTTTCCTGTCTTTTTGTCAACATGCGGGATAAAGAAATCATCATGTGGAAGGTATCCACTGCTTTCCAGAATTTTACATTGCCTTTTCAAATCCGCCCAGTATTGTTCCCTCTGTTGTTGTGTAAGGTCGGGGTAATTCAGTTTTGTCAAAATAAGCAAAGGAAGTTTTCCCTTTCTCTTTACAATCCTTATTGTGGGGACAATTCTTAATCCAAGTTTTTTAGCCCTGTTAAGTCTTATTAGCTTATGCATTGCATTAAACTGAGTTACAGGGTTTCCCAGCTCAGGCTGTTTTTTCCTTAACCTGGCAAGCCACCCCTCTTCTATTTTTAATGGCGGTCTAACTTGACTGAGTGTTCCCATGAGAAATTCTTTTTGCGCCATAGTGATTTTTTTTCTCCTTAGCTCCCCAGTTTTCCTGCCTCTTTTTTCCAGTATTACTTCAATTTCATTTATGTCTCCCTCTGTTCCGAACCCTATTCTTTTTCCAACAATTATTTTCTTAACTCTCGTGCCTCTTGGCTTTCTTCCCTGCCTGTGCTTTATTCCTCCTTTCAGCAGTGGCATTTATTTCACCTTTTCCTCAGGTCAAACCATAAAAGTTCAATTCCGCCTAGCCTTGTGGTTCTGACAAAGCAATTGGTGCTGTGTGAATCAAAAATTCCTGCTTTTAAAAGCCGTTCACTCTGTTTTTTGAACATTTCTTGCACTATTTTATTTTTCTCTTTGCCTGCCGTTCTCGCATATTCATAAAGTGTGGGCAGCCTTACTGATTCCATTACCACAAAATATGCCCTTGACCCGGGTATTGAAAGGTTCATATAGTGTTCAATTGTCTTCAAACCCATTCTTCTGGCTGCAAATGCTGACTCTATTTCTTTCCCATCATATTGTGATGCTTTCCTTCCGACTTTGAAAACAAATTCCTTTCCAGTTTTGAGTGTTATCCTGAAAATGCCATACCTTGTGTCTGGGATTTTTGGGTGCGGATTTTTCCTTGATGCAATCCTCTGCACTGTCCCTTCAGGAATGGTTATCCTGTCCGGCACTTTTTCCGGAGTGGCATAGTTTTCACCGAAGTGAGTAAATGCGTCAATTATTTCCCTGTTTGCCAGCACAATTTTCCTTCCTTTCCTAGTCCATGCAATTTCAATTCTCGGAAAAATGCCTGCTATCCTTTTTGTCTTTAATGTCCTTCTGGTTGGCTTGTGCTCTTTTGCCGCTATCCTGTTTCTTTTCCTGAAAAAAGTAATCAATCTTGCCGCAACCTTCTCTATCATTTTTTTCACGCAATAATCTTTTTTGCCTGTTACATGCATTTTTATTTTTAATGCTTTTAATTGTTTGTGTTAGTCCTTTTTTTTGTGATTGCATGGCTTTAGAGTTCAAGTTTCCTGACGTGGGGGAGGGAATAACTGAGGGCACCCTGCTGAAATGGCTTGTGAAAGAAGGGGATACTGTAAAGGGCGACCAGCCATTGGCAGAGATTGAAACAGACAAGGCGGTTGTTGAGGTGCCAAGCCCAAGGGCAGGAACAGTGCTGAAGCTCCCCTGGAAGGCAGGGGATGTGATAAAAGTGGGGCAGGTGTTGGTTGTCATCGGGAACAAAGGGGAAAAGATTGAAGCAAAGCCTGCTGCAAAGCAGGAAAAAGAGCACGCGAAAGAAGAGGGAAGCGTTTCTGTTGTTGGCATTATAAAGGAAAAAACAATTGAATTGCCAAGTGCTGTTGCAGGAAAAACTGTTGCAAAGTCAGCTGAGGGAAAAATAATGACCCTGCCAAAAGTGAGAAGGCTTGCTCAGGAAATGGGGATTGATTTGGCAAGAGTAAGAGGCACCGGGCAAGGCGGAATGATTACAGAGGATGATATAAGGAATGCGGGAAAATCATTTTCGCCGGCAAAATCCCTGCCGGTTGGAGAGGCAAAGATTTCTTTTGAAAAATATGGCAGGATAACTGTAATTCCCCTTTCCGGAATGAGGAAAACAATTGCGGAGCGCATGCAGCTCTCTGTCCGCACTGCGCCCCATGCTGTTGCAATGGAGGAAGCTGATGTCACAGAGCTTGCCAAAGTGAGGGAGAAAGAAAAGCCGAATGCAGAAAAGCAGGGGGCAAAGCTCACTTTCCTGCCTTTTGTAATAAAAGCGGTTGTTGCCGCGCTCAAAAAGCACCCCTATGTTAATTCCAGCATGGATGAGGAAAAGCAGGCAATTATCACAAAACAGTATTACAACATCGGGGTTGCAGTGGATACAGTGCATGGGTTAATGGTGCCTGTAATAAAGAATGCCGATACAAAATCAATCATTGAGATTGCAAGGGAAATTGAGCAGCTTGCCCAGAGTGCAAGGGACAGGAAAATTTCCCTGGAAGACATGAAGGGGGGAACTTTCACTCTCACAAACTATGGCAGCATTGCGGGAACATTTGGTGTTCCAGTAATAAACTATCCTGAGGCTGCAATCCTTGGGCTGGGAAAAATAAGAGCAGTCCCAAAAATAGTTGAAGAAAAAGGGCTGCTTGGAAACCCCAAGATTGAGGCAAGAAAAGTTTTGCCGTTATCCCTTTCTTTTGACCACAGGATTATTGACGGGGCAGAGGCAGCAAGGTTTTTGGTTGACCTGATAAAACACCTCGAGGACCCGGATTTGCTGCTTGTGGACATTGATTAAGAAAAAACTAGCGTGCAGCGATTGTTGCTTTTTTCGGCAATGTTTCTTCAATCATTCTTGCTTCCAACCTGAGGAGGTCCTTTACAAGCGGGCTTTTCCTGTTGAGCGTATAAAATCTCGTGTTTATAAAGTGTTCCGTTTCTTTGATTAAGTTCAATTCCTCAAGCTTGCCCCAATAATTGAACAGGGATGCCCTGCTTATCCCGGCAAGGTCCTGCACTTGTTTCTTTGAAAGCGATTCCCCTATGTTATCTATGAATACGTCAAGTATTCTGACAAAGGTGTTTCCTCCAAAAAAATTTACAAGGTTTGTTTTATTTCCCATTACATTAAGTTTTTATATAAAGAATATTATTTATTTTTTATGGTAAAATCTTTTTCAGAAGTTTCACGAAACAAGAGATTAAGACGAATCAAGCGAATGCGTATGAAAGTCCAAACCCTAAAATCTGCCGTTCCTGAAAAAAGTGCAAGAAGGCTAAATATTTTATCTCAATCTCCTGGTGTGCAGAAAATTCTAGCTTCTTTGCCAGAAAAAGAACGTGAAGACGCTAAAAATATGTTGTTTGCCCCAAGTAAAGTGGTTAGATCAAATGCCGCCATTAGAGTTTCTAGAGGAAAAAGCAAGCTTTTGGTCCCTTTGGTAAAATTGTTATTGAAAGACCCCGACCCTTCAATGCGTACTTCTGGGATTGGTGCATTGATTGCAATGCACGTAAGAATTGCAGTGCCTTTAATGGAAAAATTGCGGCATGATTCTGATCCATTGGTTCGGACAATGGCCATTATTGCTTTGTCAATAATGTCGGATAAAAAAGAACACTCAAAATTATATGTAAGGCAAAAAATGGATTTTTTTGATAAAAAAAGAAAAATTATCAGGAGGAATTTTGAAAAACAAGGCACGGAATCAAGAACGATACTGCTTGGCGGCAAACTTGTTGGAAAAGCAATTGTTAGAATACTTGGCAAGGATTCTTTTGAAGCATGGAAAAAAGCGTTTGAAGCGGGTGTTCCTGTTGAACCAATTTTAAAAACAAAAAAAGGCCGGCTCAGAGCCAGAAAAATAAAAAATGGGCAGATACTGGTATTTTCAAGAGTACTCGGGCCGGATGTTTTAGTTTTTTTGAGTAAAAAAAAGAATTCCAGTCTTTATGAGAAGATAATTATAGATCAA
>CAYJWT010000054.1:0-8128 GCA_964373935.1 uncultured archaeon | reverse complement strand
GACTATATAGAGCTGACAATTTGGACTTATAAGAGCATTTTGAAAGTATTCCATAAATGGCTTAACAATGGGCTGTACCCAGAATGTGTTGCATGGTTCAAGTCAAACAAGTCACCCAACAACATCTTGCCTGAGCAATTGCTTGAACAGGAAGACATTAAAAAGTTGTTAAAATCCTGTGGCAACAAGCGTGACAGGGCATTTATTGCTTGTCTCTGGGAAACTGGCGCCAGGGTTGGCGAGATTGGAATCCTAAGGGTAAAAGATATCTCTTTTGACGAGTTTGGTGGAAGAATATTCTTAAATGGCAAGACTGGAATGAGGAAAGTAAGAATTGTCCATTCCGCGCCTTACTTGCTCGAATGGCTTAATGACCACCCATACAGCAAAGACCATAACGCCCCTGTCTGGGTTTGCTTGGAGAAGAACTGGTGTGAAAGAATAGGGCATGCATCTATCCTAAAGATTTTGCATAATGCACGAAAGAAAGCAGGCATTGTAAAGCCAATTAACCCCCACCACTTCAGGCACTCCAGAGCCACGTACATGGCCCAGTTCTTGACAGAAGCACAGATGAAGGAATACTTTGGCTGGGGACAGGACAGCAGGATGGCTGCAAGGTATGTTCACTTGTCCGGAAAACAGGTTGATGATGCCGTGCTGAGAATGTGTGGCTTAAAAAAACAGGAAGAGCAAAAAGATTTGCTGAAAAGAGAGCCCTGTCCAAGATGCAAGCAATTAAACGAAGTAAACCATGACTACTGCCAAAATTGCTGGATCCCCTTAACGCCAAAAGCGGTAAGCGAGGTCAAGGAAACTGAAGAAAAAAGCCAGGATGGCCTCATAACATTAATGAAGCTCTTGGAGATTGTTGGCAGCAATCCTGAAAAGGCCAAGCAAGCTCTTTTACTACTCCAACAGGATGCAGCCAGAAAACAGGCCTAGTGTTTGAGTTTCTGTTCATTAATTTTCACAATTGCATTCATTAATGCCTGTTCTATCCTGAAAAGCTTTGTTTCGATTGATTCAATTCGTTCGTTCAAATTAACATAGTTTTTCATTGGAGAATTGCTGTTAAACCGTGTTTTCGTTAAATCTCTCATCTAAGATTCCTTTCCAAAATTTTTTCTATCTGTTGCAGTGCAAACACAAAAGCCCTGCCATGCAGTGCCTCAAAATTTTCTGCCTCTGAATTTTTCTTTAAAGCCTTCCATGTCTTGTATTCAGCCAGCAAATATTCAATGCTCTGGGAATTCTTTTTCTTGAACTCCTCAAGCCCTGGTATTTTATCAAAAACCAGAACAGATTGAACTCCCGCCATACAAAAAAACCATTTTTTTTTAGTGCTATAATGCATTGTTTTTGCCAACGTATCTCAAATGCTTTTGAGCCACTTTACCGTTTATTCTCGTGTTTTGCACAAGATAAAAGTATTTTTGCCTGTTCACTTTCTTGGTTCTAACAAAGCACATTAACCAAAACCCGTCTTTTGGATTTAAATTGTTTTCCTGGCAGAACTCTGCACAGTTGGGTATAGGAGGAAATTAATATTTCTGGTGCGGTTTTACTTTTTTGTGAACAAAAAGTGTATGTTTTCATTGAACGAAATGTATGGCGTTTTGTTTAATTTTTGAACGAAATGCTTGATTCGCTGCCGGGTGACATTATTATAAGCATGATTATAATTAAATATAAGTTTGCTTATAATTATTTACATGTTTTATGACAGGGTTAGTGAGTTGTCGGTTTTGAATGAGAATTGGGTTGACGGGAAAGCCAGTTTGCTAGTCGTATTTGGGCGGAGACGTTTGGGCAAAACAGAGTTAGTTAAAGAGTTCATTCAAAATAAGCGTTCCTTGTACTTGTTTGTGAATGATGGGGAAGAAAAAGTATTGCTTGACTCTTTTTCCACTGAAATCACCCGACAGTTAAAAACATCTTATGCCATTACGTCTGTTACTGGTTTTTTTGATGCCTTGTCGGACTCGTCCAAGCAAAAAATCGTTATTGTTTTTGATGAGTTTCAGCGGTTCAAAACCAATGCTCCAAGGTTTATTACAGAGCTGCAAAACAGGTGGGATTCGGACCTCAAAAAGCAGAAAGCCATCATTATTTTGGTGGGTTCATCTATTGGAATGATTAGGCGCATTGCATTCAGTCCAAGTGGGGCTTTGTTCAAGCGTAAAACTGGTTTTTTGCAGGTTCAGCCTTTTCCCTATGCAGAGTTTCGAAAAGTTTTTCCCGATTACTCTGAGGAAAACAAGATTTCACTCTACTCTGTTTTTGGGGGAACGCCTGACTATTTTACTAAAATCAGTTCTTCCAACGTAAAAAAGGAAATAACAGAGCTAATTTTGAAAAAAGGGGCTCCATTGTATGATGAGCCTCAAAACTTGCTGGAAACTGAAAGCAAAAAAAGTACAAGATACAATACAATTCTCAAAAACATGGCCAGTGGCAAAATCACTCTCAAAGAATTATCAGATAGCTTGCAATTGCCCCAAAGCAGTTTACCTCCTTATCTGCAAGACCTCTCAAAACTTTTAGACGTCATTCAAACCGACGAACCTTTATTCGGCAAGCAAAAAACCTCGCGATACCAGTTCAAAGACTCTTTCTTTGCATTTTGGTATAAATTTGTTTTCCCCAATCGCAGCATTCTTGAAATCCAAAACCATGAGGCCGTTCTTGAACAAATCCAAAACGAGTTTCCCGCATTTGAGGGCAGGATAGTGGAAACAATCATTCGAGAACTAATCCTACACAGAAACCATGAAAAAATTGGAAACATTTCATTATCTATCACAGCTATTGGGAACTGGTGGGACCGCAGAGGAACAGCAGAAATCGACATAGTAGCACACAACAAAAACGGCTTATTGTTAGGAGAGATCAGCTATCAAAACAAGCCGATGGAATACAATGACTTATCAGACCTGGTGGAACGAAAACAAAAACTCTTACTCCAAACAGGCAGAACACCCAATGGCAAAATCGAATACTTGTTCTTTTCAAAAAAAGGGTTCACCATACAAGCCAAAAAATACGCTGAACAAATAAACGCTGAATTAATAGACCTTGAGCGCTTAAGCAACCTATTCGACAACAAGGAATAATAAAAACTTGCCCAAACCAAAAAAAACCGAATTAAGGCAACAAAAACAGAAAAAAACCGAGAAAAAACCCTTAATCAAAGAAAAACACGCCAAAAACCAATCAAAATCAATCAATCTTAAAAAAACAAAGGATAATCAAAGTCCTCGAAATTAAAAGACATTCAGGACTTAACAAAGAAGGAGAAATTTCCTGAAAGATCATTAATTATATTCAAAAAGTATTTCGCAGAAATGGGCAGGCCATGAAAGTTTGTGGATTGTCGAAACCGGACTAATATTTATAAAGTAAAAATGTGAATTGTTATTGTAATTTGTGAGTTTTATGGCCAGAATTATTTTTACCGTAATGGGCGATAGAGTCCAAGATGTTGGCTACCGGCTGTTTTTGCTTCAGGGAATGAAGGAAAGGCAAATTGTTGGATTTCCTATCGATCTTTCTGGCGGCAAACAGGTTAGCATCAGGGCATGGGGGGTAAAACACGAGCTAGAAGATTTTTATGATTACATTAAAAGAGAAAAACCGGCGTCAATCGGAAAAACAGAAGTGTCTCCAAAGATTATCGATAACGAGCCAAAGCCATCGAGTTTTGCCCTGCTAAATGAAAAAATGGACTTGATGGTAGAACAAACGGCAAAATTTGTGGCCCACGGAAAAAGTATCGAAAAAATTTTACAAAAAATGCCCAAAAAAATAGGCAAAGAAGTGAGCGCGGCAATAAAGCAAAGTTAACTCGGTTTTTTTGGCAAAGGTTTTTATTTTAGAAACTTATTCTATTTACCATGTTCAGGAAGCACAGGGGCTTCAAGAAATCAATGAGGCTTTTTTCTGAGGCGCTGAAATACATTCCAGCCGGGGCAAGCTCCAATGCAAGGCTTTGGGGTTCTGGATACATTTGCCCGACTTTCCAGCCCTGCACTATTTTTTTAAAGCGCGCCAGGGGAAGCCATGTTTGGGATGTTGATGCTAATGAATACATTGATTACAGGATGGCTTTCGGCCCAGTAATTCTTGGCCACAGCCACCCTGCTGTCCACAAGGCAGTGCATGAAGTTGACAATAACGGGGTTATTTTTGGCTTGGACCACGAAATGGAGCTTGTTGTTGCAAAAAAGCTCACAAAAATGGTGCCAAACGCAGAAATGGTGAGGTTTTCCGTTACAGGAACAGAATCAACAATGCATGCAATCAGGCTTGCCCGCGCTTATACAAGGAAAAACAAAATCATAAAATTTGAAGGGCATTATCATGGGGCCCATGATTACCTTCTTTTTTCAACAAACAGGCTTTCCCTTGCGACAAAAGAATGCCAGTGCATTGCAATGTCCTCAGGCATTCCAAGGCAGATGCAGAATTTTGTTATTGCCGAAAGATGGAATGATTTTGAAACTATAGAGAAAACAGTGAAGGCAAACCACAAGCAGTGCGCGGCAATAATCACAGAACCTGTTATGGGAAATGCCTGCAGCATTCCGCCAAGGCCTGGTTACCTGCATCATCTTCTTGAACTGTGCGAAAGATATGACATGCTCCTTATTTTTGACGAGGTAAAGACGGGGTTCAGGCTTGCAAACGGCGGCGCGCAGGAACTTTTCAAGGTAAAGCCGCATCTTGCAACCTTCTCAAAGGCTTTCGGCAATGGCTATCCATTATCCGCAATTACGGGAAGAAGGGATATCATGTCGATGATAGGGCCAAAGGGAGTTGTGCATGGGGGAACATTCACAACACAGCCTGTTTCGCTTGCAGCCGCCAATGCAACACTTGATATCTTAAGAAAAAAGAATGTAATTGATTACATAAACTCTTACGGCAGAAAATTGATGAAGGGCATTGAAAGCGCATTGCGGGAAAACAAAATGCAGGCACTGGTGGAGGGCTATCCCGGCATGTTCAGCTTTGTTTTCTCAAAGAAAAAGGTGTTAAGGAACTTCAGGGATTTGAAAACAGCTGATGCAGAAATGTATTCAAGGGTGCAGTATGAATTATTATTGCGCGGCGTGATGATTGACGAGGACTTTGAGGAGCCCATGTACACCTGCTTTTCCCATTCAAAAAAAGATTTAGAGCATACGTTTGCAGCGTTTGATGCTGCACTAAAGGCAGCGAAAATACCGAAAACGCCATTGGTGACAAGATATGCTGCTGGAAATGAATAGCACTATTTTTTTGCCGTAAAAACCGTCATGTTTCTTTTCTTCAGTTCCCTGAAAAATATTTTTTGGGGAATGCATCTTTCCGGTGTCAGTGTGCCAGTTCCTTGTATTTCTCCCCTTGCAAGCATCTGTGCCACAACGCTTGGCGTTGCCCCGGTATTCCACATGCCGCCTGAGATGTTCCTTTTCTTGTTTGTAACAACCTTGGAGTAAACAACAAGCTTTTTCTTCCTGCCTTTTCTTTTGCCGGAAATTTCCACCTTCAAAAACTCCACGTCCCTGTATTTTATTTTCTTGCCCGGGATAAACCTGTTGAGCATTTTTACTGTAAAATCCCTTGGCACTATTTCCTTGTTCCCTATTTTTATTGGTTTTTTGCCTGTAAACCCGGTTTCAATCAGGAACTTTATTTTTTTTACGAGCTCTGGGTCAAAGCCGCCCTTGAAAGTGCAGTTTCGCAGGCCTTTTTCTTTGAAGGAAATCGGGAATGTTGCAACCTCTGAATGCAGTGTGCAGTAGCAGTTAACAGCATTAACTGGCTTTGGGAAATACACTTTTTCCACCTCGCTGAAGGGTTCCACAAAAACTGTTCTCCCGTTCTTGAACATTGCTGCTTTCATTGTAAATTCATCAAAAAGTGTGTGCATTGAATAAGGCACAACAAATGGCATATTGTATTTTGTGTAATCCATGTCGCCAAACCGTATATGAATGTCTTTAACACTGTCAAACTGCTTTGCCCCAAACGCAGCCATGACGTTCGAAATCCCAGGCGTTGAACCGCATCCCCCGACTATTGCGAGCAGCCTGCTTTTTTTGAATTTATTGTTCAGCTTCAGCTGTTTTTTTGCCACATGATACAAGCCGCCCAAATCAAGATAGTTTGTTTTTGCGAGCAGGCATGCTTTCATTGCATACAGGTTGTGATAGTATTGTGCAGCGTTTATTACTACATCACAGCCCTTGATTGCTTTTGCAGTCTGCTGGATGTTTGTAATGTCTGCTTGCCTTGTAAAAAATTTTTTGTGTTTGAAGGAATGTGCTAATTCGGATAATTTTTTCATATCCCTTCCCACTGCAACAATTTCGCATTTTTTGCAGGTGTCAACCAGATCAGTTACTGTAACCCTTCCCATTTCGCCGTAAGCGCCCAAAACAACGATTCTCATACGCAATATTTATTAATTTGGAAAATATAATAGTTTCTGATGACAAAGCAATACAAAATGTTCATTAACGGGGAATGGCAATCTGCATCTTCCGGGGAAACATTCCCAGTGATAAACCCTGCAACAGAAAAAGTAATCGCAAGGGTTGCAAAGGGGACAAAAGAGGATGCAAGAAAAGCGATTGATGCTGCAAGGGCAGCAGCAGACAAGGGCGTGTGGGGGAGCAAAACCCCTGCTGAAAGGTCTGCTGCATTGTACAAGCTTGCCGAACTGGTTGAAAAAAATTCTGCATTTTTTGCAAAGCTTGAAAGCATGAATGTTGGTAAAACCCTCAAATATGCTTCAGAATCTGATTTGCCTTTCATTATTGACAACCTGAAATTTTTTGCAGGCGCGGCAAGGCTGTTGGAAGGAAAATCTGCAGGGGAATATTCGGGAATGGGGACCAGCATTATCCGAAGGGAACCATTGGGGGTAGTTGCAAGCATTGTGCCATGGAACTATCCATTGTTCATTGCCGTGTGGAAGATTGCGCCAGCCCTTGCAGCAGGAAACACCATGGTAATAAAACCAGCAAGCTACACTCCTCTCACTTTGCTTGAATTCACAAGGCTTGTTGAGAAAGCAGGAATTCCGAAAGGGGTTTTCAATGTTGTTACTGGCTCTGGGGAAGTAATTGGAAACGAGTTTGCAGGCAGCAAAAAAGTTGACATGGTTGCTTTCACTGGTGACACTGAAACTGGGAAAAAAATAATGCAACAGGCCTCTTCAAATTTGAAAAGAGTGCACTTGGAGCTTGGGGGAAAAGCGCCTCTTATAGTATTGCCTGATGCTGACATTGAGACTGTTGCACAGGGTGCGGTTGTTGGGGCTTATTGGAATTCTGGGCAGGATTGTACAGCAGTAACAAGAGTAATTATTCCGGAAAAAATTTATTCAAGAGTTTCAAAGAGAATGGCAGAGAAAGCAAAAAAATTTCGTTTGGGAAACCCTTTGGACAGGAAAACAGATATGGGGCCACTTGTTTCTGCAAGGCAGAGGGAAAGAGTAGAGGGATTTATTCAGAAAGGTGTTGATGATGGTGCAAGAGTGCTTGTTGGCGGAGAAAAGCCGGCAAATTTGAAAAAAGGTTTTTTCCTTGAGCCCACAATCCTTGCTGATGCTTCACAGGACATGAGTATTTGCAGGGAGGAAATTTTTGGCCCTGTTGTTGCAGTTTACAGTTATGGCAAACTGGATGAGGCAATTGAAAAGGCAAACAGTGTAGATTACGGCCTTGCCGCCTCTGTTTATGGGAAAGACATTACTTCCTGCATAAAGGTTGCAAACAAATTGAACTTTGGCACTGTTTGGGTCAACGAGCATGGCATTCTTTGCTCTGAAATGCCCCACGGTGGCTTTAAGCAGTCTGGGTTTGGAAAGGACCTTTCAATGTATTCAATGGAAGAATACACAAGAATAAAGCATGTCTATATTGACCTTACTGGAAAGGCTGTCAGGCCATGGCATTACACGGTTTTCCACGGAAAATAGGCTTTTCATGCAATTTTGCATTTTCCCTGCAAAACCGGTACATTATTATTTTTGCAACCCTTTTATTCTTTTTGATTCACAGTAGAATAAGGGTTTGGGTTATGGGGCTTATTGAAGAATTGTTCGGGAAAACAAGTGCGCCACAGGCAGAAATGG
>CAYJWT010000053.1:0-8278 GCA_964373935.1 uncultured archaeon | reverse complement strand
TTAAATACTTTTTCGGATAATATAATATGATGATTTCCAAAAAGGACATGCTTATCCTGAATTCTCTGAAAGAAAACAGCAGAAAATCAATCAAGGAAATTGCAGAGGAAACTGGGATTCCCAGAGCAACGGTTTTTGACAGGTTCAGGCGGATTGTTAAGGACAAAACAATAAAGGCATTCACAGTTATTCCGGATTATGAAAAAATCGGCTTTGGGACAATGGCTTTTGTTCTGGTAAAATTCACTTCTGAGGCCCATGTTCCGCAGGTTGATGTTGCAAAAAAAATAGGAAATCTTTCAGGGGTTGAAGCAGTCCATATAATATCCGGGGAATGGGACATGCTTCTCATAGTAAGGGGGCAAGGCCTTAAGGAAATCGGGGAACTTGTAGTGGACAAACTTAGGATGATAAAAGGAGTTGCGGAAACCCAAACCTGTGCCTGCTTCAAAACAGTGAAAGAGTGATTATGTTCCTTCTTCCCAGCTTTCAAGGTATTTTTTCTGTTCCAGGGTAAGGGAGTCTTTTGAAACCCCCAGGGCCTTTAGCTTCATTTCGGCAATGTCCTTGTCCACGTCTGCCGGCAGCACGTGAACTTTTGGGGCAAGCGTGCCCTTTTTTTTGTATCCATATTCCATTGCCAGTGCCTGCCCGCAAAAGCTCAAATCCATTACTTCGCTAGGATGCCCTTCTGCTGCCGCAAGGTTCACAAGCCTTCCTTCCCCGCACAGGAAAACCTTTCTGCCGTTCTTCAAAACATATTCATCCAGCTGCCACCTTATCCTGCGCTTTGACTTTGCCTGTTTTTCAAGAGAGGCAACATCTATCTCAACATCAAAATGCCCTGCATTTGCAAGAATGGCATTATCCTTCATTTTTTCAATGTGCTCCATCCTTATGACATGCTTGTTTCCTGTAACGGTAATGAAAATATCCCCTGTTTCAGCTGCTTTTGAAATAGGCATTACCCTATACCCATCAGCATGGGCCTGCAATGCCCTTACAGAATCAATTTCACACACAACAACATTTGCACCCATGCCTTTTGCCCGCAATGCAATCCCTTTTCCGCAGTCCCCATAACCGCAGACAACAAGGTTTTTTCCCGCAAACAAGACATTTGTTGCCCTCAATATCCCGTCAATCGTGGACTGCCCTGTTCCATAATAATTGTCAAACAGGTGCTTTGTCTGGTTGTCATTCACTGCAATCACAGGGTACTTCAGGGCATTGTCTTTTTCCATTGCCCTTAAGCGAATTACCCCTGTTGTTGTTTCTTCCGTGCCCACAATTATTTTTTTCAGCTTTTCAGGATGCTCCTTGTGCAGCAGGCTTATTAAATCACAGCCATCATCAATTGTCGCATTGGGGTTGAAAGCAATTACTCTGTTCAAGAAATCATAGTACTGCTGCTTCGTTTCCCCCTTCATTGCAAAAACTTGCACTCCATCCTTTGCAAGGGATGCTGCCACATCATCCTGGGTTGAAAGAGGGTTGCAGGAGGTTATCGCAATCTCTGCGCCGCCAGCAATCAGGGTTTGCACAAGCACTGCGGTTTCCTTTGTAACGTGCAAAGCCATTCCAATTCTTAATCCCTTCAACGGCTTTTCTTTTTCAAAGCGTTTTTTCACTACAGCCAATGCCATCATCTGGCTTTCAGCATACTCTACCTGCATTCTTCCCTGTTCCGCAAGCGAAATGTCCTTTACTTCGTATGGCATAAAAAAAGCCCACCATGAAAAGTTTATTAAAGCATGTTTTTTCAGAACCTGACAAAGTCCTTGAACTTGTTATATCGTGCCTTTATTTCCTCGAAGGAAAGTTTTTGCAGCCTGTTAAGGGAAAAGTCTTCTGCATTGAATGAGGAGACTGCCGAGGAAAAAACAATTGCCTTCCTGTAATTTCTTTCAGTAAACTTCCTGGTTTCTGCAAAAAAGCCTGTAAGCGTTCCCCCAAAACAGTCCCCGCAGCCTGTAGGGTCAATTATTGTTTCAAGCGGATAGCCAGGGCAGGCAAAAAAACCCTGTTTTGAAAACATTATTGCGCCATTCTCCCCCTTCTTGATGATTGCGTAACTGCTGTCCAGTTTAAGTATTTCCCTTGCAGCTGCAAAAAGGTTCGGGGTCTGGAACAACTGCCTTGCCTCTGAGTCATTCATTAACGCAATGTCCACTTCCTCAACCACTTTCAGGACATTTTTTTTGTCCTTTTCAATGTAATAGTTCATTGTGTCGGAAACAACAAGCTTGGGCCTTTTCTTCATCTGCCCAAGAACACTTAACTGGTTTTTAGGGGAAAGGTTTCCGAGAAAAAGATACTCTGCATGCCTGTAGCTTTCAGGAAGCTCTGGCTGGAATTTCTCAAGCACATTCGCTTCCGTCTTCAGTGTTTGCGCAATGTTCACATCAAAGCCGTATTTTCCATGCCAGCGGAAACTGTTTTCATCCGAGCGCTGTATTCCTGAAATGTCCGCTTTTGCGGAAAGTAACTCAAGGTGCTTCTGGGGGAAATCCTTTCCGATTACTGAAACAATTCCAGGCCTTTCAAAGAATGAACAGGCATAGGCGGCATATGCTGCACTCCCCCCCAGTACATTTTCTGCTTTTCCGAAAGGGGTTTCAACAGTGTCTATCCCTATTGTTCCTGCAATTACTGCATTCACCATTTTTTACCCCGTTCCCAGAATTTTTTTCACAACAGCCATGTTTTCAATAATGTCCCCTGATGCATCAACATATTTCAACAACCCTTTTTTTTTGTAGAACTGCCTCAGGGATTTTGTTTTCTTGCTGTAAATATCAAAGCGCTTCTTGATTATTTCCTCCCTGTCGTCTGCCCTCTGCACCAACTGGCCGCAGCCATTGTCGCAAACATCTGGTACAATCGGGGGAAGAGTTTTGATGTGGTAAATCCTCCCGCATTTTGGGCATTCCCTCCTCCCCGAAAGCCTTTCCACGAGAGTGCTTTTTTGCACATCAACCAAGAGCGCTTTGCTTATTATTTTCCCAATTTTCCCAAGAATTTTTTCAAGGGTTTTTGCCTGCTCGACATTCCTTGGATAGCCGTCAAGAATAAAACCCTGTTCGCAGTCCTTCTCGGACAGCCTTTGCTCAATTATCCCTGCCATTGTTGCATCATCAACAAGCCTTCCATCATCTATAATCTCCTTGATTTTTTTCCCGAGAGCACTGCCTTTTTCTGCCTCTGCCCTAAGTATTGCGCCGCTGGAAACATGGGGCAGGCCATACTCAGCGGTTATCCTCTGGGCAATGCTCCCCTTTCCCGCACCAGGCGGCCCAAGCATCACCAAACCAACAAAACTCGCCATGCAATAACAAAAACAATAAAGAGCATTATTTAAAGTTTTTCCGCCTATTCAGTTTTCTTTGCTTTTCTCTCATCTTGCCCCTTATTTCTTTTAGCTTTTTAAGCTGTGATAAGCGAAGGTCGTTTCTGTAATCCCTCAAAAACAGAGGACTTGGCCTATCACACCAAACCATGTTTTTCCTGTCAATGCCAATGAAAGGCGCTATACGATAAGCATGGATGGGATGCATTACAACAATGTCTCCCTTCTGGGCTGTCCTGAGCAGTAAAACCCACTTGCGCTCTCGCAGCTTTCCCAGCCAGTAACGAGACGCAGTCACCAATAGCTCCTCTTCAAAATCTTCTTTCCGAAATTGTCGGAGAAATTTTTCCAACGCATTACCCATAGCGCGGATATTTTTTTTTGAATCAAGGCGCACAATTTCCATTTCATTTTCATCAGCATAATTTACCAGTAATTCATACCCCCCTTTTGGCCCTTTTCCTTCCACGTAAAGCTTTTTTCCTTTTGTTACGTGCTTCTTGAATTCATCAAAAGCGTTTTTTACGTTTTCTTTCTCATGCACAATCCCCAAAACTGTTGCAGGGCATTTTATCAGGAAAGTTTTTTTCCTCATAAAAAAACAATTACTTTGCCTAATTTATAAGTTTGCTTTATTTTGTTTTTTTATCTGAAAATCCACGACAACCTCCATTCTTGAAGGTGAGTAATCAACAACTCTCCGCACACTGAGCACCCTGAATTTTATCCCGTGTTTTTTGCAGGCTTTTTCAATTATTTGGATTGCCTGTTCAAACCCTTTTTCTTTTTCAACAAAATGGTAAAAGTGGATTACTGCTTTTTGTTTTGCGGCAACAAAAGCTGCTTTCAGGAATGTTTCTCCGCCCAACGGCATTGGCATTACAATCCTGTCGCATTCTCCAGAAATCTTTTTCGCAAGCTTTTTCACGTCCCCGGAAAAAACCTCAATTTTATCATGCATTTTGTTCAATGAAATATTCTCTCGCATGAACTTCACTGCTTTTTTGTTCAGTTCAATCGCAAACGCTTTTTTCATGGGCGAATTTTTTGCAAAAACAACGGGAAAGCTCCCAATCCCTGCAAAAAAAGCGCCAATTGTTTCCCCTGATTTTATCTGCCCTGCAACCCTTAACCTTTCCCCTCCAAGTCGCGGGGAAAAAAACGCTTTCGCAATGTCAACTTTGAACTCACACCCAGATTCCCTGTGCATAGTTTCGGTGGTTTTTTCCCCAGCAATAACTTTTATTTTTCTCACCCGGTATTTTCCTGAAACTTTTCCTTTTTTCTTGCAGACAGTCTTAATGTTTTTGTGCAGTGACATTACTGCTTTTGCAATCAGCTTCTCTTTTTTTTCAAGAGCTTTCGGGATTTCAAGCAGGGCAATGCCGCCAATAACATCGAATCCTGAAACAAGCTGCTTCAGTTCTTTTTCAGAAAGCTTTCCCTGCAGCTGTTCCCTTAGATTGCGCGGTTTTTTTTCTTTGCTGAATTCTTCAGCCATAGGTTATTATTATAATCATTAACTTGTTAAATAATAATCATGGGTTTTCTGGAAGAAGCTTTCAATGAATATTTTGTGAGGCCGGTGGTTGATTCAAGCGTCAGGGGCTATAATCCCGTTAACACCCTTGTTTATGTTTCAATTCTCCTTGTTATAGCTTTTTTTGTGGTTTTCCCCTTTCTTGACAGGAAAGGAATAAAGTTTGACAGAAAGTTTGCCCTTGCTTTATTGCCGTACATCTTTTTCGGCAGCACGATAAGGGTGATTGAGCCGTTGGGGTATGTGGAAAAAACACTTAACCCGCTTGAACCAGGGTTCTGGTTTATTACTCCAGGAGTGTGGTTTCTCACTTTTGCCGTAACAGTAATTGGGCTTGTGGTTTCAAGGAAACTGAAAAAAGAATCTTACCACAAATTGTTTGCAGTTATCGGGGTAATTTTCTGGCTGCCAGTTTTTTTGTTTGTTGCTTCTCATTATTCCCAGTGGCTTGCTTTTTTCGGCACAATTGCGGCTGTTGTTCTTGTCGGGCAGGCAGTGAAAATCGCTGTTGGCAAATTCACTAAAACAGGGCTGTTGAAAGACCGAATGAATTTTCTTGCAATGCAGGGGCAGGTGATTGATGGAACTGCAACCGCAATAGCAATCAGCTTTTTCGGCTTCACTGAACAGCACCCATTGTCCGCAGGAATAATTGGGCTGCACCCAGTGCTCTTCATAATAATAAAAGTGGCGCTGATACTTCTCATTCTCCACTATGCGGAAAAAGACATCAGGAAAGAAAACCTCAGAAATTTCTTCAAATTGTTTTTAATTATTCTCGGGTTTGCAACAGGCATGGCAAGCGTTTTCAAGCTCGGGGTGTAATCAGAAGTTCGTTGATTGCCTGTTAGAAGGAAATAATTATTAAGCTACTGCTTGTAATTGTTTTATGAGAATGTATTTTTTTGTCAATGGCAAGAATGTCCAGAATGTGGGTTTAAGGGCACAATTGATGCTGTTAATGAACAGTAAGAAAATGGCCGGTTTTGTGGATAACATTCCCACAGGGAAATCTGTTATGATAGAATGCTGGGGCAACAAAACACAACTCTTGGATTTTCATAAAGATATAAAAAGAATTGTCCCAAAAAATGCCACTATCCTGCAAGCTTTCTTTGATGACACAAAAATGCCGTCCACAAAGCAGGAGACAAGAAAGTTAATGTACTTCCATCTTGAGCAACTGGACAAGTTTATTGGCGTTGGAAAAGAGTTAAGCAAAGAAATCAGGGAGATGGGCAAACGATTGGATATAGGATTTGAAAAGGTTGTTACTGCCGTGAAAAGCTAACGTGCAACCCCCGCGCTTAGGGGATACTTCCCAAACCCTTCTTTTTCGTACACTTTTTTCATTACTTTTTCGTGCATGCGCTGGATGAATGCAAGCCTGCCCTCCATCTTGAGGATGTCAGAGTACCCTTGTGCAAACAGGTTGAAGGAGAACGGGGAGGGGGCATCAATGTTTTTCTCCGCAATCTTTATTTCTCCAGAAAGAATCCACTTGATTACCTGCTCCGCGCTCTTTATGTCCATTAAATCTTCCAAAACTTCCCTTCTTGCTTCCCTCAAAATAGGGAAATCTTTTGAAATGCGCTGCACCGCACTCAGCAATAATCTGGAACTCGCCTGCTGCCTTCCCACTGATTTGGTTCTGCCCTTGTAGCTGCGCAGAATCATCAGTGACCTTGTAGCACAGTGCCTAAATCTTCTATTCAGCACCTCTGTTTTCTCAAGGGAAAGCTCGCACACTTTTCTCAGCTCATTCTTTTTCAACAGGTTAAAGCACTGCTTAACAGGCAGAACATTGCCGGAAAGAATGAAACCATTGTCGTTCACAACAATCTCAATGTCCTTGTGCACCAGCCTTCCAATAAGATAGGCAAAAGCCCTGCTCAGTGCATCATTCACTCTTCTGCCATACAACGAATGGAAGATCGCGTGCCTTTCTGTTGCCTCGGAATAGTACTCAACCAGGAACTTTTTTTCGTGGGGGATTTCACTGTAACCAGACTGCTCAAAAAAATAAGAGTAAATTGCCTCTGCAGCGTTCTCATCAACATACAGGTAGGAGTTGATGAAGGCAAGTATTTCAGCGTGGGTTTTTTTCAGGCGCAGCTTTTCCTCCAGGAGTTTCCTGAATTTCTGTATTTCAAGCGCAAGGTCAAAGCTCAAGGGAAGCATTTCGGAAACCCAGTTGGGGACAGTGGGCGGCCTTTTTTCAGCAACCTGGACCTGTGCAGTCATCCCTCGCGCAAACTTGAAAACATACTTCTGGCCCCCAAGGACAAAAACATCCCCTTTCCTCAGCCGCTCAAGGAACATTTCGTCAATGGTGCCGATTGTTTGTGTTCCCAATTTCACTTTCACTTTTGCCTCATCTGGGATTGTGCCGATGTTTGTCATGTACAATACCCTGGCAAGCTTTCCCCTTTTCCCAATCATTCCTGTCTGCTCGTCAATCCAGATTTTTGCATAAACGCTCCTTGCCTCAAGGCTTACATAATGGCCTGCAAGATATTTTATTGTTTCATCAAAATCGTGCTTTGAAAGGGAACTATAGCAATAGCTTTTTTTTATCAGCTTGAAAACATCCTTTTCGTTCCTTGGCTCTGCAATGGCAATCCCGAAAATGTGCTGTGCCATCACGTCAAGGCAGTTCCTTGGAATTTGCACCCTGTCAATCCTGTGCTCCAGGGCATTTTTCAGCAGCACAGCACACTCCACAAGGTCATCCCTGTCCAGGACAATTATTCTTCCCTTTATTGTGTCGTGCAAGTGGTGCCCTGACCTTCCCAGCCTTTGCAGTGCCCTTGCAACCGACTTGGGGCTTCCCAGCAGGACAACCAAATCAATGTATCCAATGTCAATCCCCAGCTCCAGCGAGGTTGAGGAAACAACGCATTTCAGCTTTCCCTCTTTCAGCCGGTTTTCCACGTTAATCCTTTGGTCCCTGCTGACTGAACTATGATGGGCATCAAGGTTTCCTTTATGATACTGTTCGGGAAACATTTCTTTCAAATGATGCACAACCCTTTCTGTTGCAGAGCGAGTGTTAGTGAAAACAAGAGTTGTCCTGTGCTCTTGGATTAGATTGTTAAGAAGCGAGTAAAGCTTTTGCTGGATTTCATGCTGGGAAACATTAATGAGATCGGGCAACGGGCTAATCACTTTCAGGTCCAGTTTTTTCAGGAACTGTATATCCACTATCCTGCAATTTCTTGTTTCTTTTTCATTCTTCATTCCTACTAGAAAAGCTGCAACATCTTCCAAAGGCGCAATTGTAGCGCTCAATCCAATGCGCGTGAAATCAGGGTTTTTTTCATGCAATCTTTCAAGGGAAAGAGACAAGTGAACACCCCTCTTGCTTGAGGCAAGGGCATGCACTTCAT
>CAYJWT010000052.1:6693-8331 GCA_964373935.1 uncultured archaeon | reverse complement strand
TTTGGGCTAAAAAACCAAAAAACCACAAAAAATCACCCAATTTTGTCCCAGAGTCTTACTGGCTACACATTTTATATAGTTAGATTGAGTGTTTGTATATAAAAAAATAGTGGTGCCCGATACCGAGCAAGCAATCTAGATGGAAAAGGAAAGTAGTTAAGCACCACTATTCATTTATGCATTTTGGCGGACTTCTAGGTGAAAAATATGTGCCACCTTCTGTAAAGCATGTGGAAGAGGAAGCACGCTCTGTTAGAGAATTGCATAAACCTGGAAAGAAATTTGAGAGGAAAAGGTGGGAAGGGCATGCTGGAACAGGAAGGCGCCAATTGCTCATGTCTATTTATGAAGGCATGCTGCCAAAATTACCGGAAAAACTTGAGTTGACGGATGCGGAAAAGAAAACTCAGAATGAAGTTTGGTTGAAAAGAACTGAAGAATGGCAAAAATCAGGCAAGGTTCTGACAGATTACCCCGAAGTAATAAAGCAAAAGCTTAGGCTGAAAGAAAAGTTTTTGCGCTTTAAATCAAAACAATTATATCAAATCTATAGGCAAGATGTTAGGTTGCTTAGAAAGCGAATTCCGCTGGCATTGAAAGGTAAAGCCAGGATTCAAGCTCGAAATAGATTGGAACAAATCAAGGGAAAAGAAGGATTGACGCCACAACGTTTTGAGCGTTTGGGGCACGCATTAAGAGAACTTGGCAGAAAGAACATGTTTGTTGAAAATGAAGCACTTTTTGCTTCAAGTTATCTCTATATCCAAAAGGTTGTCAAAATAATGAAAAGAGGCGCCCACCTTGAACTGTCTGATTTTGTAAGACAACTTGTAGGCAAAGTTGTTCCTTCGCCCGCAGAACAGGCAATAATGTTTGATTATTATGCAAAAGCAAACGCGGGAAGAGGAATGAAAGATTTTGAAAGACAAGTTTATTACAATTGCAGAATATTCTTCGACAGAAATTCTCTAAAATTACATCCATGGAGTGATCCAGGAAGCGAATCAGAATTATGGCGCACTATAAAAGCAACCGACCACAATCCGGTGCTTGGTATACAGGTTTTTGATCCAGACCCAAAAAAACTACTTGAAGTGGCACAAGTAATAGCAAAAAAAATGCCAAACCACCCAATACCAATAATAGACTTATACGGAAATGTATTTTATCCATGAATTATTTTTATGAAATTCCAGCGTGTTAATAATGGTTGGCGCATTGCTGTTCCAACGCAAATGGTTAAGACTAGGTGTTTGAGAAATAGTTATTTATAAGCAATGGCATATTTTTATATTAGTGACTTGGTATGGCTGAAATAGTAATTGGTGAAAAGATAAGGTTTGGCAAGCCTATAATCAAGGGCACCAGAATAACTGTTGATGAAATACTTGGCGCACTGGCTGGTGGCATGACTTTTGAGCAAATAAAAAAAGAATACGGCGTAAATAAAGACGGCGTAGTAGCAGCTCTTAAATATGCCGCAGAAATAGTTTCTGAAGAGCGAGTTGGCCAGTTAAAGGTTAAAGCATGAAGTTTTTTCTTGATGCAAACATTCCTTATTCTGTTTTGAAAAGTTTTCAATCAGACTCTAATACTCCAAACAGCCAATAAGTTTTATTGCAATTCTTTATTTAAACA
>CAYJWT010000052.1:0-6593 GCA_964373935.1 uncultured archaeon | reverse complement strand
GTACAATTGAAAACCCTTCTTTTTGTAACGCTTTTAGAACTTCTTTTCCGGAAACAATTGGCAGCTTCATTTTCCTTCAAAATAGTGAACGCAAACAATTAATAAAAGGTTTTGACAGAAAGTATTGTTATGAAACTGTTTGGCTTTTCAGCCGTGGTAATTCCAGAAGGCAGGTCTTATTCTGCATGGTGCCCAGAAGTAGATGTTGCCTCTCAAGGAGATACAGTAGAAGAAGCAATTAAAAACCTGAAGGAAGCACTGCAATTGCATTTAGAATGCCTCTCACCAAAAGAATTGCAGGAAGTAAAAAGGAGGCAGGGTACAAGGCTGACAACAACAATAGAACTGGCGCTGCCGGCATAGACAAGCAGAAAACTATTTTCGCAACTTAAATCTTATTTTATGAGCCCGCCATGATAATGTAAAGAGTATATTTCTTGGCCTTTGTAATAAATTTTTTCTGTACCTGTGAATTTTTCTATTGTGCCTTTACTTTTGTTGTGATATTCAAAATCATTTCTTGTGTAGTGGTCAGCACCTCTGAATGGCTTTGCTTTTGGAACTGTTTGCAAGGCTTTTTTCAGAAATTCATAAACCATCTTTTCTGAAACAATATTATAAGCGATACTCCCATAATAGTTCATTCCCCAAATGAGTTTATCGTTTTTTCGGACAATTTCCTGTCCAATAAATGGGTTAAAACCAAAATACCTGTCCCTATATTTATAGTCTTTTTCCTGATAAACAAATTCTTTTGAACCATCCTTAAGAAATTTTTCTCCACCCTCTCCAACAGTGGCATAAGTGGAAATTTTTGCTCTAAACAAAAATCCAGATAAATCCATAATTAAAACCTTCATTTTTCAATGATTACCGTTTCGCCGGCGGCAGGATTCGAACCTGCGCGTCCTTTCGGACACCTGCTCTCAAGGCAGGCGCGTTAAACCGGGCTCCGCCACGCCGGCAGCTGCTGAAATAATAAAAACAGGTATTTATTATAATGTTTAGCTTGCGAGCGGTTATTAATGGCCATTCTTGACAGGGGCTCTTTGCTTTTCCAAAAAGGAAGGTTTAAATATAAGCAATTTCCTTTATTTTTTGCCTTTTTGCGGTGAAGCAGTTGAATAAAACAATTTTTGGAATGCTATTTGTTGCAATTGCCATAGTCGTTAGTGCGGGAATTGTTTATCCATCTGAGAATGGGCAGGAAACAGGGTTTGGAGGTGGGAGGCCTGGGTTTGGTGGCGGTCCAGGATCTGAGTTTGGGGGACAACAAGATTTTTTCAAATCCATGCAGTATACTGACCACGGAAGGTATAATTTTAAAAATCTCAACCCACGAGCTTTTGCTGCAAGCAAAGTTATGGAGTTTGTTGCAGAAAAGTCGCTTGGTTTTGAATCTGCCTGCTTGAGTCCCGGGGAAAGGCAAAAACTTGCTGAAAACATTTTGGCTGAAATGAGGCAAGAGCTAGCCCAAGAGGATCCAAGAGAAGAGCTGAAAAAAGCTATTGCTGAAATGGAGCAGTATTCCACTCAAGCTTGTAATCCAACAGACGAAATGATAGAACAATTGCCGGATGAAGCAAAAGAGGCAATGAGAGCACTTATTGCAACAGGATATACTGAGGAAGGGGCAAAAAATGTTTGCAGGCAAATGATGGGCGAACAAGATCCATTAAAAGAAATGGAAGAAAGCCTAAGAGAAAACTATAGAGGATCACAATCTTTTTGTGGAGAGTTTACTCGCGGCTTTGAAGGAGGATTCCCAAGACCAGGGCAATTCCCAGGGCAACCAACCGCAGGACAGTGCCCACAAGATAATGTAGATTATTGTAACAAAGTTGGTGGGGCATTTGATTATGCAACCTGCAATTGTGATACAAGCGGTGGGATAAAGCCACCCCAAGGAACCTGCACTCCAGAAATAACCAATCAGTGTGCAGCACAGCAACAAATTTGTGAGAATGGTGTTTGCGTTGGACAACAGCCAACAACAACAGCACCATTTTGCGGAGATGGGGCTTGCAATGAAAACCCAACAACTTGCCCAGCTGACTGTGGCCAATTTACCCAACCGCCGGGAGGAGGACAAATTTCCCCAGAGGAATACTGCAGGCAAAACCCAACTGCGCCAGAGTGTGCAGTGCGTGCTTCTCCTGTTTCAACTGCAGTCAGAAGTGGGGTATTAGGATTGTTCCCATTGTTGCAACTGCAAGTTACTAATCCTGCAGACACCCCAGAAGGAAGATATCCTGGCGGAGGTGGATTTGGAGGAGGATTCCCAGGTGGCGGATTTGGTGGCCATGATCTAAGTCAGTTTAGGAGAAGAGGGGGAGATCCTTGCTCCTCAACTGAAGATGAGTGGGTTGCTCAAATGGTTGAACAGCAGAGGCCAAGATTCGAAAAACAAATGGAGAGGCCATTGCGGCAGTGCGCTAAGGGAATGGAAAGGTTTGTAAGACAGATTGAGAAGGCTGGGCAGTTTGCAGTACAGTGCAAGGAAAACATGGAAAGCCAATTGAAATTCATGAAGGAAACACTTACTTATTTGGAGGAATTCTTGACAGAAGCAAACCTCAAGGCAGAAATTGATAGGGCTGTTGCCAGGGTTTGTGCCCCAGTAGTGCTTGAGGCCCAGTACAATAGAAAACTTGAGCAATTAGAGGAAAAAATTGCACAGCTTGAGGCAAAACAGGAAGCGCTTTTGAAAACCCTGGCTAACCTTGAAGAGAAAGCACAGAGAAGATTGTATCAGATTAATCTTGCACTGTCAGAACTTGACCCAAGAGCAGCGGCAACAGCAGAGGTTGAGATCTCAGAATTCACAGGAGCGCTTACAAACACAACCACAACTGTGGAAAATGTTTCTGGAGAGCAACTGAATATTATCCAGGCAATTTTCACTGGGGATTCAGAGAAGCAGGAAGTTCTTGCAGCAAGGTTTGCTTCACTAAATGAGAAAAAAGAGGAGCTTCAAAAAGCACTTGGGGTAGCAGTGCAGACTGGCGATGAAAAACAGGCAAGTGTAATAAAAAGCCAGATTGAAGATATTGATGACCTTATTAAAGAACTCGAGGCACAAGTTGTAAAAAGTATAGATGACAAAGCAGGTTTTTTTCAGAGAATATTTGGGTTTAATGCAGAAAACTTTCTAGAAGAACACACAGAATCATAAACTTTAACTAATTCTTTTTTTCAGTTTTTTAGAAACAGGAACAACCAGATGCGATAGAATTAATAATCACCAAGTTTAATGATTGTTTATGGTTGAACAGTCTGGAAACGGCGCTGAAAGAAAAGTCCGTGAAAGAAGAGAAAAAATAAAGAAAAGGAAGAGAATTGCTTTTGCGGGAGCAGCAATTCTGGCAGGAACTCTTGCGGGTGTTGGAGCTGGAGAATTTTTGCACAATAAAAAAGCAACCCGGCTGCATAAGGATTTAAGGCAGGCAGAAATAGATTTTATTAAAGCAGGGGAAAAGGCAGACAATAGCTCTCAATCCCGTTTTTTGCACGAAGAATACGATAAGCGAATGAAAATGTATATGGAACTGGAACAGAAAATACTTGGAGCAGAATCTTTATTGCAGAGACCTGGGCGATCAGGCCGCATGCCTCCATCTTCAGAACAAATAAGGCAAATGAAAGCTGATACAAAAAGGCTTGGAAATGAAGCTTTTAAAATAGGCCAAGAAATTGGGCGCATAAGGGATTCAGCTGCTTGGAAAGAAAAACAAAAACTGAAAAAAGCAGTAAAATCATTCGAGTCATATTCTGGCAAAAGGAAATTTTACCATATTGGCGGCGGCTTGCTTGGAGGCGCAATTACAGCAGGGTCAATTGCAGCATTCAACCGCCTCAGAAAAAGAAACCAGAGAAGGAGAATTTAGGCATCTTTTATAGCAATAAACAATAGTTGGTTGGTGGAAAAAATCAGACAGATTGCTGTTTTTGTGGCATTTGCACTAATTTTTGTTTTTGCATTAATTGGGGTTTTTTATTATTTTGGGAACAAGCTGGAACCCCAAATCGCAGAAAAGTGTGAAGCGGCAACCAACAAGAACACCTGTTATTTGGAGTTAGCACAAGAAAAATCTGATCCCACATTATGTGAAAAAATACTGTGGCCAGATCTTGCTGAAACTGAAGACAGTAAAAGAGGCTGCTATGTGGCGGTATATTCAAGAATAGCATTAGAAAATAAAGACTCAAGTAGTTGCGAAAAAATAGAATACGCAGGATATTATGAACCTAGCCGAGATAGAGATAGATGCTTTAAAGCGTTGGCCCAAGCAACATATAACAAATCAATCTGTGAAAACATAGAATTGGAATACTTCAAAAATTCATGTTATGAATTTATTGCAGCATCAGAAAGGGATGAATCAGATTGTGAAAAAGAGCAAATTCAAACATCCAAGGACAGTTGCTACAACATTATAGCAATGAGAAAAATGAATGCCAATCTTTGTGAGAAGGCTGGAATATTAAAAAACCTATGCTATTTTGAATTGGCAAAGAAAAAATTGGATGAAAGCCTATGTGAAAAAGCTGGTGATGAGCAGGACCCATATTATAGAAATCAGTGCTACCATATACTAGCGGCTCTAAAGAAGGATGTATCACTTTGTGATAAAATTAGAGATGACCCACCTTATGTATCAAGAGATTGCCCTGGCGATGTTCAAAGAGAAATAGAAAAATCACAGTAAAATTTAGATTTTCTTCCCTATTTTTTTGGCCAGGTTTTTTCCTTGAGCTTGGGTTGTTGCAGTATTTTTTGAAAGGAAAATAATGATGGAGGCAAGCCAGGGATCTGCAATGCAGTATGACCTGCCCCCTTAACTCCCAACACTGATAGTATTAAGCATTATAAGTTAATAAACCTTTTTGTGAAGAGAAAAAACAGAAAAACATTTTTTTTATTCAGCCACTGCAACAAAACTGTCAGCTGCCACAAGCTCTTTTTCGGTTTTGAAGCTAACTGTGCAAACCGAATGCCTTTTTCTTGTCTTTTCTGTTGCTGAAAGCTTTACTGCAAAAGACCTGTGCTCCTGCGGCTTTACCGAAAAGAATCCAATTGAGTGTTCCAGTTTGAAATCGTTATCGCATTTTACTTCAATCATTACGTTTTTTTCCTCACTGGAGGGATTAAAAAAGACAGGCCAGTTTTCCGCAACAGAATTTTTCCGTACAATAAGCCGGTTGGGGTAAATTTCAGTTGTTTTTTCTCCGGAAAGGGTTTGGCCAAAATAATTTTCTGCTTCTCCCATCTGCTTTTTTATTTCTGTGGATGGGATCTGCGCGCATCCTGCGATAAATACAGCCGCCATCAAAAGAAAAAAACTATTTTTCATGAAGTTCACACGATTTTTTTGCTGCAGGAATCCTTTCCAGCACGTCCTGCGCATTATACAGGCAGCCTTTTTCTTTTTTAAGCATGTCTCCAGCAAGGCCGTTCAGGTAGCATGAGGCAATGCAGGAAAGCAAGAGCTTGTTTTTGCAGGCAAAACCCGCTATGAGGCCCGCAAGAATGTCCCCTGTTCCGCCCTTTATCATGCCCTGGTTGCCGGTGAAATTATAGTATAGCTTTCCCTCGCATGCTATTATATCAGTGGGGCCTTTCAGCACTATTGTCGCCTTGTATTTTTTGGAATATTCTTTCAGGCGCGATTTTGTGGGCTTTTGCCCGAACAATGCAAGAAACTCGCCAGCATGCGGCGTTATAATGCAGTTTTTGTGCAGCTGTTGGGGGCTTGTTAAATGCAGTGCAGTGGCGTCAAGAACAGTTTTTTTGCCACTGAAGTTGGATAAAATGGTATGAATGAGTTTCTTGCTTGACTTGCTTTCTGCAAGGCCTGGCCCCACAAGCACTGCATCGCATTTTTTTATCCATTTTTTCCACTCACTTAAGTCTGAAACAATGAATTCCGGGCTGGCTTTTTTCAAGAACGGAATGTTTTCTTTTTCAGTGCAGAAATAAACAAGGTCCACTATCCTGCTTGCGGCAATTCCTGCAAAAATTGATGCTCCATGGTATTGCTTTGAGCCTGCAATTATCAGTAATATGCCATTTTGCCCTTTGCGGGATTCTTTCCTGGGAATGAAAAGTTTTCTTACATGTAAAGCAGAGGCAATATTGCTGGACATACTTATTTTATTTGGCCAATAAGAAAATAAACCTACAGCATTGCCCTTGAAACCAGCTCGTTGAAGTATTGCCTTATCTCGTGGTCTGGAGAGGATGAAAAGAAATCAAGAAAATTCCCAATCATGTGGTCAAAAATCATTCTTGATTTTTCAAGGACAAGCACATTGCCCCTCATTTTTGGTATAAGCTTGATTGCGGGCTTTCTTTCCTCCAAACTGCATATCAGGCCCCTGTTCCTGAATTCAATGCATTGCTTCCACCTTTCAACAGAAAGCAGGTCAAGGTTGTTGGCATCCCTTAGTATTCTGCCCTCAACGCTTTTGGGCACAATTCCTGGCCTGTGGGAAAGTATTGCATCATATACTATACTGCTTGTCTTTGTGCTGAAGCCATACAATAAAAGGTTTAGATAGGAAGAGCTGAGTGTAGGGAAATAGTGGGGATG
>CAYJWT010000051.1:0-8631 GCA_964373935.1 uncultured archaeon | reverse complement strand
TGTTCAAAATCATTAGGTAATACTTGGCGTATATTTTCTTTTTGAAGCACTTTTTCGTAAAGTTTTTTCTTTACCGCAGAGGGTGTTGATAGAACAGCAACCTCCTCAATTCCTTTTTTCTTGAGAAATTTTGCTGTTTCTTCAAGAATGCTCAGTACAGGTACTTTGACACTTTTTCTGACAGCGTCTATAAATTGATGAACTGTATTGCACGGGATTACAATAAAATCCACCCCTGCTTTTTCAAGTTTTTTTGCCCCTTCAACCAAGTACGGTATATATCTTTCTTCCCCCATTGCGTTTTCCAACAAATCTTTCTCAATTATGTACTTTAGCGGAACATTCCAAATAAGAATTGGCGGTCTGGATGTTTTATTATTTTTGTAGCAGCCAAAAACTATTTCTAAGTAAAACTCTGAAGTTGTTTCTGGCCCTAATCCGCCAATAATTCCAACCGTTTTCATACAAGAGTATTCTCTGCATAAATTTTAAATAGATTAATATGTGTTTATTTTATGGAATTAGAAGTTGAAAAAATACTGAAAGAAAAACGAGTAGAGTATCGGTTAATAAAACTTACCGGAAAAACGATTACTCATGAAGATGTGATAAAACATTCTGATGCAAATCCTGAAGACGACTGCAAAACAATAATCATTGAGGGCGAGAAATCAAACTTATTTGCTTTTTTCTTGAGGGGAATGATGAAAATAGATTTCGCAAAAGCTAAAAAAGTTGCTGGACAAAAAATAAGTATTATTGACCCACAAAGACTAAAAGAAGTAACTGGCAGGACGCAAGGCGCAATTACCCCAATATTACTTAAAAATTTTAAAATATTTATAGATACAAGAGTTTTCGGAAGGGAAAAAATACAGTTCAGTTCTGGTCATCCTGAATACGGGCTGGAACTCTATACTAAAGATTTGGGGAACATAATGGATTTTGAAAAAGCAGATTTTGCCAAACAATAATTCATTTCGTTGAATGGCTATAGCAACGCTATTGTTTAAATACTTCTTTTTCCAATATTATTTTGAGTGAAATTAATGGCTAATGGAAAAAGCGTGAATTTGCAGGTGGTAATGAGGAAATTGGAAACCCTTGAGAATAGAGTTAAAGTTCTGGAAAAAAGTTTATCACAAGAAAGTTATCCCTTGGCAGCTGTTTCTGAAGGTGTTTTGAAGAAAATCTGGAGTAATAAAAAAGATGATATTTGGGCAACATATCTGTGATGCTAATGGATCAAATGAGTGTTGCTTTGGCCAGATTTCCGTTTACTAATCAAATAGACTATAAAATCAGGCCAGTTGTGATTGTTTCCAATTCCAAATTCAATAAAATTCACGAGTTTTTCTGGGCATGTCCTATAACATCAAAAACCTCTCTAAAGGAATTTGAGCTTGAAATCCAGCAAAACGAGTTTTCTGGTAAGCTTAAGGAAAAAAGCTATATCAGAACAGATACGATTGTTTCTGTGGAGAAAAAATTATTTTTGAAGGAAATTGGAAAAATCAGTGATAAATTGTTTGAGAAGCTAAAAGAAGAAATAATAAAAAATATGTGATTTTTTGTTCACATAACTTTGTGTATTAATTTTTTGGTTTTTGCTTATTTTGTGCTAATGGGTGACGTTTTTGTGAGTAAGGAAAAAAAGTGGAAAATTATTCTTTCAGAAAATGTTGTAAGGAAAATGGAAGGATTGCCAGAAAAAGACCAAAAAAAACTGATGAAAGTCATGGAAAAAATTGCTGAAGCCCCTTATGTGGGCAAACCTTTTAATGCCGTTGAAATAAAGCCATGGGAAAACGAAACGTGTAAATGTGGTGAGCCCTTTCTAATACTGCTGGAAATTGTTGACAATGAAGTGCACTTCAGATGCAGAAACGACAAGTGTGACGATGGATTCTGGTGTACTAAGAACGAGCTTATTAAAGGAAGGAAAAACTATGTGAAAGACGCCAAATCTGATGGCAAACAAATAGCATACAGAGACATAGAAATTGCTGAATAGGCGTAAAATTGACATAACCTGCAAGTTTTATGGAAGTTGAAAACTATCTAATTCCTAGCATTCTGCAAATTTCACAGTCCGCCGGTTTTGGTTTTTGATAATGATAATATTTTTTGTGAATTCCAGATAGTTTCATCACGTCCAAAAACTCTCTATGTGTCATTGTTTTGCCTTTTAGTCGGATTCGTAACTCCTCCATCTCTTTGTGCGCAGAATCCATTAGTTCATCATTATCGCGAAGAGCATTGTTAGGGTTCATGAGATAGTTCCCAACATACCAATTAATCGCGTGCTCAGAGGAAATAACAGGCTTGGGTTTCATATTTTTGCCAAAATATAGTGTACTTGGTTATAATAAAATATTTTTGCCACCCATAACAGTAATTTTCCGGCAGGAATATTTTTTTTTATTTTCTGGAGACTGCTTTTTTTATTAGGCTTATTTCGTCCTGCGAAAAGCCCCGGAGGAAGAAAAGGCAGGCAAAGTAAACTATTGCGCCTAGCGGGATAACAAACCAGATTGATTTCTCAGGCGAAAAAATCACTGCAACAGCCATTACAGCGGATGCGAGAAGCGGCTTTCCCAGAAGGTCCAGCCAGTTCAGTTTTTTCAGCTCTTTTCTCAGAATAAAGCCGGCAACAGCGATAAAAACAAGCTGGGAAACAAAAGTGGCAACAGCAGAGCCAATAAAACTGTACTGCGGGATAAGGGCAAAATTCAGTATTATGTTCAGGGAAACGCTGAATGCAAAAATGTAGGAAACAGTCCTTTCCCGGTTCATTGAATAAAGCTGCAGGTTGAAGACCTCTGAAAGGTAGTTAAGCACAGTATACCATATCAGGATGCTCAAGGCAGCAGCCGCAGGCACAAACTCAATCCCATAAATCACTGAAATTATCTGGCTGGAAATAATTGTGGTGCCAACGGCAGTTGGAAGGCTGAAGACAATAATGAATTTTGAGGATTTCCCAAGCAGGCCGGAAACAGATTTTTGCTCTGCAAAATACCTTGACATTACAGGGAAAACTGTTGTATAAAAAGAAGTGCTGAGGATTGCAAGTGATTCAATCAGCCGCACTGCCGCACCATAATAGCCCACAGCCGTGTTTCCCTTGAAATAGGAAAGCATTATTATGTCAATTTTCCCGAAAACAATCATGAAAATCCCGAGAAAAAAGAAGTGCCTTGCCTTAACCAGCATTTTTGCCCAAGCATCCCACATCCCAGAATCTATCCTTATTTCCGGCTTCACTATTTTTGTTGCGCAATAATAAACACTTAACAGGAAATTCACAATGCTTGCAAAAATTGCCGCAACAACCAGCCCAACCACCCCAAAGCCGGAAAACAGTGCTGCAAGGCTTCCTGCAAGCAAAACAATTTTTGAAACAGTGCTCAGCTTTAGCACAATATCAACCCTTTCAAAAGAAAAGAAAACAGTCTTGAATGTATCGGAAACAGAATCCAGCAAAACAGATACCCCTGCAAGAAAAACAAAAAAAATTGTGGCGTTGTCATAGCCAAGCAATGTTATCGAGGCAATCACCAGGCCAAGAGTCAGCAAAGAAAGCACTATTTTCAGGGAGAGTGCAGTTGCCAAAATGCTTTTCACATTTTTTTTGTCCTGAGCAATGTCCCTGAGGTTCAATGTGTCAAGGCCTGGGTTTGCCAGAATCCCGAAAAGAATGACATAAGAGAAAACAAATGAATACAGCCCAAAATCTGAAACCCCAAGCATTCTTGCTATAAGCGCAACAAGAACCAGCTTGAGTATTTTCTGGAAAAGGTTGCTTGCAAGCATCAAGCCAGTGTTTTTGACAACCTGTTCCCCGGTGCCCATAAACAACACTAGTTTTCCCTGAAAAACGCTATTGTTTTTTCCAGCCCATCGTCAAGAGAAACCCTTGGCTGCCAATTAAGAGCGCTTCTTGCTTTTGAAATATCCGGCTTTCTTTTTTCAGGGTCATCCTGGGGAAGCTGCCTGAAAACAATCTCTGACCTTGAATTGCACATTTTCCTTATTTTTTCCGAAATTTCAAGGATTGTGTGCTCTTCGGGGTTGCCAATGTTTATGGGGCCCTGTTCTCTCGAATTCATTGCTTTCACCAGCCCGTCAACCAAATCAGAAACATAACAGAAGCTTCTTGTCTGGTTTCCAGTGCCAAAAATTGTTATTTGCTTGTTTTCAAGGGCCTGGACAATGAAATTTGATATTACCCTTCCATCGTCCCTCTGCATTCTCGGGCCATAAGTGTTGAAAATGCGCACAATACAGGTATCAACGTTATGTTTCCTGCGGTAAGCCATCACCATTGCCTCTGCAAACCTTTTGCTTTCATCATAGCAGCTTCTTTCCCCGACTGGGTTAACATTCCCAAAATATGTTTCCTTCTGCGGGTGCTCCAGGGGATTGCCATAAACCTCTGATGTTGAGGCCTGCAGAACCCTGGAATTGTGCCTGGATGCAATATCAAGCACATTTTTTATGCCGAGAGACCCTGCAAGCAGGGTTTCAACGGGAATCTGAAAGTATTGCTTCGGGGAAGCTGGAGAAGCAAGATTGTATATTTCAGAAATTTTTTCCTTGGCCTGCAATGGCTCTGTTATGTCATGCTCCAAAAAAGAAAAATTTTTGTTTTCAAAAAATTGCCGGATATTTTTTTTGCTGCCGGTGCAGAAATTGTCCATGCCAACAACCCTGTAGCCTTCTGCCAGGAGCTTTTCGCACAATTGGCTGCCAATAAAACCAGCAGCCCCGGTAACAAGAATTGCTTTCATGGCATTACCCCGCCATAATGCCCTATTGTTCTTTTCAAGGCATCATCAAACTCCCACTTGCACTTGAAGCCCAGCAGCTTTTTTGCAAGCACAGTGTCCGCCAGTGTTTTGAAAACCTCTTCCTTCCGCGCAGGCAAGTGAACTGGCTTTATGTTTTTGCCGGTTATCCTGTTGACGTCCTCCAGAACCCTGTTCACTGAAACGCTTTTCCCGCTTGCTATGTTGATTGCTTTCCCCACCGCCCTTTTTTTTGCTTTCATTGCAGCAATGTTTGCGTTTGCAATATCCTCAACAAACGTGAAGTCCCTTGACTGTTTTCCTGAACCAAAGATTTCGGGTTTTTTTCCCTCAAGCACAAGCGAAATGAACTTTGGGATTACTGCTGCGTATTCAGAATTTTTATCCTGCCTTGGGCCGAAAACGTTAAAGTAGCGCAATGATATTGTTTCTGTTCCGAAAACCTCAAAATACTGCCTCAAAAGGTGCTCACAGGCAAGCTTGCTCACAGCATAAGGGGAAAGGGGCATAGGGATGAATGACTCTTTCTGCGGAAACACGCTGCAATTCCCATAGACTGAAGAGGATGAAGCAAAAACCACCCTTCCGGCATTGCTTTGTTTTGCCGCCTCCAGGACATTTATTGTGCCCTCTATGTTTACCCTTGCAAACTCTGCCGGCTTTCTCACTGACTCCATGACAGAGCGCAGTGCTGCAAGGTGGAAAACACAATCAGCATTCCTAAAGTGCTTTTTTAACAAAGAAAAATTTTTTATATCTGCCCTGGCAAATTCAATTGCCTTGATTATTTTTGAGAGGTTGTTTTTTTTGCCTGAAGAGAGATTATCAACCACCCTCACATGAAACCCTTTTTCCACAAGCTTTTCGCACAAGTGGCTGCCAATAAAACCAGCCCCTCCAGTAACAACAACATTAGCCATTGAATTCCTTCCTTGCCTGCTCCAGTGATTCAGGCAATCCTATATCAAACCATTTGCCCTTGTAAGGAAAAGCATAAAGCTCAAAATTTTCCGCCATCCAAGCCATGAAATAACCCATTTTGTCAGGATTATTGCCAGCCCCTAAATAATTTTTGAACAAGCCAGTGAATTTTTTCGGGATATAATAAATTCCCATTGAGCAAAAAGTGGTTTTTGGGTTTTCAGGCTTTTCCTCAAAACTAATTATCCTGTTTCCATTCCCCACATTTGGAACGCCAAGGTTTTTTCCCTCAACAAAGTTGCCTGCATCACGCACGCAGTTTACTGGGGATTTTTTTTCAAGAAAAAACATTTGACTCGGCTTGAGGGAAAAATCGAACAAATTGTCACCAGAAATAATCAATAAATCATCACCGATTTTTCCTTTTTCTATTGCAAACAGAATGTCCCCAATCTGCCCCAATCTGTCATCATTGCTTGTTGTATTATCATTGAACACCTCTATTTCTGATTTTGGCCTGAATTTTTTTTGCCATTCAACAAAACTCTTGAAATATTTGTCATTCGAGACAATAAATATTTTTTTGACACCAATTTCCTCAATTTTTTTTATGACATGCTCAAGAATTGTTTTCCCATTCACCTCCAGCAAATGCTTTGGCCTGTTGAGGGTGAGCGGATAAAGCCTTGTTGCATACCCAGCTGCAGGAATTATCGCAATAATTTTCTCACCTCCCGACTGAATAGTATTCAAAGCCCAGCTCTTTCATTTTCCCCCTGTCAAAAACATTCCTTCCGTCAATTATTATCGGGCTTTTAAGGGCTTTTTTTATTTTTGAAAGGTCCATTTCGGCAAATTCTTTCCACTCAGTAACAATAACCAGGGCATCAGCGTTTTTTGCTGCATCCAAAGCATTTTCACAGTATTCAACATTCTTCAGGATTTTTTTAGCGTTCTCCATTGCAGCAGGGTCGAAAGCCCTTATTGCAGCCCCTTTTTTCTGGAGCGCTTGTATTATGCCAATGCTTGTGGCAAACCTCATGTCATCAGTGTTTGGCTTGAAAGAAAGCCCAAAAACGCCGATTTTTTTTCCGCTGAGGCCGCCAAGAACGTTCTCGATTTTGTCCATAAAAATTTTTTCCCTTTCCTCGTTTATTTTCTGGGCTTCCCTGAGCATTCCGAAATCAAGGCCCTGTTTCTCAAAAATCCTTATGAATGCCTCGACATCCTTGGGAAAGCAAAAACCCCCATACCCTATCCCTGCCTTGAGAAATGCCTTCCCAATTCTCCTGTCCATTCCAATGCCCTGCGAAACAAGCTCTATGTCTGCCCCAGTCTTCTCGCACAGGTCAGCAATTGCATTTATGAAAGAGATTTTTGCTGCAAGAAAACTGTTGCTCGCGTGCTTTATTATTTCCGCGCTGTTGATGTCAGTGAATAATATCGGGGCATTCAATGGCCTGTAAATTTCCTCCATGACATTCCTTGCATGCTCGCTTTTTGCCCCCACAACAATCCTGTCAGGGTGGAGGAAATCCTCAACAGCAGTTCCCTCCCTAAGGAATTCAGGATTGCTCACAACCTCCAGCTGGACATGGTTGTTGTTTTTCTGCAACAGCTCCTGCATGCGCTTTCCAGTCTGCACTGGAACAGTGCTTTTTTCAACAATGATTCTTGGCTCAGTGCTTACTTCAGCAATCCTTTTAACTGCATTTTCCACAAAACCAAGGTCTGCCTCCCCGTTCGGCAAAGGAGGTGTGCCAACACAAATAAAAATTATTTCCGATTTTTTCACAGCATTATCAAAATCGGTTGTGAACGAAAGGCGCTTTGCTGAAACGTTTGACTTCACCAAGGGCTCAAGCCCCGGCTCAAAAATTGGCATTTTCCCTTCATTCAGCGTATCAATTTTTTTCTTGTCAGTGTCAACGCAGATCACATGGTTGCCCAGCTCCGCAAGGCAAGTTCCAGTTACAAGCCCAACATAACCCGTTCCAATAACTGCAATGTTCTTCAAAACAGGACAACCCCGAAAAAAACCCCAAATAACTCGTTAATAATAATCATTAAATAATTGATGATTAAACACTTTTTTGGTACAGTACTCAAACCCAGCCAGAAACAGCTCTTCTCAGGTTGCCTAAAAAATCTTTTTTGGCCTCTTTTCATTTGTTTTTTAAATCAAATCTTCCACAATTTTTACAATGAAGAACGTGCTTATTACTGGCGCAAACGGGTTTGTGGGGCGGCATCTTGGGGAGCTTGCGAAGAAAAAAAACGCATTGGTTTTTGGCACTGTGATTGCAGAAGATGCAAGCGCTTTGTTCGAGCCAATTGTGTGCGATATCACAAAAAAGGCAGACATTGAGTATGCTGTGATAAAGAGCCAGCCGGAAACTGTTTTTCACCTGGCTGCACAATCTTCTTCAGAGCTCTCGTGGAGCCAGCCAATGGAAACATTCCAGTCAAATGTACTGGGAACACTCAACCTGCTTGAAGCGGTAAAAAAGCATTTCCCGAAAGCAAAAATTGTTTTCGTGAGCAGTTCAGAATGCTATGGAAAAGTGAAAGAAAAAGACCTGCCTCTCAAAGAAACAAGCCCACTAAAGCCATTTTCCCCCTATGGCCTCACAAAAAAAATCGGGGAAGAATTGTGCGCTTTTTACAATGAGCACTATGGGATTGATTTTGCGGTTGCAAGGTTTTTCAACATTTGCGGGCCGGGGCAGGGGGAAAGCTTTGTAATAAGCAATTGGGGAAAACAGGTGGCTGAAATAGAGAAGGGAAAAACAGGGGCAAGCATGAATGTTGGAAACATTAATGTGGAAAGGGATTTCCTTGATGACAGGGATGCAGTGAAAGCATTGTGGGCGATTGCTGAAACAAGAAGCGAGAAAAA
>CAYJWT010000050.1:1592-8646 GCA_964373935.1 uncultured archaeon | reverse complement strand
TTTCCTTGGTGCAGGAATATGCAACACAGGCTTCACCTTCCGCAGGCGCGCACAATCCACAGTCTTCCTTGCAGTTGCACGAATTTTCCCCGGGCTCGCAGGTTCTGTTGCCGCATTCCGCAAAATAAGCAGGCGAAAAAAAAGCTATCAGAAAAAAAAATGCAAGAAAAAAATTCCGCTGCATCAATTGGTTCACTGGAAATTAATAATGCTTTTCCACTAAAAAAAACTATCTATTTCCTGAAATACCTGGAATAGGCATAATAGGCAACAACAAGCACTATTACCAGAACAACAAGTATTGTAATGGAATCCAGGCCCCCTGCAGCCCTTGGAGGCAGTTCTGCAAGTGCCTCCTCAATACACACCCCATTAAAGCAAACCAGCCCGACACCGCAGCTTGTACCCTGTGGCAGAGAAGCAAAAGAGCATGCCCCCCCAATGCACCTGTCATTGGTGCAGACATTTGAATCATTGCACTCAGCATCAGTTGAGCAGGCACTTGCCACGATGCTTTCCTCTGCTGCAACTGCAAAAGGCGCAAACCACGACTCAAGGCTTTCCTCATCAACCTTATTCGCAATAGTGTAATTTAGCTCTGCCGTTTCCCCTTCACCCAACTGGGCAACAGCAAACTCTAGAACTGGGTCATCCACAAGCACCCTAAAGCTTTCACTGCTTGAAACAAGGGAAGCGCTAGCAGCAACATTCTTGGGGATGTTTTCCACAAGCCTCAAATTTTTCAGCTGTACTCCGGCAGTGTTTGTAAACAACAGAGAAACTGTGGTTTCAAATCTTGTTTCCCCATCCAGGGTAACCTCTTCCACAACAACACTCCTCACGCTGCTTATTTTTCCCGCTGCCTCGCTTGCCTTTTCAATGGCATTCTCGCTTGCCCCAGCAGCCCTCAGTACAGCTTCAATGTCCGCAGAAGTGGGCTTTTCTTTCCCCAAACGAGAAAGAACAACATTCCTTACTTCAAGCCCTTTTGGAGCACAATCAACTGGACAGGTGTTTTCTGTTTCATCAGCATCGCACCTCTTGTTGCCGCAGGTTGGCGCGCAATCAAGAGGGCAAGTTTCACTGCTTTCATTGTGAGTGCAAGCATTGTCCCCGCATTTCGCTGAACAGTCAGCAGGGCATGATGCAGGCGTTTCCTTTCCATTGCAGGCCCTGTCACCGCATCTTGGCGCTCCCTGGCCACCTGTTGGAGAGCGAAAAGTTACATTAACACAGGCGGTTGCATTAAGGTCAGACCTGTCCTGCGCTTTCACGCAGAAGGTTTTTATTGCGGGAAGAAAATCTGCCCCGCCAATCTGGATGGCCTGGCTTGTTGTGCCACGCGATAGCTGGATATAATCAGTATTGCTGTCGCCTGCCACAGTGGTGCTGTAATAGTTAAAGTCAATTCTGGCAGTGGCATCGGTTGCACTCCAAGTAAGAGTATATGTCGTGGAATCGGAAACATTATTGCTTGTTATTGAAACTGTGGGGGCAGTCCTGTCCAAAACAAAACTCCGGCTGCTTGTCGTAGTATTGCTGTCAGCCACGTTTCCTGTTGCCCTTGCAATAACATAAGCATTGAAGTCAATGAAATAGTTGCCGTCCGCATTGCCGTTGAAATCATTGGGAATCACCCAAGTGTAAGTACATGTTCTTGCTGCAGCATTCAGGTCGGAATTGCCGCAGGCACTGAAGAGATTTAAGTCACTTACAATAGCGGTTGTGAAAGAGCCCGCAGTGCTTGAATAGGCAAGATCAATGTTTGCATCAAACGTTGCAAGACCGTTTACATCGTGTGCCCTTGTTTCCCAGGTAATTGTGACTGACCGGCTGCCCTTGAAATAGTTGCTGTCCCCCGGCATGGGAATGGGCTGCAAAACATTTATGTCTGGGGTGTTGGGTTCAGCTGAAACACTCACAGAGAAAAGAGCCAGCAATACTGCCAGCCAAAGCATGAAAACAATAGTTTTTGCCTTCATTTAATCCCCAGAAAAGGCATATCTATAAAGAGTTCCATGTATTTAAACCTTGCTTTTTTTTTGCTTCAGAAATCCTTCCTGTGCTCTTGCCATGTCCTGCTTTTGTTGAACAGGAAATGCGCCCAGGCATTCGAAACATACTGCACCAATCCTGTTTCCCTTACTCTCCTGCTGGACGTTTCAACAAGCATTTTTTCGGAAAAAACAATTTTGCCAAGCGTCTTCAGCTTCAGGGAAAAATCAATGTCCTCGCATGTAAAGTTTTTTTCGCTGAAACCATCAACCGCCCAAAAAGCGTTTTTTTTGACCGCAATGTTAAAACCCGGGAAAATCGGCTGCCCAATAACCACACTCAAGTGGGATTGCATGCTCCACCAGGAATAAAACATTTTTGTCCTGAAAGAATCCTTCTCAATTGATTCAACAGGCCCTGTTGCAGCAATGCCTTTTTGCAGTGCTTCCATTCCGCCCTCAATCCAGGCATGGGAAACAATTGTGTCAGCATCCACAAACCCAAAAAAATCGTTTTTCGCGTGCCTTGCCCCAAAATTCCTCCCAAAGCCAGCAGAATGCTTTTCGCATATCACAACTTTGTCTGCAAGGGATTTTGCTATTTCAACCGTGTTGTCAGTGCTGCTGCTGTCGGAAACAATTATTTCATACCTGTCCCTTGGAACAGTTTGGTTGGAAAGGGAAAGCAGGCATTTCTCGATAAACTTGCCTTCGTTCAGGGCAGGCACAATAACAGAAAACTGCTTCTCCATCCAATACTAAAAAACTAGGGAAAAAATAAAAAGCTATTTCTTGGCCTTTTTCGCCCTGGATTTTCTATGTGGTTCAGAAAGCCCCATTTCTTCCCCTTCTTCAGCTTCTTCCCCCTTTACCTCTTCTTCAGCGTCTTCCCCCTTTTCCTCTTCTTCAGGGATTTCTTCAGCCATTTCCTCTGCCCCTGCCTCTTCACTAAGCTCTTCCCTGTTCGCGCCCCCTGTTTCGCTGGTTTCCTGCCATTCCCCCTGCATGCCCTGCTCTTGCCTTACTTTTCTTAAATACCTCTTGTAAAGGTAAGCAAGAAGCGCTGTTGCAACAAGAAACAATGCGATGTCAGTAAGGTCAAGCCTCACAAGCTTTAATTCAAAAATCGCAAACCATGCAACAAACAGGGGCAAAAAAAAATATAGCATTGCCATGCCAAATGCTTTTTTTGCGCCAATGCTGGGTTTGAAATGCATGCAAGCAAATAGAGATAAGATAGTATTTTAATGTTTCTTCAAAGGGATTCCTTTATGCTTGAGATGGGGGCTGGGCTGGAAAAAGCAATAGCGGAAATACGGGAAAGAAAAGCCAGGCTTGTTGCAATACAGGCCCCGGAAGGCCTGAAAACAAGGGTTGCGGAGATAGCAGGGAGCATTGAAAGCCAGACACAGGCAAAAACAGCTGTTTTTGTAAACCCGGTTTTCGGGGCGTGCATGCTTGCTGATGACGCAGCCAAAAAAATTGGCGCAGACCTCTTGCTGCATTTCGGCCACACGCAATTCTTCAGGAAGGAAAGCATTCCCACGCTCTACATTCCAGTACGATATGCAATGCCTGAGGAAATAAAGGAAATGGCTTTTGAACTGGCGGCAAAAAAACTCAGCCAGGCAGGAATAAAAAGCATTGGGCTGACCGGAACAATACAGTTTGTCCCCTATCTGGAAGAGCTGAAATCATTCCTTGAAAAGCAGGGAATACTGGGAGTGCTGGAAAAGGAAGCAAACATGCAAGCAGGCCAGATACTCGGGTGCAATTACTCTGTGCCGGTAAAAGAGGCAGAGAAAGCAGAGGCAATTCTTTACTTCGGAGACGGCTTGTTCCACCCTCTTGGAATTGCTTTCTCCACAAGCAAGAGAGTGTTCATCTGCAACCCTCTTACAACAAGCTTCCAGGAAATAACCGGGGAAAAGGAGAAATTCCTCAAAAAAAGGATAGGGTTGATTGGGGCAGGGCTGCAGGCAAAAAAATTCGGTTTTCTTGTCAGCACTGAAAAGGGCCAGTTCGGGCTCAGGAGAGCAATACAGCTGAAGCAAAAACTTGAAGAACAGGGAAAACAGGCAATAATAGTTGTAAGCGATTTGGTAAAGCCAGAATACGTTCTGGGGATTGAAGTGGATATCTGGGTGAATACCGCATGCCCTCGCATTGCAACAGATGACACCACGCTGTTCAAAAAACCAGTGCTAACAGCCAGCGAACTAAAAATAGTTCTGGGAGAAAAAAGCATTGAGGAATACAAGGTTGAAGAGATTGTCTAGGGCAAAAAATTGTATTAATGTAAAACAAACTGTTTTTCACATGAAAAGAAAAATCTTGGACTATTTTCTTGGAAAAAAAACGAAAGCATTGCCTGGCGGAATTGGCAAAAAAGAAAGGCGAAAATACAAGGCAGGGAAAGGAAAGAAATTTCCAAGAAAAACAAACCCAGCGCATGAAAGGATTTTGGAGGGAAAAAAATATTGGTTGCAATCACTACACCGCAATCTCAAAGCTGAAACCCTTTGCAGGATAAGGCCTGTTGTGAAAAATGCGCTGAAAGAGCTGAACAGGCTTCCGTTTCTTTACACTTTTGATTCTGGCGGCGGATGGGCTACAACAGCTGGAAGAGGATTTGATGAACCAGAAATTGAAACAGCAGGAGAACACGAAAAAATTTATTTCAAACCAGCATACATTGAAATGGGTTTTGACCTATCCAACCAAAAATCATTCCAATTTGCAAGAGCCCTTTCAAAATGGCAAAAAAACAAGTTCCCAAAGGCAAAAATAATACACTGGATAAGTAGCCCAAAAATTTCCGTTATTGCACCAGGCATTAATCGGACAAAGTTCGAAATTACAGGCTCGGAACTAAATCACTGGCAGGAACAATCAAAAAATTTCATGGACGCACTTGCAGAGTTTGCGAAAAGCTTTCCAAAAAAATAGGCGCTGGATTGTCTTAACCGCCGGCCCTGATCCATGCAATTTCTCTTCTCGCCCCGGCAACGGCTTTTTTTGTTCCAAGCACTTGCTTGCCCATTTCCCTAATCTTTTCGCCCAATTCTTGCCCAACCCCAATGAACTTGTCCATTTGCTCCAACTGAAAATACATGAGATTGCGCATTTCATTTTTTGATGTAATCATTTTGCTATAATCAAAAAATGGTTCGGTTAAAAGGGAATCCTGCGGCAAGAGTTTCCTGATTTTTGAGTAAAGGTCAAGCAACGCTTTTTTGCCACCCCATGCCTCAACAGAAACAGTTTTTCCCGTTGGGACATTTTCTACAAAACCTACAAGCTTCATGCTGTTTATCAACAACATGGTTTTTACTCTCAACCCAACATTCTGGACTCTATTACCGCGAACAAAAAAACTTATTCTCATGCAATAAGTATTCGGCAACCAAGATTAATAAACATTTGCAGTGGTCTGGCAATCAACGAATGCTGTTTAATTTTTATTTTCTGTACAAATGACTCAATGGCATTAATTCTTTTTTCTTTTCAATAGGCTCATGATATAATTTTCTGTTTTTGAAATACACCCTGTACGCACCAGCATTTTTTTTTGCTGTAATTACTCTATATTTGTTGTTAATGAATTCTATGGCAGAATAATTGTCTAAGGCAATCCCCATTTCAGAATATTTTTTCATAAATTCTATGAAATTCTTTCTTCTTTTAACTCCCCTAGTTTCGCCATTATAATGAGGGCAATGGATTCCTTTGATAAAACCCAAGCCCTTGACTCTCATATACTCCCAATTTTTTGGATTATAATAACTCATGGAATCACTATGCCCATATTCAAACCAGCAAATTGCCCCAGCACTCACCCCACACAAAACAACGCCTTTCCTTAAAGCTTTCCGCAACAATTTGTCAACACCCAGTTTTCTCCAAATCTTCATCATTTTGAGGGTGTTCCCTCCGCCAACATAAACAATATCAGCTGACAATATTTTTTCAGAAATGGTTTTTTTTGAAAGTTTTTCATTTACTAAAAGCAATTCATCGGTTTCGCAATCCAATCTTTTTCCAAAATGTTTTCTGAAAGCTTTAACATATCCCTCAGCATCAGAACTTGCAGTTGGAATGAACAAAACTCTTGGCTTCTTTTTTCCACTTAGCTTAATAATTTCTCTATCAATATCAAGCGGATAATCACGTCTCCTTATTTCAGCCCCACCAATAGCAACAATTTTCGTTTTTTTCAATTAGACCACACTAAATAAATTAATTTTACTGTGTTTTTTCTTCAGGATTTTCTTTTACAACTGTTCCCTTGAATGTTCCTCCCCTGATTGCTGACTCAAAGTTTTCAAGGTCATTGCCGTTCAAAAAAAGTGATTTGATTTTTGAGCGCTTCAGAATCAATGCTGCGGGCAGGTCCACAACAACGTTCTGCCCCGGGGCTGAACCATGCAGTTTCACCAGGCTGATTAACCTGTCGTATGAAAGCTCGGGATAAAACTTTGCGCGCGGGTTTTCGTTGGGGTCAGAGCTGTAAATGCCATCAACGTTTGAAAGGTTAATGAAAGTTGCATCCAAACTCTCTGCAAGAAGTGCTGCAACAGTATCGGTTGTTTGCCCTGGAATCATTCCCCCAAAAACAGGGATTTTTCCAGCACCAATTACGTGCGCTGCCTCGTTTATTTTTTTCATGACAGCGGGAGAAGAGTGCTCAAGCGCCTGCACCATAAGGGCTGCATTGATGCGGGTAAAAGCAATTCCTATTTCATCCTGGAAAAAATTGTTTGCCCCAAGCGCTTTTGCAGCAGAAACATATGCCCTGCAGGCTTTTCCCCCTCCTACAACAAGCGCAAACTTGTGGCCTTCATTGTGCAAACTGGTTATTGACTGTGCCAGCTTTGCAATCATGGAAGTGTTGGGCTTTTCGTCAATTATTATGGAGCCACCAATTGAAACAGCAAAGGTCTTTTCACTGGGAAAATAATCAGCAGGCATGCTTGCTTTTTCTTCCCTCTGCTCCTGCTCCTTGAAAATGTCAAACATGTCCGGAAACATTAAATCACAAAAAAATAAACCATTAGGGT
>CAYJWT010000050.1:0-1582 GCA_964373935.1 uncultured archaeon | reverse complement strand
TAAACATTAACTAGTGAGGTTTTTTTATGAAGCAGGCGGAAATAGAGCAGGCTGACCAGGCAGAATTGTCTGTTTTCAAGAAAAAGCTCAGAAAGCTCGAGGAATTCAGGGGCCGGGGAACAGAGCTTATTTCCTTATACTTGCCCTCGGGGGTGGACAGAAGCCTTGTGACCTCACAGTTGACAGAGGAAATGTCCCAGAGCTCAAACATCAAAAGCCCCGCAACAAAAAAGAACGTGCAGGGGGCATTGAGGAAAATACAGAACTTCCTGAAACAGATTGATTTCAGGCTGCCTGACAGGGGGCTGGTATTGTTCTGCGGGAATGTTTCAGAGAGCGAGGGAAAAACTGACATCCAGCTGTTCATGGTAAAGCCCCCTCTTACCCTCAAAACAAAGCTTTACTGGTGCGACTCAGAATTCCATCTTGCCCCATTAAAGGAAATGGCACAGCCAAAAGAGGTTTACGGGATAGTGAGCATTGACAAGAGTGAATCCACAATTGCAGTGCTGGTGGGAAAAAGGTATGAAATACTGGGCAAGTTCACGAGCGGGGTTGCCGGAAAATCGCGCGCGGGCGGACAAAGTGCAGCCCGTTTCGAGCGATTGAGGGAAGAAGCAGCCCATGATTTCTACAAAAGGATTTCGGAAAAAACCAACCAGGCGTTCCTTGGCTATGGGGAAAAACTGGCTGGAATAATTGTGGGCGGGCCCGGGCTTACAAAAAAATATTTCCTTGAAACAGAACTCATTGATTACAGGCTGCGGGAGAAAGTCATTGGCACGCTTGACACAACATACACTGATGAATCAGGAATAAGGGAAATAGTCCAGAAGGCAGATGAACTCCTCAAAGACACTGAGATAATAAAGGAAAGAAAGTTGATTGATGATTTCCTGAGGGAGGTTGCAAGGGATGGGCTTGCGACATTCAGCCAGAAAAATGTTGAAGATGCACTTAAAACAGGCAAAGCAAAAACCGTTCTCGTGAGCGAGGGAATAGAATGGGTTGTTTACAGGATACAGTGCAATTCTTGCGGAAACGTGCAGGAGCATGTTGCAAGGGAGCCAAAAAAATTTGACACTGCAAGAATTTCCTGCCCAAAATGCCAGTCAATCACCCAGATAGAAATAACCGAATCAATTGACTACATTGACTGGATCATTGAAAAAGCGCAGGCAATTGCAGCAGAAACAAAAGTAATAAGCATGGAAACTTCTGAGGGGGAACAGTTTTACAGGGGCTTTGAAGGAATTGGCGCAATGCTAAGGTACAAGTGAGCATGCTTTTCAGGCGGCTTTTTTTATGGAAATGGAGGATTTTGGGATAACTTGTTATTCAACAGCAACATCAGGTATTGGTGGAAGCATAAAGAGAAGGTATTCTGACTTCATTGTGGAAGAAATACTGGAGAATGGCAGAGTATGCGAGGCAAAAAGGTTTCTGCAGGCAGAAAGCAGTGCAGAAAGGCTTGCGGTGCCTGAAAACAGCCAAAACATGGAACAACTGCACCTTGACCTGGAAAAAATAAACAAGGAAACAAATTTTGTGATAAGAAAGCTGACAAGGCACATCCAATGCA
>CAYJWT010000049.1:0-8652 GCA_964373935.1 uncultured archaeon | reverse complement strand
GCACAAGCACTTGAAAAAATGGGTGCAGAAGCAGAAAAACAGGAAATTAGAGAGCGCTTTATTGCAAGGATGAAAAAAGGCTTCCACATGGGCAAAATACTGGTAAAGGAAAGAAGCGAGATATATGAACGTTGAAAAGACAGCATTCCTGGTGGACTCAAATGTTTTTGTTTATGCCCATGATGCCGATTCTGGGCCTAAACAAGAAAATGCAGCTATTTTTATTTCTAAAAAAATGGGGGAAAAAAAATTTTTTGTAAGTGCGCAAACATTGGGAGAAATTTATGCAGTTATCACGGAAAAAATACAAAAACCGCTCTCACATATCCAAGCCAGAAAAATCATAACAGAACTTTCAGAACTTGCCAGCACTATCTCATATTCCCCAATAACAGTGGTTAGTGCATGCAGAATATGCGAAGAATACAAAACTCATTTCTGGGACGCATTGTTGGCAGCAACAATGATTGAAAACAATATCAGGATAATTTACACTGAAAACACAAAAGACTTCGAAAAAATAAAGGAAATTACTGCAATCAACCCATTAAAGTGAAGTGCAAACACCATTTTTAGAGATTGAAAATTTTTTCCAAAACATTTTCAGTCCACTAAAGAGGCAAGAAAGTTTTATTGAAAAAAAGTTTGTTGAGAAAAGAAGGCCTGTTATTGTTCTAGACTGGGGCTGTGGAAAAGGGCCAGCAATTAGCGGCCTTGCATCCCAATACAGTGGAAAAGTCGAAGCTTTTGGATATTCCAAAGATAGCTATACTGAATGAGCCAAAATAAAAAACGCCAGAATTATTTGTAGACCAAAAGAAGATTTGCCTCGCTATTTCAAAAATGGCTCTGTTGACCTTATTTATTCTTACTTAGGGTTGACTCATTTATTTCCTTTTACAATAAGAACAAATAATGCAATGATGAAGGATGCTACTGAATATATCCAGAAGCTTGTGCAAAAGCTTTCATTTGAGGGAAAACTGATTTTTGGAACTTCAACGGAACATAACCAACAAGAAATATTTTTAGCTTTGAGGAAATCATTAGAAAAAGCAGATGTGATTATTGAGGGAAAGTATATCTGCATTACAAAAAAATAGTTTTTTATCTCACGTATGGCAGGCCCGCTTTTGGGATTGCTTCCTCTTCGTGGGATTCCTCGAACTGCTTGCTCAACTGCTCAAAGGCATCCTCTATTCTTTTTGCTTCTTGCGCAATCTGGTCAAGGTTGACCTTGAAGCCAAATCTTTTGATGAACAACTCTATTAATTTTTTTGCAGCGCCATGGTCCCCGTAAACAAGCTTTGAGCTTGTTTCGCCCATTAAACAAGCGCCATCAATCCCATGCATTTCCGCAATCCCCACAATTAGCCCTGCAGCTCCGCTTATCAGGCCCTCTTTCTTGTCAGCGATTGCACCAATATTGTTTAGCTCTGACAAAAGCTTTTTTGATGTTGCCGCAACAACAACACCAGGCTCTTTTTCCAGGCGCCTGTCCCCGATGTTTATGCCTGCGAGAGTGTAAATCTGCTTTACCCCCATTTTTTTCATTGCTTCAACAATCCTTGTTGCAAACTCATAGTGCTCTATTGCACTTCCCACCCTGAAATCAAGGCTTGGCTGGACAGGGCCCACAAGAAAAAGATAGTGCCTGCCCCCAGATTCTATGGCAAAAATTTCGTCTTTTATGAGTTCAATCATCGCGTTTTTGGTGTGGACGCTTGGAGGAAAGCTGTCTGAATGCACTTCAGCGATTTTTTCTGCCTTGAACTGCTTGAGCATGTAATCAGCGGCAATTTTGCCCACCAACCCTATTCCGGGCAAGCCCACAAAAAGGATGGGTTGTTTGAGCTTTTTATGCTTGAGCAGCACAATGCTTGTTCCCATGAAAAAAATTCAACTGCAATAAGTTTTTAAATCAAACAAACAAAGCATGGGCATGCGAGAGTTTTGACATAATTGCAAAAAAAAAATTGTCATTAGGCTGTCTTCTCAAACTTTCCTGTCCCTTTTTTTTCCTTTATTGCATCAAGAACCTGGTTCGAAATATTATGCAAAATCTTTTCCGATTCCTTGAAATCATAGGTGCTAACTTTCAAAAGAAACTTCCCGGCCCCGGAGTAGGAAATGATTACCTCTGCATCTTTTGAAGGGCTCTTTGCTTTTCTAAGTGCCTCTTTTATCACTTCAACACCGTTTGGCGCAAGGGAAAGAAGAGAAAGAGTGCCGGAAACGCTTTTCTGCTGGACAGTGACATGCTTTTCCACGAGCTTGAGCAATGGCTGCTGCCACTCTTTTGGAACTGTTTTCAGGGCATGCTCTTTTCCCAGAGCAATCGCATTCAGGCTCTCCTGGAAAGTCCCGTATTCGTCAATAAGGGGAACTGCGACTTGTTCCCAAACTTTTTCAAAACCCTGCTTGTTTTCCTGGGCGAGAATCTCAATGAATTTCCTGTTCCTCTTTCCCTGCTTCCACTCCTCAATCCTTGCCTTCTCCTCGTGCGCAAAAACCTTGGTGAGAGAAAGGTCAATCTGGTTCTTTTCAGTGTTGATGGAAATGACCCTTGCCGCCCTAACCTGCCCTTCCCTGACAAAGTTCCTGATGTTCTTTATCCACCCCGTTGCAACCTGCGAAATGTGAATAAAGCCCTTGAGATTGTTGCGCTCAGTGAGCTCGACAAAAACCCCGTAATCAAGCACTTTTGTAATTGTACAAATAACAATTTCCCCAATCCGTGGATAATTATTTTCCGCCATTTTCCCGCCTATTCAAACTCTTTCACTATTTTGGCCCTGAGCCTGATTTTTGAAGCCCCGGACTCTGCAAGCACCTGGTTGCAGGCAAGGCAGTTTACATCCCTTGTTGCAGCACTGAAAACAACCTGCTCATTGCCGCAGGCATTGCACTTCAGCTTCAAAAACCTTGTCCTAGGCCTTGGCGCAATTTCTTTGTGCATAAAAAAATTGGGGCAAGAGAAATTAAAAATCTACTACAATGGCTTTCTGGAGCACAGTTATTTGTAATGGCCTGATGCTATCCTACTTATGGTTGGATAAAAACTGAATTTCAAATCACGACCAAGCTTGGCACTGTCAGAAGCGCGCAAAACCCTGCCAAACGTCATTCCCCCGACAATTTTGAGTGCCTCACCCACTTTTTGCCCTCCTACAATATTCAGCACTTTCCCAAACCCCCCGCTTAAACCATAAACTGTTGCCTGCCCGACATTCAGGCCGCCGGCTATTTTCATTGCTGAACAAAAATCTTTTGCTCCGCCAATTTTCAGCGCATGGCCAATTGCTGAACCAAAACCTCGCCTGTTATCAGACCTGTTCCCAATCCCAACCGTCAGGGCCTTTGCGAACTCCAGGCCATTAGCGTTTCTTAAAACATCCCCAACGGAAACCCCGCCGGCCATTGTCAGAGCATCCAAAAAAGGCGCCCCAACTTGTTTTACAGAAAACAGTTTTCTCATATTTGGAAAAATTCTGCCAAAATCACCTATCCGCGCAAATTCTGGCCCAAGCCCGTTTTTTTCCGCAAAATATACAATGCCCTTTAGCCTCTTTTCCCTCAAAAGTGGAGCATATTTTTTGTATCGTGCACTCGCAGGGCCAAAAAAATTCTGAACCACGCGCCTTCGAAGCTTTTTGATTTTACTAATGCGTTTTTTCAAAACAACAGTCAAAAAAAACACCTGTTGGTAAAATATAGTTTCTTTATTTTATAAATATCTTACTCCTGCTTTGCAAGGTTTCTTGAAATGAGCAAATTTGCTATTTTGAATGGCAGGTGCACGCTTGCATCTTTTTCAAATGGCCCATATTCTTTCATGTCTGCCCCCACAAAAGAGGGAACATCTTTTATCAAAACAACAGAAACATTTTCACGGCCGCTTGAAGCATCTGCCTTTTCCTCCTCAAACACGCCCTGAAGGCAGGCCCTGTGGGAAGAAAGAACTCCAAGCATTTCATCAAGGATTTTTTTCTCCTGCAGAGCCATTTTTTCCTCAGAAAGCTCCCCAGTTCTCGAGCACACGAGGGCCTTGTTCAAGAGCTTTTTCTGCCTGATAAGGAAAATTTCCTCAGCAATTTTCTTGAGGTTGATGTAATCCCTGGCTCTTGAACTGGAAAGCTCTTTCAAGCTCTCAAGATAGCTTGCTTTCTCCTGCTCGAGAAAATCGTTCAGGGAATCAAAAAAGTCCTCTTCAACCTCAACAAGCTTTCCAGTGTTTTTTTCAAGCCTGTAAATGCGCCTTATTTCATCATATGAAACATTCATGCTTGCCCAACCTTCATGAAAGCACTGCAGATTTTCTGGCCAAGAGAAAAAAAGCAACTGGAACAGGCAGTTCAACCTGCTCCTGCTCAAACTCCCCGAACCATTCTCCAGCCAGGTAAAATTTTGGGGCTTTGTTAATAAAAACCTTTACAGTTTCCTCTCCAGAAAAAACTACTGCCTCGCTCAACGGGTCAAAAGCAGGCAAGCTCTCAAGAGAGACTGTTTTTGCCACAAGGCCAGTGCCCCCGTGGATTGTATTGGGAACCCTTATTATTTTGCTCATGTCCATTGATGTCTGCCTGTCCAGGAGCAGGGCATTTTCCTGAACAATATGCTCTGCAAGCGAAAGCCAGAATGACTCGGATTTTTTGCCGAGGAAAGAAGGAAAAACATTTTTCTGGATTGCAGAATCAGTCACTTCCTTTTTTTTCTCCAAAAGGGAACTCACTTTTTTTAGGGAAGCATGGCCAAACGTGGCAAGCTCTTCTTTCTGTTCCGTTTCAACCATTTGCATTATTCCTGAAACCATTCTCCTGCTCCAGCCAACGCTTGTTTTTGGGGAAGGGCAGTGCATTCTTTTGTCCTGCACAAAAAAGCCATGGCTTTCAGGGAGAAGGGAAACAGCGGTAAGATAATCAAGCAGCTCAATCCTTGCATCGTGCGAAAGCTCTCTTACAGCAGCATTTCTCACATGAACATGATAGCCAGAGTTCCCGGAAAAGTTCATTGAAATGCCCTCATTAAACCCAAAATCCTTTTCCAGGAAATCAAGCAGCCGAAAAACCTGTTTTTTTGTTTCCCCAAGGCATTCTGGGCAGAACCACTGCTCGACTTTCACTTTCCCACCGCAACCAGTGCAGTTGTCTATTGCCCCTTTTCCTAGAGCACTGCATTCAGTGCACTGCCAGGAATCATGCTTTTTCTTGCAGGGTGTTTTAATGTCATCAGCATCAAACTCGTATACGAGGTCTGCGGCAAAAAGCTGTTTTGCCGCCATGGGGGTTTTTTCAGGCAGAGAGTATAGTGCTCCTGAATAGGAAATATAGAATGGCGCAAAAGCAGAGAGAAAAGCATTCAGTTCCCTGGCAGAGGAAAAAGTGATGTGCCTTCTTGTTATCTTTTTCCCGAACTCCCCTACCCCAAACTCCCTTGCCTCAACCTCAGGAACAGAAACATTGCTGTGCAGGTAATACTGCCTCAGCCGCTTCTGCAAAAACTCCTGTTCCCCAGCCATGAAATAATGTGCAAGCAAAGTTATTAAAAAAAAGAGTTAGGTTACCTATGTTGTATTCTTTTGTGCATTGGAACTGTTGACATTCCAACTACTCCTTTTAAACCATGTGAAATCCCGAAAAAATTCCGCAATCTCGATTTTTTAAAACCAGCAATTTTTGCGAGCTTCAAAAGTTTTTCATTGGCAACAACATCTGCTGTTATTTTTCTGTAACCTCTTTTTTTTGCAAGCTCCAAGAACTTGGAGTAAACAGGCCTGAAGAGAGGCGCGGCACCACGCCCTCTTACTGAAAAGACGTAAAGGCTCTTCCATCTTGGGATAGCGGTTATCTGAAAAAAATTAGTTCCTTTTGTGGCAATTATTTGAATTTTTCCGTCCACCTCATTCACTGCAAGCTCTAATTCAGTCATTTCCTTGCCCTTGACCCAATCATTGATGCAGCTGAAAGCAATGCTGCTGAGAGCACTATGAAGCTTGCGTCTGCATCCAGCTTGAGTATTTTGGCTGCAATGTCAATAATCCACAAATTGACAAGGAAAAAAACCAGGCCAAGGACAACAAGCACTGCTGCAGACAATGCAAGAACAACAAGCGCGCTGACTGTTGAAGTTGCTTCCCCAATCAAAACAATCACAATACTATTTTGCGCTTTTGTTATTTAAATTCTCTTCCATCTGGACTTTTGCTGCTTCCCTTGCTTTCCTCTCGAAAAAAATAAGGGGATGGATTTCAGTGCAGTTCTGCAATGGACAGTAACCATGCTCCCTGACTTTTTTGCAGGCAGGGGGGGAAAGTTTTAGCCTTGCAATCCTTTTCACGTGATACAGGGTTGTTTTCTGGTTATAGTTTGGGGCATGCGAAAAAAGCTTGTCAATCTGCTCTTCCGGCATCCCGACCGCAACAAGAAATGTTGCAAGGTCAAAGCGCGCCATGTGAGGAAGGTTTGTGCCGTTGAGCAATTGGAGGTAAAGGTCCTTCATGCAGGGGGCAAAATTCTCAATGCTTATTTTTCCTCCAATTTTCACTTCAAATGCCTTCAGTTCCCTGCTCTTTAGCTGGCTTTTTATCTGCTGGGCAATGCTCCTGTAAAAATCAGGTATTCCCCTCAGGTCAACGGGAAGGGTTTCAAGGATTTTCGAGAAAGCATACTGCGCAACAAACCTGCAGAAGTCATTCTCTGTCAGAAAAATTTTCCCTTTTTCAACCGGCTGGTTAACAAGCTTCAGCTGGGGAAGGGAAAATTTTGCTTTCAGGAAATCGGTTAACCCCATCGAAACAAAAAAACCCTGTTTTTCAGCAAGCGAAAAATGCAGGCCAAAGTCACTTGCAAGCTCCAGTGCAATTGCACCCTTCCTTTTTTCCTTTTCAAGGTAAAAAAAAGCATTGTCCGCAATTGCCTGCGCAAACCTCTCGTTGAGCACTGGGTCTCTTATGTGGGAGAGGATTATTTTGGCAACAGGAAAAGCCATTATCTCAAACTCGAGGAACTCCCTTGACCTTATTTCGCCTACCCTGTAGGGCTTTCTTTTCCAGGCGCTTGAAACAAGCAATGCAGCCCTATGCAAAACCTCTTCCGGCAGGGCATCCAGAGCAAGGCCTGATGACCTGACAATGCTTTTTGCTGCAGAGGAAAAAGGAAACTTTTGCGCGAAAACAAGCGCCTGGAGTTCGGGCATAAAAAAGGAATGGAAAAAAAGTGATTAAAAAACAATTACAGCAGCATGTGGGCAAGGTGGAAGCTGATAATGCTGGGCCCAATTTGATAGGATATTTTCATGGGGGCATCGTTCTTGAGTTCCAGCACAACCTTTTTTTCCGGGTCTGCTGCCCTGACAATGTTTTGCAAAAAATTCAGCGAAAACTTGCTTGTAATCTCCCCTGTTGTCTTCACTGCCACGTGCTTTGGCTTTTTTATTACAGAATTCAAGTTCCCTGCCGTGCCCTTTGCCTCAATTATAAACTCGTTTCCTTTCACTCTGAAAACAACGCTTGTGCTCACGAGCCCTGCATCCTTCAGTGTCTCTTTCAGCATTTTCCCTGTTATTTCAACCCTTGCATCAAATTTTGCGTCGGGCAGGGTTACTTCTTCCTCGCTTATGTCAAGCAATGGCAGATTAAAACTCCTTGACATTTCCCCCTCAAACCTTACCCTGAGCTCTGAATCAGACAAGTGCATAATGAGCTTGTCTGCCTCAAGGGAACGGGAGAGAATCCTGCTTAACTCCCTAATGTCCAGTCCCACCATGCTTGGCTCTATATCATACTTGTCAAAAAAGCCCTTGGGAATGCTGTAATCAATCATTACAACCTGGCTTGCATCAATGCCCCTGAAATAAATCCCGGAATCAGAAAACCTGAAATTTCCCTCTGAAATAAAACCAGAAATCGCTTCAACAGCCCTCTGCCACGCATCATGCTTTTCCAGCTCAATCATCAAAAAACCAGAAAAAAAGCTGTGCGAAAGTTGTTTTAAAAGAATTGCATCAGGCAAAACTTAAAATACATTTATTGGCTGTTTCTTGGCAATATACGAAAAGGCAAAACTAATTACTTTCTTAGAGCGCTGTAAAAACTGGAAAATTTTGGGCAGGCGGCTCAAAATGGCATGCAAAAAATTTTTATTGCACGGGCAGCATATTATAGCTTATGAGAAAACCAATGTGGAACAGGTTCTCAGTGGGCAGGGCGGCAGTGCTGGCAAAAAAAAGAACTGCCAGGAAACAAATCGTACAACACTATCTGAGAAGGTACGGGAAAGCATGGGGAGTGCAGACCGAACATGAAATGGAAAATATCCTATTCAAAACAAAAAAAGGCCTGGGGGCATCACCGGGGAAAATGTTTGCAGGAAAAACCCCGCAACAAATCAGAGACGTATATAATCGGTGGATGGCAAAACGAAAACTAACAAGGGCCAAAATAGCACAAGCACAAAAAGGAAAAAAACCAACACCAGAAACAAGAGCCAAAATAGCACAAGCACAAAAAGGAAAAAAACCAACACCAGAAACAAGAGCCAAAATGTCACAAGCAAAAATCGGAAAAAAAAGAGGACCACCAACACTAAGAACAAGAGCAAAAATAGCACAAGCACAAAAAGGAAAAAAACTAACACCAGAAACAAGAGCCAAAAT
>CAYJWT010000048.1:0-8674 GCA_964373935.1 uncultured archaeon | reverse complement strand
AGAAAAACCTGGGAAAAAGAAAAAATGGGTGTCATTTTATTTCACCTTTTCTTTTTTTGCCTCAAGCATTGAGATGATTTTCGCACAGCTTTTTCTTTGCGAAAGAAAAACCTGGGAAAAAGAAAAAATGGGTGTCATTTTATTTCACCTTTTCTTTTATTGCCTCAAGCATTGAGATGATTTCCCAGATGTCTGTTCTGGCGTGGGAAGGCATGTTTATGTCATTGCTGATGTCATCAAGGAGATAGATGGCTGTGCTGTAGTTTATGCCGCCCTGCTCTTTTTTCCTTGCCTTTTCTATTGCCTGGTCAACCACAGTGCGAATGTTCCTTGGAACAGACCTGTCAGAAGCAACTTCCTGCATCCTTTCAAGCACTGCATCAATTTCCTTTTTCAGGCCCTTGTCCGCCTTTTCCATGCGCTCACCTCAAAAAAAACAGCACCAACCAGACAACTTAATTACCATCCGCTTGGCTGAAAATAATATGGAAAGCAACAAATTTAAAGGCACTGGCAAGGACTATATTACGCCAGCTGCCTCAATGCCCCTCCGCCTTGCCATATACCCTTTCCTTGTGGAAAAATATTTTATGAGCTGCAGCTGGATTGCATCTTGGGTCAGCTTTCTAAGCGGCATTTTCCTGTCCCACTTGCTCACAGCAACAACAAACCCGAAATAGATTTCCTGCCTTATTTCATCAAAGTCCCTGTTTCCCTCATATTTTGAAACAAAAGAATCAAGGATTCCGGCATTCCTTCTGAACAATGCCTCAATTTCCCTTTTTCCCAGAAGGTTCAGTTCTGGCAGCGCATCCACATATCCCAGCTTTCCAAGCCTTTTTTCCCTTCTTTTTTTTCCCGATTTTTTGCCTCTCTTTCTCTGAATCCTGCGTATTTCTTCAATGCTAAGCCCTTGCCAGAATGCTTTTGCCGCATCGCTTGCCAATTTTGTTCTTTCTGCTTTTGAAAGCTTTGCCATTCTTTCTATCCCAAGCCTTTTTCCAATTTCTGTTCTTTCCCTTTCCGTCAGTTTGCTTACCCTTGTCCTTGCTGCTTTTTTTGCAGCCCTTCCCATTCTTAATGAAGGCATTCTTGCTTTGCCTGCTTTTATTCTCCCGCTTCTTTCATCAAAAGTGCTTTTTTCCAAAGATTTTCCAGATAATGCAGTCATTAATCTTGTCTTGGTTTTTTCACTTACTGCCATCCATCTTCTCTTTTGCCCTTGAGAGCGGTTTTTCCATTTTCTTGTTCTGCGTTTCAGCATTTCACATCAGTGCTTTCCCTATTTCTTCCTTGAGCCTGCTTTCCCTGCCTTCCCCTTCAATTATTGCTTTCCTGCCGAATTCTTGTTGTGCTTTTTCTGTTTCAGCAATGCCTGTTATGTCGCTTTTGTTGAAAACCAGGAGTATTTTTTTCCCCTGAAACATTTTTTCCATTTCTTCAAAGAGTTTTTTTTGTTTTAACAGTGGATAGCCAGAGTGCATCCCTGCATCTGCAACAAACACAATTGCATTCCCCAAATGCCTTAGTGCAGCAATCGCCTTTGTTTCAATTGCATTCCTTTTTTCCGCCTGCTTGTCAAGCAATCCGGGGGTGTCAATAACCTGTATTCTGGCATGCCTGTATTCAAAATAGCCAAGGTTCAATTGTGTTGTGGTGAAGGGGTAAGAGGCAATTTTTCCTTTTGCGCCAGTGAGGCGCTTGAGGATGGTTGTTTTGCCTGTGTTGGGGTAGCCTGCAAGAATTACTGTTTTTGCCTCAGTGTCAATTTTCGGGAGCTCTTTCAGCTTTCTTGCTGTCTCATTGTATGCCTGAGTGCTTTTTTCCAGCCCTTTCACAACGCTTGCCATCCTGCCGAAAAAAGATTTTTTTGCTTTCTGCAGGAAAGAAAAGCCCTTCTTGCTTGTGCGCTTCATCCTGAAAATTGTTTCCTTCTGTATTTTTGCAATGACCCTTGCAGAGGCATTTATCTGGGCAACCGCTTTTTTTGCTTCAGCGACATCAATTATTGCGGGAAAGAGCTCGGCATAAAAAGGATTAAGGGCATCAATGCTGGGAAACTCCTTCACTGCATTCCAGAGCTTTTCCTGCACATAATTCCCTGCAACTGAAACAGCCCTTATTTCCCTTTCCTTTTTTTTTGCCTCTTTTTTTTTCCCCAAGGAAATTTTTTCTGCTTCTTTTCTTGCTCTCCTGAGCCCTGTTTCAAGGAGGTTTTCGGGCTTTTCCAGAAACTGTATCTGCATAATAAAAAAAGAAACGCGATTTGGATATTATACCTTCGTTTATTATCCATTTTCTTTTTGCCAGGCACCTTTAGCTTTTTAATGTTTTTCCAGCCAATATATTTGGGCATTTTTTGCTTTTTTTTCGGGGTTTTTCAATTGAAAGAGAAAATAATTGCTTTTTATTCAAAAAACTACAAAAAGCTGCTTGTTATCCCGCTTGCGTTCTTCATTTTAACTGCCTTTCTAGCGTTCGTTTTCCCTGGCGTTCCCAAAGGTATTGATTTTGAGGGCGGCACTTTAATCATTGTCAGGGCAGAAAATCCTGTTGATGCAAAACAGGCAGAACAGCTTATTTCCGCAAATTTTGACTTCACTGAACTTTCAGTAACAAGCATTTCTTCCCCAACAGGGTATGGGTTGACAATAAGGTTTGCTGATGACGCTGCAATAAGCAGTGCAGAGCAAGAGCTTTCCCAGGCAAGGCAGCTTGCTGAAACAAACCCTTCCCAATCATTACAGCATTCCCAGAGCGCAGTTAAGGCAGTTTCAAGGTATGTTAATGCCGAGCAGCTTCCTTCTGATGCAAAGGAAGCTCTTGATGCAGCAGAAAAAATTGTTTTCCAGGCGAGAGAAAAAAGCACTGCAAAGCTCCAGGAACTAATTTTTTCAGGGCTTGGGCTGGGAAAAAATGCAGGATTTCAGAAGCAGGAGGTTTCCCCCACTCTTGGAAAGGTTTTTTTTGAAACAGCAGTCAATGTCTCAATTTTTTCCATTATCCTGCTCGTGATTGTTGTTTTCGTGCTCTACAGGGAGATTGTGCCGAGCCTTGCAATTGTTGCATCCATGGTTTTTGATGTTGTTTTTGCTTTGGGCTTGATGGCACTGTTCAGGATTCCTCTGACCCTGAGCAGCATTCCTGCCTTGTTAATGCTTGCAGGTTACAGCATTGACACGGACATCCTGCTCACAACAAGAATGCTTGCAAGAAAAGAGGGGAATGCTGTTGAAAGGGCTTTTGACAGCATGAAAACAGGAATGCTCATGACTCTCACTGCGCTCGGCGCTTTATTGGTTATGCTTGTTTTTGGCTTCCTCAACCAGGTAACAGTGCTTTACAGCATTGCTGCAGTCCTGCTGTTCGGGCTGCTTGGGGACCCAATAGCAACATGGATAATGAACACTGGGATACTCATGCTTTACCTTGAAAAAAAACAAAAAAGGCAGGGAGCGTGATTTTTATGGAGCTGCTTAAAAACTGGCGCCTGATTGTTTTTGCTGTTTTCCTTTTTGCTTCCCTCGCAGTTATTGGAGTGAGAGGAATTGATTTCGGAATTGATTTCAAGGGGGGAACATTGTTCCAGATAGAGTTTGCCCAGCCGGTCCAGTCCCTTGATGAAAGAGTGAAAATAACAAACACCGTTCAGCAGAGAATGGACTGGACCGGGTTAAAGGACACAACAGTGAATTTTTTCGGGGACAAGTTTGTTATTGCCCAGATTGCTGAAACAAACCCGCAGACAGTCGAGAGGATTGAGTCATTGCTCAGGAGGCAGGGAAAGTTTGAGGTAATGCTTGGGGGAAAAAAGATTTTCACTGGGGAAGAGATAATTTCAATAACAAAAGACCCGCAGGCAGGCTATGGCTTCCAGAAGAATGAGGGAGGGGTAACATGGTTTTTGCCGTTTGTGCTCAAATCAAGCGCTGCCCAGAACTTTGCCAGGGAAACATTCCACAAGTGCGCCCTTGTTTCCTTTGACCCTGGAGCAGGAAGGCAGTATGAATGCGAAAAAACATTTTTTTTCATTGACAGGGCGGCAAATGCTGTAATAATAATCCCAAGGGAACTGTTTGAGGAGGATACGCAAAAGTTCCTTGCAGGCAACCCTGTTGATGGACAGCCAAGCGACATAAAGATTGAGGAGATACTGCTGAACGCCGGGGCAGAGATTTTCATTGTTGAGGCGAAAGGCCTTTCAGTTGAACAGGCAGAAATGATTTCCCAAGCAGCCCTGCAGAAAAAGCAGGCGATTGTTCCACAGAATCTTGATTCTTCAACTTTAAGGAAACTGCAGGAAATTGGGATTGAAACAAATGAAGTGCCTTTTCCCTCAAACAGCCAGCAGCCGTGGGCGTGGAATGCGTCTGGCCTGAGGCAGATTATTTCATTGAGCGAGGATGTCGCAAACATGGATATTGCAAGGGTTGAGGACGCAAAGCCCCTGAACGCGCTTCTCATTCGGGGAACTGCTTCTGACCTCAAAACAGCACAGGAGCGCCTGAATGACCTGGAGGTGCTGCTTGAATCAGGCAGCCTGAGCGTTTCAGTAAAGAGCGTGAGCAAGGAAAGCATTACCCCTATTTTGGGGGAGAACTTTTTGTTCACTGCAGGAATAGCTGGAATTCTTGCATTGTTTGCTGTTGCCCTGATAATTTTCCTCAGGTACAGGATTCCAAAGCTTGTTGTCCCGATAATGTTCATCAGCGTTGCAGAGGTAATAATAACAGTAGCTGTTTCCTCCCTAATCAGCAAGCTTGACCTTGGGGCTGTTGCAGGGCTGCTTGCGGCAGTGGGAACAGGGGTAAACGACCAAATAGTCATAACAGATGAACTGACAAAAGGGGCAACAGCACAGGAAACAAGCCTTGCTTCAAGGATAAAAAGGGCTTTCTTCATTGTTGTTGCAGCCGCAGCAACAGTGATTGCCGTGATGGCGCCAATAATCCTGATTGGGCTTGGCCTGGGAAAACTGGTGGGGTTTGCAATAACAACAATAACAGGCGTGCTAGTGGGAGTGCTAATAACAAGGCCAGCTTTCGGCGAAATAGCAAGGGCAATCCTGGAAAAGTAAAAAGAGAAAAAATAATAATCAGTATTGGCGTTTCTTTTACAATGGGCCCCATAAAAAGATTTTTGGTCCGGCGGAAATGGAAGAAAGCAAGGAAAAAAGTAAGGGCAAAATGGAAAGATGACTTGATGCGGCTTGAGGAATATAAGAATACAAATAAGCTGGTTATGGATTTCGTTTCTGCATGTATAGATTCGCTTGTAAGTGATGACCCCAAAAAATTAGACAGTGAAATAAGAAGAATGCATAATAGATTGAGAACAGCAAGAGCATTAGTCAGGGAAGCCAAAAAAAGAAAAAATACAAAAACAATTGCCAGCGGCAGGCAGTTAATGCAAAGGATTATTGGAGCAATTAATGCTATAAAAGAAATGAAAAAAATAGAAAGGCGCATGGGCCGGACTGAAAAATTTCGCGAGAATTAAACCAGTTCCCTGAAGTTGCTTATTTTCGCGATTTTTTTTGTGAGCACATACCATACCCAAATTACTATTGCTGATACCCCAAACCAGCTTGCTATGTGGACTGTTTCCGCAATCTCTGGGCCGATTGCCAGGCCAGACCACAATACGGCATATATCCTTGCAATGTTTGCAATGAAAAGCACAATTGTTCCTGCCCCCCACATTGCCAGTTTTGTTTTTATTCCAGGCTGCTTGAGGGAAAAAATCAGGGCAAGCAGTATTATTGAGCTGACTGCGCCAGTGCAGTATGAGTTGATTACAAACTCATAATTGCCTATCAGCAACGTGTTTCCTGCTGCCTGCAATCCAAGCAGTTCTGCCTGCATTCCCGCAATCCATTTTTCAATGCTTGCCAGCGGCATTGCAGGCAAAACAATTTCCCCAATCCAGAATATTGCAAAGAATTTTGCAAAAAAAAACAGCGCCTTTTTTTTTGTCGTCATGCTTACCATGGAACGCTTTTGAGTTTTAGGCGGAAGGCAATGTAGTTTGTTGAAACATGCAGCACAAGGGTGAGGACTGTTATGGCTGCTAGCTCTTGTATGCTTGGAAAGTAAATCCATCCCGCAAAAACAATGCCCCCTACTATGAAGTCAAGCTGGTCAAGCAGTGGAACAGTGCTGCCTCTTGCTTTTCCTGCCCTTCTCTTGAAAAAGGATGCAGTAATGTCTCCCGCAATTGCGCCAAGTGTGAGCAGTGTTCCAAAAAGCATGTAGTCCTGTGCAACAAGCATTGCCTGTTCCCCTGCAATCATCTGGATTATGGCTGTTGAAAGCACCCCCACAATAATGCCGCCAGTTGTGCCCTCAATTGTTTTTCCTTTTCCGAGAATGGGCTTTCTGTCGAAGAATTTCCTGTTGAAATCCAGTGCTCTTTTTCCCCCGAAAAAAAGCGCTGAGGCATTGGTCATATACATTGGCGCTACAATCAGAAAAACCCTGAGAAGCAGTTCAGACATGCTTTTGCCCTGAATTATCTTTAATAATTAATTGTTGCACTTCATTTAAAGGTTCGCATGCGCGGCATCCATGTTTTCTTTTTGCTTCTCAGCCTGTTTATTGTGATTTTTGTGGTTTTTGCTTATCTGGCTTTCTCAGGCACTGGCCTCCAGCTGGGAAACAGCATTGCTGTTATTCCTGTAAAAGGGGAGATTGTTTCTGAAACAGGGGATGTTTATGGCGGGCTTTCGGCAATGGAGATTGTTGAAAAGATTCAGGAAGCCCAGGACACCCAAAGTGTGAAGGCAATTCTCCTTGAAATAAATTCCCCTGGGGGAAGCGTTGTTGCAAGCAGGCAGGTTGTCGAAAAAATAAGGGGCACTGAAAAACCTGTTGTTGCATGGATTTCAGACCTGGGGGCAAGCGGGGGATATTATGTTGCTTCTGCATGCGATTTCATTGTGGCTGATGCGGACAGCATTACTGGGAGCATCGGGGTAATAGCAATGTTCCCCAACATTGAGGGCTTGCTTGAGAAAATCGGGGTGAAAGTCAAAATCATAAAGCAAGGAACACATAAGGCAACAGGAAGCCCTTTTGAGGGCATTTCTCCAGAGGAAGAAGCAATGATTCAAGAGCTTCTGGAAAGCGCTTTTGAAAGATTCAGGAATGATGTGCTTGAATTCAGGAAGGAAAGGATTAGTGTTGAAGAGTTTGAAAGAATTGCCGATGGAAGGATTGTTTCAGGCGAGCAGGCAAAAAAAATAGGGCTGATTGATGAGATTGGAACAAGAGAGCTGGCGCTTGCAAAGGCAGCAGAGCTTGGTGGAATTGAAGATTATGAAATAGTTGATTACTCTGAGAAAAACATTTCCTTTCTGGAGCTTGTTTCAAGCGCTGGCTACAGCGTGGGAATGGGAATAAAGCATGGCATATTGCCCCAGACTATCCCCTCAATCAGCGCAAGAATACAGTAATCAGCTTTCAATGAGCTCGCATTTCGTTATTTCCACTCTTTTGAGCTGGGCTATTTTTTTTACTTCCTTGAAAAGCTTTGCTGCTAGAACCCCAAAAATTATTTCCTGTATTACCTGGCTGTATGGCTTTTTTTTGACTGACTTTTCTATCCTGTCAGTCATCATGTTCCTAATGCTCGTTTCCTGTTTTACCGCAAGCTTTCTTGAGGAAATTGTTACTGCCTTTATTTTTATTTTTTTGGAATCCTTTGTGGAAACATCCTGCACTGTCTGCATTTTGCTGCTTCTCCTTCTCACAATCCTGTTTATGTATGAGGGGTTTATTTCATATCCTGTTACTATGGTGTAAGCATCCTGCCCCTGTACATCCCTGACTGAAAAATTGACCAGAATGTGCCTTTTCTGGGTTTGGCCAGTAAGATCTTGCAGGCTCATCCTTATTTTCCTTTTCTCAAGCTGCTTGGGCTTTTCTGCAGGTGTTTCCCCAATAACCTTTTTGTCGAATTCCTCGCTTGCGTGTATCTTGAACCATTTCTTTTTCTTCCACTTGTCAGCAGAAGGGGTTTTTTTGCTTGAAACCTTTTTTTCTGCTTTTTCCTTTTCCTTTACTTCAATTGCCGCCATACAACCACTTTTTTTTATTCCTGTTTCAGCAATTTGCTGATTTTTTCAAGGATTTCCCCCAGTTCATTTTCTCCTTTATGCTTTTGAATTGTTTTTCCTTTTTTTTCAAGCAATATTTCAAATCTCATACGCTATTTCGCCAGCAGTTCAGCCTGCTCTTCAGTGAATCTCCAGTTCTTGGGAAGCCTGCTTGTTTGAACATAATACTTTGCCAGGCGCCTGATTTTGGAAACAGTGAGCTGGTGCCCCCTTTTTGCGCTCATGTCTTTCCTGTTTTTCTGCAAATGCTCTCGAAGCTTTACGCTTTTCCTTATCAGGTTAAGCAGGTCTTCAGGGATTTCCCCCAAAAGATTGTGCTGCCTGAGTATTTCTGTCAGTGTTTTTCCTGAAGCAACTTTTACCTTTGGAACCCCGTACTGGTCCCTCAGTATCATGCCTATTTCTGATGGGGAATGCCCTGCATTTGCAAGGTTGATTATCGCTTCCTGTATTTCAACCGGCTTGAGCTCTATCCAGTTTTTTTCAGTTTTTTTCCCTGTTTTTTCCCCTTCCTTTGGGGTTTTTTCCTGTCTGGGTTTCTTTTCTGCTTTTTTTTCT
>CAYJWT010000047.1:0-9070 GCA_964373935.1 uncultured archaeon | reverse complement strand
TGGCATGCAGCATCATAACATGGAGGACAACAGGACTAATGGGATAGGCACTTAGTACATTTTCTTTCCCAATAATTTTTGGAGATAAAATTAATAAGGCGCCCTTATCACTTAGGCTTGGTAATCTGGCATCCAAGGAAAATGGCGCCAAATACATTATCTCAATACCTTTTTCCTCAAGCGTGTTTATAATTTCTCTCCAAAAATCCCTTATTGGCGGTGATACCATTTCAAAAGATATTCCGCGTATTTTTTTGCGCCCTTTGAAAAGTGCTTCTGATACCTCAACACCAACACTCTTAACGCCAAGTTCTAAAATATGCCTAATCACTTCCTGTGAATGTATTTTATGGTGTCTAACTCCAATCAGATAGGGTTCGTATTTTTCAGCCATCACTTGTTCCCTTCCATGTCTATGGTGTTTCCGAGAACGTGGGGTTTTGCCTTTTTGATTTCCCCTTTCCCCATTCTTTCCAGTGTTTCTGCCACTCTTTGTGCCATTCTTATTTTTTCGTAGTTTTGCCTTATTTTTTTGCCCAACGCAGTTGAAGTTTTTGTTCTGCCTGCGCTTACTGCTTTTGCATGCAACCGCTCTAAACCTTTAATGTAAGCTGTAAGGGCTGTAATGTAAGCATGGAAGTGTTTTGCGTCCATTTGCTTTGCTTCAAGTGAATCCTTTGCTTTTTTTCTTGCTCTCAAAACCCTTCTTTGCAACCTGTTTCTCGGCATAGTTTCACGATATTTAGATAATAGTTCCCTTTAAAGTATTTATAATATTTGTTTATTGTTGGTTTTTATGGCTGAAACGAAAATAACCAGGGAATTGCTGCTTCGGGTTGCAGAGAATGCGCGCTTGAAGCTTTCTGAAAAGGAAATAAAGAAATTCCTTGCGGAAATGCAGGAAATCCTCAAGGCGTTTTCGCAGATTGACGAGGTTGACGTTTCCGCAGAACAGCCCAGTTTCCAGCCAGTTCCCCTAAAAAATGTTTTCCGCGAGGACAGGAAAGAAAAATGCCTTTCACAGGAGCAGGCGCTTTCAAACACAAAGCACAAAAAGAATGGCTACTTCATTGGGCCAAAAGTGGTTTGAATGCAAAAAGCAGTTTCTGCAAGGGAGTTTGTAAAAGAAGTGAAAAAGGGGAACATTTCTGTCCTGGAGCATACTGAAAAAGCCCTGAAGGAAATAAGGAAATTGAACAAGCAATACAATTTTTTTAACACAATTTCCGCAGATTTGGCAATTGAGCAAGCGAAAGATTTGGAGGCAAAAGCAAAGCTTGGGAATTTCAAGGGAAAGCTGTTTGGGCTGCCTGTTTCAGTGAAGGACTGCATTTGCATTCAGGGAATTGAAACAACCTCCGGCAGCAAAATTCTCAGGGGATACAAGCCGGTTTTTGATGCAACGGTTGTTGAAAAAGTGAAGGCAGAGGGGGCAATAATTGTGGGAAAAACAAGCCAGGACGAGTTTGGCTTCGGGAGCTTTTCGAGGAATGTCGGGGTTGGGTTCAAAGCCCCAAAAAACCCTTTTGACAAAAAAAGGGCGTGCGGGGGAAGCAGCGGGGGAAGCGCTGGAATAACAGCTGTTTCAAGGAAAGTTCACGTTTCGATTGCTGAAAGCACTGGAGGAAGCATTGCCTCTCCTGCAAGCTTTTGCGGGGTAACAGGAATAACCCCCACTTATGGCAGGGTTTCCCGCTATGGATTGATTGATTATGCGAACAGCATGGACAAGATTGGAGCAATGGGGAAAACAACTGATGATGCCTCTTTTCTTTTGGATATAATTTCCGGGCATGATGAAAAAGAAAGCACCTCATTAGATGGGGAGTATGAATCGCTTGCGGATGCAGAGCCAAGCATTGCAGGAATGAGAGTGGGGCTGGTGAAAGAGTTTTTTGAGGGCTGTGATAAGGAAGTAAGGGCAATAGTGAAAGAGAAAATAAAAAAACTTGTCCCGAAAGTCAAGGTTTCTGAAGTTTCCCTTCCATTGAACGCAAAATATGGCATTGCCTGCTATTACATTATTGCTGTAAGCGAGGCATCAACAAACCTTGCAAAGTACTCTGGCATGCGCTATGGCTTTCACAAGGAACTGAAAGGAAATTTCAACGAGTATTTTTCCTCGGTGAGAAGCGAGGCATTCGGGGAAGAAGCAAAAAGAAGGATTTTGCTTGGAACATTTGCAAGAATGTCCGGGTTCAGGGATGCCTATTACCTCAAAGCAATGAAACTCAGGACAAAGCTCATTCAGGAATTCAGGAGCGCGTTTGAAAAATGTGATGTGCTTGCTAACCCCACGATGCCCATCATTGCCCCAAAATTTTCTGAAATTGAAAGGCTTTCCCCAGTGCAGAATTATGCAATGGACTTATGCACTATCCCGGCAAACCTTGCCGGATTGCCCCATGTTTCAGTAAACTCCGGCTTCCTGAAAAAAATGCCTGTCGGCATAATGCTTACCTCTGCACACTTGCAGGAAAAAAAGATTGTGCAGCTGGCAAAAGCAATTGAAGGTGCAAGGAAATGAAGCTCACTGTCCTTGGCTGTGGAACCTATATTTCTGGTGCAAAAAAGGCAGCTTCAGGGTATTTGATTGACAATAGGGAACAGCCAATTGTTTTGGACCTTGGCTTTGGGGCTTTCAAGAATCTGCAAAAAATCACAAGCCCATCAAAAATCAATGCGCTGTTTTTCACTCACTTTCATCCCGACCATACAACCGACCTTGTGCCTTTCCTCTTTCATCGTTTTGGCTTGGTGGACAAAAAGCTTGCTGTTCCATTGCAGATAAATATTTTTGGCCCACCCGGAATAAAGGATTTTTTTGCTTCCTTAAATAATATCTGGAATCACATTTCCAAGCACAATAAAATAAAAGTAAAGGAAATGCAGTACAGCAAAGAAAAATTTTTTGGCTATGCAGTTTCCTCAAAACCAGTGAAGCACAGTAAAGAATCAATTGGCTACCGAGTTGAAACGAATGGCAAAGCAATTGCTTACAGCGGCGATACTGGGTTTTGCGACGAAATAATTGATTTGGGAAAGAACGCTGAGTTGCTTGTCTTGGAATGCAGTTTTTTTGACAAAAAAACAGATCACCATCTTACTGCAGAGGAGTGCGGAAGGATTGCTGAGCAGGCAAACACAAAAAAACTATTGTTAACCCATTTGCTTCCTGAAACAGAATCAAAGAAAAAAGATGTTGTTTCAAAAGTAAAAGAGCGTTTTTCTGGAAAAGTTTTGGTTGCAAAAGACTTGATGGAAGTGAAAGTTTGATGGAAAGAAAACCTATTATTGGGCTGGAAACCCATGTGCAATTGGATACTGTGAGCAAGCTGTTCTGTGCCTGTTCTACAAATGCAGCAGAACCCAATTCTTCCACCTGCCCTGTTTGCCTGGGAATGCCGGGCAGCAAGCCTGTTCTGAACAGGAAAGCGGTTGAATTTGCGCTGCGCATAGCGGTTGCCCTGAATTGCATTATCAACAGCCAGTTCTTTTTTTCCAGAAAAACTTATTTTTACCCTGACATGGCGAAAAACTATCAGATTACCCAGTACGAGGTGCCTGTTGGGGTTAACGGTTTTGTGCAGTTAAAAAGCGGTAAAAAAATAAGAATAAGGCGCATTCACCTTGAAGAAGACCCTGCCGCTTTAGTGCATGATGCGGGCATTTCTGCTTCAAGGCACTCGCTTGTTGATTACAACAGGTCTGGCATTCCCCTTGTTGAAATTGTTTCAGAGCCAGACATTGGCAACCCAAATGAAGCGAGGGATTTCCTTGACCAGCTTGTCCTTATTCTTGGGTATCTTGGGGTGTTCCGCTTGGGCGTGAATGCAATGAAGGTTGACTGCAATGTTTCATTGCAGGGGCACGAGAGAGTGGAAGTGAAAAACATTACCGGCACAAGGGCAGCAGAGAAAGCGCTTGGGTATGAGATAAAAAGGCAGTCGTCAGTGATTGCTGATGGGGGGAAAATAGCAAGGGAAACAAGGGGCTTTGATGAGCAAACCCTTTCAACAAAATCCCTGCGCTTGAAAGAGCAGGAGGAGGACTATGGATATATTTTTGATGCAGACCTTGCAATGGTCGAGCTCTCAGAAAAAGAAATTGCAGAAATAAAAACAGGCCTTCCCGAGCTTCACTGGCAGAGGGCAAAAAGATTTGTGGAAGAATATGGAATTGATGCTTACACGGCAGAAGTGCTTGCCTCAGCTTTTTCTTTAAGCAATCTTTTTTTGGAATTGGCTAAAAGAGTCCAGCCAAAGCTTGCAGCGGCTTTTTTGACAAGAGAGGTTTCCGCAATACTGAACCGCGATAACCTGTTTTTGGAGGAGTTAAAACTGGAGCCGGAAGCCATAACCGAACTTCTGAAGCTTTTGGAGCAGCAAAAAATCACTGAAAAGAATGCAAAGGAAGCAATGATCGCATATGTGCACAAAAAAATTCTCCCTATTGATTTCATTGCACGGGAAGGGCTGTTAAAGGATTTGGACAGCGAGGAAACATATAAAATAATTGAAAGGGTTCTCGGAGAAAACCAGGGCGCGGTTTCTGATTACAGACAAGGGGCGCAGAAGGCAATGAACTTTCTTGTTGGCATAGTAATGCGCGAAACAAGTGGAAAAGCAGACCCGAAAACAGTGCAGAGGATGATTGAAGAGAGGCTGAAAGGGGAATGAAAAAGCGCGTCCTGAAAGCCGTTGCCAGAATAAAGAGTGCAATAAAAAAGAGGGGAAAGCTGCATTTGGCAAAACAGCAGCGCTTCAGGGCGAACATGGAACGGTCTTTTTTCCAGAAAGTTTCAGGTTTTTGCAGAAGAATGAAGCCAGAATACTTCTTTGGCATGCCTGATTTTTTTCCAGGGCTGCTTAAGGAAAAATTAATGGTTTTTGTTAAAGCCTTGTCAAAAGCCAAAAACGAGTCAGGCACTGCTATATTTGAGCTTCCGGATTCTCCCTATGGCAGGGACGCGCAAATTATTGTTTCTGCAAGAAAGTCAGGCGGGGCTTATACCATGTCCATTTCTATTGAAATTTATGGCCATACAAAATTTGAAACAGAAACCTATTATGCCATGTGAAAGCGTTGTTGGCCAGTGCCTGAACCAATATTGTTTGATTATTGTACCATGGTTAAAATTGTACCAAAACTGATTTATAAAGCCCTGGCGGCAATATGTAATAGTTATAATCCCCAAAAGGCATCAATTGTATTTTTCACCTCACTTTTTCCCCAAAGGGGCAATTGATGCTCTTCCATTTTTTTCTTTTTACTGAAAGATTTAAAACCTTTGTTGTGGTAAAATCTTTAAGGATGGTGAGTTTTTTTGGCTGATTATGCATGGGATTTTCTTAGGCCTCTTGCAGAGGCCGCTGTGGCGATTGACCCATATATCAAGATTGTTGTTTTCCTGCTTGCGGTTGGAATGCTTTTTCTTGCTGCTTCAGCATACAGGAAAACAAGCTCAAAAAAGTTTCTTTTCATTGCAGGGGCTTTTTCCTTTTTTGCGCTCAAGTGGCTGTTAAAGATTCTGGACGTTTTTGTGAGCCCGGGAAGCTTTTTTTCTGACAGTTCCGAGAATGTTTTTGAGTTATTGATTTTTGCCTCGCTTTTTTTGGCGGTCTTCAGGAAATAGGGTAATTGCAATGGATGAGGACCTTGAGGAAGCACTGGCGCTTGATGTTAGGCGAAAAATATACAATTCCGTCAACAGGAACCCCGGCCTGCATTTCAGGGAAGTGCAGAGGAGAACAGGGATTGCAACAGGGGCTCTGCAATATCACCTTGACTTTCTTTCAAAAAGGCACCTTGTGAGGGTAGTGAAAGAGGGAAAGTTTGTAAGGTATTATTCTGTAAGGGGAAAGCAGCTTGGGGAAAACCAGCCGCTGATGGGCATTCTCAGGCAGGACAGCCTGAGAAAGATAATTGTTTTTCTTCTCCCAAAGAGGAAAGCAACAAACATCCAGATTTCAAAAAACGTTTCTCTTTCTCCCTCAACAACATCCTGGCACCTTGACAAGCTTGTCCAAGCAGGAGTAGTGGAAAAAAAGCAGTCTGGCAAAAAAACCTATTTTTCCGTTCCAGAAAAGGAAAGGATTGCGCTTATCCTGCAGTACTACAAAAGGAGTTTTTTCGACGAAATAGTGGACAATTTTGTGGATGCCTGGCAGGGCTTTGGCTGAATTTTTTAAACCCGTATTTTTTTTATTTTTCCCGTTTTCCTTGCTTCATCCGCTTCCTTTAATAGCTCAGCATTTTTCTCCAGTTCAATTTCCTCCATCTCGAACTTCTTTCCTCTTTTTGGCAGCATGATTTTTGCTGCAACAATTATTAGAAAAATAACCGCAATTCCAACAGCTGCATAATAGGGGTTTATTTCTATTTTTTCAACAATGTTTTGACTGTTGTTTTCCTCTTTTGCAAAATAGTTCTCTGCGCTTATTTCCCTGACAAAAAGGTCTTGCGTGCCTGTGCTTTTTTCAGGGATTGTTATTTCAACAAACTTTTTCACGCCGTTTTCTATTGACATTTTTATGTTTCCCGGCTTTACATTGTGCACAATGTAGGTAAGCTTTTTTGTTGAATCAGGGGGCACTTCCTCGTTCCTTTCATCAACTTGGCCGAAATAGCTGGTTGTGATTTTTATGTTTCCTCCCACTGTGCCCTTGTTCAGGGCAATTATTTCCACAGCAATGTTTTCCTGCTCCAGCTTTGCTTCCACTCCTATCACTTCAATTTTTTCCTGCTGAGCATGTGCCCCTGTTAGAATTACCAAAAAAAAAGCGAGAGCAAGAACAGGCTTCTGCATGGCAACTATTAAAACATTCCAATACTTAAATTTTTTTATTCATTATATCTCCATGCAAAAATGGTTTTTCTGGTTTTTCGCAGTCTCCCTGCTGTTTTTGCTGGGCTGCACTTCCACTCCAGACTATCAGGGAACACAGGATGCCCCAGAGCAGCCGCCACAGCAGGAAACTGTGGAAGAAAGCTTTCCGGAAACAGTCTCCAAGGCAAGCCCAGAGGAATGCAATGCCTTGGAAACAAAGTTTGAGAAAGACAATTGCCTTTTTAGGGTTGCATTGCAGAACAATAATTCTGATGAGTGCTTGCTTATTGAAAGGGAGGAAACAAAGGCAGATTGCATCCAGCAGGTTGCCATTTCATTAAAGGACGATGGGCACTGCTCCAAGAACATTTCCCTTACTTTTGCGAACTCCTGCTACAAGAATACTGCTATCGAATTGCTTGACCGCAAAATATGCGACAACATTTCGGAAAACATCCTTATAGGGAGCTGCTATTATGCCATTGCAGTAAAAACCCAGAATGAAGGCATCTGCCAGGAAATAAAAAACGAGATTTATAGAACAAAATGCTTTGATGAAACATAGTTTCGTTGATCGACCAAAACAGGAAATGTTTATTAATCTCTGTGCTTGTTTTTTTTCTTTCATTGGAGTGTGCAGGTTTTACGAAAGAGATTGGGTTTGGCTTGTTTCCTGTCGCAATCCTTGCTTTGTTCTTTATTTTGCCGAGGTGGTTGAAGTTATGTTCAATGGAACTCCGGTGTCCAGAAGAGAATTTTAACCAGAAAAACAGAAATCTGAAATGCAGTTGCCAATGGACAAAAGGCTAAAATTTCAGAAGGGAAGACAGGGCGAATTTCTAGAAACAGTCATTTATGCCGAGTTTAATAATCTTGAAGGTTTTGCAAAATTTGCCGGTTTTTCTAGAAGATGTTTGTTTGATATGCGTCGAGAGAAAATACTCTTGCCCAAAAGGGTTTTTGAGAAAATCTGCAAAATTTTTCCAAAATATGAATATTTTTCAGGTTTTATTATTGAAGAACTGCATCCAGGTTGGGGGGCAAAAAAGGGCAGAGAAAAATGGCTCTTGAGAATAAAAGAAATTCAAAAACGAATAAAGGCATCTTTAATTAACCAGAACCTAAAAGAGTTTTGGCAGTATGCTGAGTTGCTTAAAAAACATAAGACTAAAGTTGAAGAGAATAATCGGCATTGCTTGAAGAGTCAATCTATTATTACAAATCCTGTGTTGGATACATCAGTGGTTTTTTTCAGCAAAAAAGATTTAATAAAAAAAGTTATTTTGCCCAGAGAACTTTCTTTGGATTTATGTTACGTGATTGGGGCACATATAGGTGATGGTTCAATGAATATTTATCGTAGCACGGGAAGAGTCGATTATTTATATAATTTCTGTTGTCAAGCAATAAACGAAAGAGATTGGTATAAAAATGTATTAATTCCATTGTACAAAAAACTGTTTAATTTAGAATTGAAAAACAGGGAATTTTTAGATGGAACTTGTGGAATACAATTCAGGTCAAAAGCTGTACTTAGTTTTTACAATAAATCTTGCGGCTTGCCATTAGGAAAAAAATGTGGCGTTGTAGATATTCCCTCAATTGTTCTTGATGCTGGTTTGTCTCATACTCTTGCTTGTATCAGTGGAATATTTGACACTGATTTTCATTTTGGATTTAAAAACAAAAATAAAACAGTCCATTCCTACCAAGTTGTTGTGCTTAAAACAAAAAGTCCGAATTTGGTTAAAAGAATTGCTATAATATTGGATAAAATAGGAATTTCACACTCTACAAGAGTTAGCAAAATTTTTGACAAACGAATTGGAAAGGAAGACATTGGGCATTGTATTTCAATTAGTGGCAGAAGGAACAGTGTTAAATGGTTTGATCTGATTGGTTCTCGGAACCCAAACTATCTGTCAAAATATTTGATTTGGAAAAAGTACTGTTTCTGTCCGCCAAACCTAAACTATTATCAGCGAAAAGAAATTCTGGATGGAAACAAAAATCCTCTTGAATTTTATAATTCCAAAATGGGCCAGGGAGGAATCGAACCTCCGACCCCACGATTATCAGTCGTGTGCTCTACCACTGAGCCACAGGCCCACCATAACTAAAAACCGTCTATATCTTTATTACAAAATTCCGCTCAAAAACATTTTTAAACGAAAGCAAGCCCAATTCTTTTTGATACAGCCCCGTAGTATAGAGGCCAAGTATGCAGGGCTTTGGACCCTG
>CAYJWT010000046.1:0-9082 GCA_964373935.1 uncultured archaeon | reverse complement strand
GTTTGCGCTTGGCATAATGCTTTCTTTCCTGGTTTTCAACAATGTTTTGCACAAAATGGAGAACTCCTGGAAAACAGGCGCAATAGAAACAGACAAAAACTACATAATCTCAAAGAAACTTTTTTATACTACAAAAGCGTAAGTTAATTATGCAGAAGAGTGTTTTAGGGTTGCTTGTTTTATTGGTGTTCTTATTTGCAGCTGGAGTGGCTATCGCAACCCCTGACATCACTGTACCTGTTGCGCCCTCAAAAGGGCATGCTGTTGTAACAATCCCAAGCCATGCAGTTGAACTTGCGCCTGGTGTTTTCAGTCTCGGCATTTCAACCGTAAATGGAGAAACAGTTGAAGGGATTGCTTTTGTTGATTATAAGGAAGAATTCAGCCATTCACCAGGCCATACTGCAACAAGTGGGGGCGCAACTTGCTATGCTTTCCTTGCAAAAGGCACAAAGTGGAAAACAACAGAGCAATATATTCTTGACACAACAAATGCTGACGGAATGAGCGCAGCATTTGTTGCGAACGCAATGGAAGCAGGACTGAATGCTTGGGATGACCAAGTTGCTTTTGATGTTTTTGGGACAAGAAATCTTTCTGGTATTGTGGATGGTTTTGATACCGCAAGCCCTGACGGCAAGAATGAAATAATGTTTGGAAGCATTTCAAGCCCCGGCGCTGTTGCAGTAACAATCGTTTGGGGCATTTTCTCCGGCCCTATTTTCGGAAGAAAAATTGTTGAATTTGACCAGGTTTATGACGACCTTGATTACAATTGGGGGGATGCTACTGTTAATGCATCATTAATGGACCTGCAAAATGTTGCTGCCCATGAAATTGGGCACGCTGGCGGAATGGGGCATCCAGGAGACGGCTGCACCGAGGAAACAATGTTCAGGTTTGTAAGCACTGGTGAAACAAAGAAAAGAAGCCTGAATTCTGGCGATATAGCAGGAATACAAAAACTTTATAGCTAACTCAAATTTTAACGTAAAAGAAGCCTGCTTTTAATTTTTAATGGTTTTTTCCCGGCAACGGGTATTTTTTGCAGAACTGGATTACCTCTTTTTCTATCTGTTCTATTTTTTTTTCATTATCGTGGTTTCTGCATGCTTCCATTATCCAGCTTGCAGTCTGCCTGAATCCTTTTTCTTTTACACCCCTTGTCGTCATTGCAGGCGTTCCAACCCTTATCCCACTAGGATCCATCGGTGGCCTTGAATCATCTGCAATCATGTTCTTGTTCAGGGTTATCCCGACTTTGTCCAGCGTTTGCTCTGCCTGCTTTCCTGTCAGATTGAATGATTTCACTGCATCTATCAGCACAAGATGGTTGTCCGTGCCGTTTGTTATCAGCCTGCAGCCGTTTTCCATGAACTCTTCAGCCATTGCTTTGGAATTTGCGATTGTTTGGGCAGCATATTTCTTGAATTCCGGTTTCATTGCTTCCCTGAATGCAACTGCTTTTGCGGCAATCATCTGCATTATGGGGCCGCCCTGGAAACCGGGGAAAACACTCTTGTCGATTTTTTGCGCAAAATCCTGCCTGCACATTATCATTCCCCCCCTTGGCCCCCTCAGGGTCTTGTGGGTGGTTGTTGTTACAACATCAAAGCCAAAATCAAAAGGATTTTTGAGCGCATTCCCTGCAATCAGCCCTGCGAGGTGGGCAATGTCTGCCATTGTCACTGCATTGCACCTGTCAGCTATTTCCCTTACTCTTTTGTAATCAATTTCCCTTGGGTATGCAGAGAAGCCAACAAGTATTATCCGGGGCTTTTCCTTCAACGCAAGCTTTTCGAGTGCATCATAGTCAATTTCCCCTGTTTCAATGTTTTTCATTTTGTACCTGAGAAAACGGAAAATTTTCGCTATATATGTTACAGGGTGGCCATGGGTAAGATGCCCCCCATGGCTTAAATCCATGCCTATTATCGTATCTCCCGGCTCCATTAGCGCAAAATATGCCGCAATGTTTGCTGGAGCGCCAGCATGCGGCTGGACATTGGTGTGCTCGCAGCGGAAAAGCTTTTTTGCCCTTTCAATTGCAATGCTCTCTATTTCGTCAGTAAACTCCTGCCCGCCATAATACCTTTTTCCCGGGTATCCTTCCGCATACTTGTTGTTGAACACAGTGCCCATTGTCTCAAGCACTGCTTCGGAAATATAGTTTTCGGAGGCAATAAGCTCCATTCCCTGTTCCTGCCTTCTTGTTTCCCCTATTACCGCATCGTAAATGTCCTTGTCGGCTTTTTTCAGGGCGGAAAGCTTTGTCATGATAGCTATAGCTAAAGAACGGATTAAAAATAAATTGCCTGCTTGCATTAGTGGAAAAAGTGGTTTTTTTTGGATTTTTCTGGAAAGCCGAAAATTGCTGTTTTGTGTTCTTCCGGAACATGGGGCATTGAAGCGATTAATGCAGCAATAAAAAACGGCGTGCTGGGCGCAAAAATCAGTGTTGTTGTTTCTGACAAGAAAAACCCAGCAGCAAGAAAAAAAGCCAAATCCCTTGGGATTCCTTTTGTTTTTGTTGATGCGGGGGGTTTTTCTTCAAGGGAGGAATTTGACAATGCAATATCTGCGTGCATTGAAAAAAAGCGTGCAGATATTGTTGTTTGCGCTATCTTCAGGAAGCTTTTGGGCAAAAAAATCGTGGGAAAATTCAGGAGCCGGATAATTAATGTTCATCCCTCTCTTTTACCTGCTTTTCCGGGAATTGACAAAAAGGTTTTTCCTGCAGTGCTCGAATCCCGGCAAAGGTTCAGCGGCTGCACAATCCATTTTGTTGATGAAGGAATGGACACTGGGAAAATAATTGCGCAGAAAAAATTCTCGTTAAGCGGAAAAGAAACATTGGGATCTCTGAGAAAGAAAACAGAAAAAGCATGCGCTGAGATTGTCCCTGCGGCAATAAATATTGTCGCCAAAAAGATAATCACCCAATAAAAACCGGAATGCCATTATTTTATGCTTACCATATGACCTTTCTGTTTTTCTCCAGGGCGCTTTTTTGGTATTGTGACTGAAAGAATGCCGTTTTTGAATTCTGCAATTGCTTTTTCAGGCAGCACTTCCACTGGCAATGGAATAGTGCGGAAAAAGCCCTGCATTCGGCGCTCGTGGTAAAAATATCCCTGTTCTTTCTTCTCTTCCTTTTTTTCAAATCCTGATTTTGCTGAAATCCTGAGACCAATTGAGTCCACACTGAGTTCAATATCTTTCTTTTCCACTCCAGGCAGCTCTGCAACAACCCTGATTTGCTTTCCCATATCAGCAACATCAACCAGTGGTTCCCTGAAGCCAGGCTCAAAGGAATCAATGTCAAGCATTCTTCTCATTTTTTCTTCCGCCTTTCTCAGCCGCTTGAAAGGATCCCACAAATCAGTTTCATTCATGAAAACACCCGCAAAATGACTAAATAATTTAGCCGATGTTATTTCTTGGGGGAAACGGTTTTTAAGATTTCCTATTCTTCCTCGCTCTCAAACTCATCATCTTCTTCAAGGAACTTTTCTTTCGGGGTTTTTACCATTGGCTTGCCAAGAGAATCATATTCCACAATCAACTCTGCACCGCACTCCGGGCACTCTATCGTGTCGCCTTCATCATAGTCATTGAGGTTTTTCTCAAACCTCGCACTGCATTCCGGGCATCTTACTTTGGCCATATCCAAAAGTATTTTGTTCTACCCGATAGAAATTTAAAGCTATTTCATGGGAAAGAATCTTTTTCAGTATATTAGTGAAATCACACCGGCAGAAGTACAATTGCCAATGGAACAAGCAGGGCAAGCAATATTGCCAAAACCTTGTTAACTGAAAGGTACTGCCTGCTGACATAATATAGGATAATGACATTTATTGTTGCCAGGCCTAATGAAAACAGCGCCAGAATGAACACCCCTAGTATGTTCACTGTCCCTGAAAACCTGAGGGTGTTTGCAAGAGCAAAAATGTTTTCCTGGCCAAAAAGAGCATTCACTATTGACTGTATTGCCTGCTGTGATACAAACAATTTCGTTCCAAGGGCAAGAATTATTGCTCCAGCCAGATTAACAAAAAAGCCCAGTGACAGCGCTGATGCAAGGCCCTGTAAATTGCCAAGCTCTCTTCTTGCCAGCATGGACAGCACGGCAAAAATTGCAATGAATGCAATAAACCTGGCAATTGTTCTTATTTCTGTTGCAACAATTGTTGCCTGTGCGTTTACCTCCACACCAAGGACTGCCGCAACACCCAGCCCTATTGCACCAGCGAGCAGAACAACAATGAAAGCAAGAAAAACATTTGGTTTCTTGAATGCCTGCTCAACAGCATCCTTTGGCGCCAAAATGTTCAAGTGCATGCAGGATATTGGGCTTTGTGGTATAAAATACTTTTCCCCCCTTATTTAGCTTTGCACAAAAAGGGAGTACATTAAACCCCTTTTTGTGCAGACTATACATTGTACATTTAGGGGTTCTTCAAGTTTTTTAATTTTTCTTCTAATTTTACATAATCATTATAAAACTGTTGTGCAACTTGTGAGGTTATATTATGTTGGCTACAGAATTCTCTGAAATTTTCATAAGCCATTTGAGCTTCAAACGCTACAGCGAGTGATCTTACTTTTTTACTATAGGTTTCCAAATTAATTTGGCCATTGTCTAATTGTGCCTTAAGTCTTTTTGCAGCAGGGCTGAATGTTAATTCATGTGTTTTTTCTATCCAATCTAAAAACAGGCTCATTGCTTTTTGCTTTCCTTTTTTGCTGAGTTTTAAAAAAAAGGGCTGTACAATTAAAGTACTTTTTGCGATAAGTCTCCTCATGAGCATAACACTCTGGGGGACATCCGGTATTTTCATGGCTTTTTTTGCCATAGTTAGTCTGAAGCTTTCAAATTTTATTTTGGGTTTCTTTGTTTTTTTCGGCATTGCTAAAAATTAGTCTTTTTTATTTATAAAATTACCGCCTTTTTGGCATTTTGATCCCTTTATGTGCAGAATTGAGCTTTTGTGCAAAGCTCCCCTATTTTGTTATTTCCAGCCTGTTCACTCTTTCAAGCAGGCCTTTTGCCTTTGTGTTTTTTTCAAAGTGCTTTCTCACTGGTTCAACCATTTTGTTTATGTAAACTGCTGTTGCGTTTTTCAGGTCCATTGGATGCAGCGTGCCTGCCGAGAATGCCTGCTCCAGCTCTGCATATCTTTTGAACACAACATCCCCTCCGAATTTTTTGTCCCTTTCTATTTTCATTTCCCTGTTTTTTTCAAAAATAAGGTGTTTGCAGTATTCAAGAACAGGGTTTTCTTCTGCCTGTTTTTCCATGCAGTATGCGTTCATTATTTTTCTTTTTATTTCCTGCTCCGAATCTGTCATGAATATTGCGGAATCAGTGTTTGTCTTGCTCATTTTCAGTGCAATCTTTCTTTCTATTCCTTCTGCGTCCGTTTTTTTGAATGTCAATCCAAGCAGCATGTGGTGGTGCACTGCAACTGGCTTCCAGTAACCAAGTTTTTCTCCAAGCTCTCTTGCAAGGACATTCACTTTTCTCTGGTCCATTCCCAATTGTGCAATGTCTGCCTCGAGCTGGAAAATGTCTGCTGCCTGCATGCACGGGTAAAAAACCTGGCTTGCCTGCATTGCCTCTTCCTCTGTTCTTCCCATTATCGGGGATGTCCTGAGAATGCGCTTCACGGTTGAGTTTATTGCAATCATCATTACTTTTTCCCAGTAGCCCTTTTGCTTTACTAGGTCGCTTGCCCACTCAAACTCAACATTTTTCAAACCCATGCCGCACTGCTTCCACACTTCCTCCATGTATTCTCCCGCAAGCTGGATGTTTTCCAGTTTTCCCGCCAGCTTGTTGTTTGCCCACGCGTGCCAGTCAGCAACAAGCATTTTGAATTTGCACCCTGCCTTCGCCATCTTGTTTACGTTTATTGCGCGCAGAATGCCCTGGGCAATGTGGATTTTTCCGCTCGGTTCAAACCCATCGTATGCAATAGGCTTCTTTTTTTTGCCAAGCAGGGAAACAAGTTCTTCCTCAGTAATTATTTCCTCGCCCACTTCTCTAATCAAAGATATGCGTTGTTCTGTGTTCATGGCAACATTTATTAGTGAAAACAATTATTTAAGCATTAACCTACAAGTTTTATTGCATGAAGGGCAAAATAGTAATGGCGTTTGGCACCTTTGATTTGCTGCATCCAGGGCACTTGCATTACCTGAAAGAGGCAAAAAAACTGGGAAAAGAGCTTGTTGTTGTGGTTGCAAGGGATGAAAGTGTGAAGGCAATCAAGGGGCATTATCCTGCTTTCAATGAGCAGCACAGGCTGAGGCTTGTTTCCTCATTGAAGTTTGTCAACAAAGCAGTTCTCGGGCATGATTTTGTGAAAGACAAAACAGGGATAGTGAAAGAATTTTCTCCGGACATTATTGCCTTGGGCTATGACCAGAAGCCAAGCCATGAGCAATTGAAAAAAGAGCTTGAGGAAAAAATTCAGTGGAGAGGGAAAATTGTCAGGATAAAGCCCTTGAACGAAAGCGTTTTCAAGACAACAAAAATAAGGGAAAAAATCAGTAATAAATAGTAAAAAAATTCATAACTCGCTGTATTTCTTGTTCTGTCCTTTTGCTTTTTCCACAGGGGATTTTTTTTCGTTTTTCTGTATTTTTTCTTTCAGTTCTGTTGAGATATCAATGTCATACTTTTGCGCCAAGCGGAGAATAAAGTACAGCACATCGGACATTTCTTCCGTGATTTCTTTTCTTTTTGCAGGGCTTTCCAGCATTTCTTTGACTTCTTTTTCGCTCTTGAAGCGGAAATGTTCAAGCAGCTCGGATGCCTCGGTAATAACCCCTATTGCGAGGTCCTTGGGATTGTGATACTTATCCCAATCCCTGTCTTCACAGAACTTTTTCACAATATCCTTGAGCTCTTGAACACTGGTTTTGGAGTCCATGTAAAATCAATAAACTTGCAATAATATAAAAACTGATTTAGGCTGTTGCCCCTGACTTTGAGCCAAGGTTTCCAGTGGGCTCATCTGCAACAATCACTTCAGGGTCTGTTGCCAGTGCCCTTGCTATCGCGACCCTTTGCTTCTGGCCGCCGGAGAGTTGATTGGGTTTGTGCAGCATCCTGTCCTCCAATCCCACTTCCCCGAGCAATTTTTCCGCAGTATTCTTTCTTTCTGGTGCAGGGATTCCCTGAAACCATAATGGCAGCATGACATTTTCCAATGCAGTGAGCCTTGGGATAAGGTAAAAGCCCTGGAAAACAAACCCGATTGTTTTTCCCCTCACTGCCGCAAGCTCTGCATCATTCATTTTTGATACAGGCCTTTCCCAGATTAGAATTTCCCCGGTTGTTGGCCTGAGCAGTGCGCTCATTACATCAAGCATGGTGGTTTTTCCAGAACCACTTGGGCCGGTGATTGAAAAAAACTCCCCTTTTTTTACCCCAACACTTGCGCCCCTCAGGGCATGCACTTTTACTTCCCCCACAATGTAGGTTTTGGTGGCATTTTTTGCCTCAATTACAAAAGCCATGAAAAAAATTGGGAACAAAGTAATTAAAACAAATAAGGAAAATTATGGCTGAATTGCACACTCTCCTGCAAGATTAACGGTTTTTTGGTAAGCCAATGTTTTTTTAAACAATTTACTGGCTTTTTTTGATAATATGCTTGAGAAAATGGCAGAAGCATTGCTGCCAACAAAGTACGGGGAATTCAGGATAATGGCTTTTTCCCTCAAAACAGGAAACCAGGAGTTTGCCGCTCTTGCAAAAGGCGATGTTTCTGGAAAAGAGGGGGTTATGGTAAGAGTGCATTCCGGCTGCATTACGGGAGACATTTTTGGGTCTCTAAGGTGTGACTGCCACGAGCAGCTGGTTGAGAGCATGAAAAAAATCCAGGAGAACGGGGAAGGAGTGCTGATATATGACAAAGAGCAGGAGGGAAGGGGACTGGGCCTAATATACAAAATAATGTCATATCAACTGCAGGATAAGGGGCTTGACACTGTTGAGGCAGCACACAGCCTTGGTTTTTCAAACGACCTCAGGAGCTATGAGGCGGCAGCTCAAATACTCAAATTGCTGGGAGTAAAAAGCATTGTGCTGCTCACGAACAATCCTGACAAGGTTGAGCAGATTGAAAGATTTGGCATAAAAGTCAGGGAAAGAATCCCGCTGAAAATTCCTCCCACTGACTTCAACAGGAAATACCTTGAAACAAAAAAAACAAAAATGGGGCACTTGTTCTGAATTATTTTTTTCCCAAGTCAAAACCATCAATCATTCTTTATTATATCTTAAAATAACTCTTTCCCCTTCCTGAATTCTGTTTTCCTGCACCATTCCTGCGTTCACTTCCACTGCAAGCGATGCATTCAGCTCTGGGGCCATTATGGGGCAATATTCTGTTCCGCATGGCTGTGCGTTTTCAAATATTCCCACAATTATTCCCTGGGCATCCATCCAGATTATGTCCAGTGGGATGAGGGTGTTTTTCATCCAGAATCCATGCTGCCCGGGGCTTTCAAAAACGAACAGCACCCCGGTGCCAGGGGAAAGGTTTCTCCTGAACATCAGCCCCTGTTCCCTTTCATCAGCACTGTCAGCAACCTCAATGGAAATGCATTTTCCATTTGGAAAGCAGGCAGTGCTTTCCTGTGCCTCCTGCGGGTTCTGTCGGCCCTGTTGCGTGCAGCCGGAAAACATAATAAACGCAATTAGACAGAAAAAAATTTTCCGCATAATAAAAGCAGGGAAAAAATATTTAAATAACCTGCCCCCACATTATTGTGTGTACCCTGTTTTTGACCCAAACCCTTTTTGGGTGAAACAAACAAACTTTCCAAAACTCTCACAGGACAGCAAAGCAGATATAGTGGTGGTGGGCGCTGGAATTGCGGGAGCAAACTGTGCAGTGAATTTGCAAGAGCATGGCTATAATGTTATTCTTATTGAGCAATCAAAGGTCTGTTATGGTGCAACAGGAAGCAGTTCCGGCATACTGTATTTCGGCTCAGGAACAGACTTCCAGACAGCAATAAAAATTTTTGGGCGGCAAAAAGCAAAATTGCTCTTTGATGAAAC